>PLGI01000171.1 GCA_003139775.1 Syntrophaceae bacterium | reverse complement strand
CTTGCTGCGGGGAGGTTCATTACTTATTCCTTAAATGGCTCAAAGAATGCTTCGTCAACTTCATATACTGTTTGTGGTCTCATTCCAAGCTCAAGCTGTTCAAACATTGACACAAGCTTATCGCCATCAACAAGCTCAATAGGTTGCACGCCATCCCGGGTTGCTTCACGTTCTGCATCTGCGGTAAAGCGACCCGTAGTCAATATTATTCCTTTTTCGGCTCGGCCCATCATAGCACCACGGAAATCTCGAACTTGAGATGCGGTAACATTTCCTTCATATCGCTTGCACTGGAAAAGAACTTGAAAGCTTACAAACGGATTAAGTTGTAGAACACCATTTCCATCAATTCCCCCATCACCAGACCTCCCAGTAACTTCAACTTTTTCAAAACCAGCTTCTCTAAGCAATCTTTGACAGATACGCTCAAAACCTGAAGGCGACAATGATTTAAGAATATTCCGTAATTGTTCCCTTGAATTTGCCGCAGTTGCATCTGGCAAGGTTACCCCACTGTTATCCTCAGCTCGAACCAATTGGCTTTGGATTTTATCTAGTTTTGTTTTTACAGTTTTTGTTTGTACTTCTTGTATTATTTCACGTAACTGATCTTCGTTTAGTTCTGAAGTGGTCTGGCCTTTCTCTGTTAATGTCCAAACACCACGTTTAGAAGAGTCAATATATTCTGTATTAGCCAAATAAAACCTTGCCCAGTGGACTTGGTTTTTGAATCTGGACTCACCATTCTTAAGCTGTTTATCCAATACAACATCTGGAAGATGTAATGTTTCCGCAATGGCGTTGCATACTTCATCCGCACGAGCCGAACCACCTAATTTCCTTAACGCTAAGATAAGTGGATTCATATAAGTAGCAAATTCAGAGATTGCCATCATTCCCTCCTCTCAGATTTTAGGCATAACATTGTTTATATGGATCGGTGTTAATATTGCAAACGCCGCTCCGCTGTCGGCATCTCGGATATCTTCGATATCCTCCGCCTGTGGCGGGATAATTAGACCAGCAAGTTTCCGTTCACTGCGTTTCTAAAACTTGGGACTCATTAACACTCAGTAAAAATACTTTATGCTTTTATAATTCAACACATAAACTTAGTAACTGGATTGCCCGGTCAGGCCGGGCAATGACAGAAATTTTATTTACATTCCTTGATCCCACATCCCTGCTAACTGCGTTGGTGGGATTGTTCCTCTTGAGCTTCGAACGTCATTTCATTCGCTCTCAGCGAGAGTCACTATCGCTACGCTCCTGAAATCAATTCCACTTACGCTTTAATGAGCCTTGATTTTCCGAAACTTAGTACTCGGAAAATCTAAGAAAGAATTATCCAGCCATCTTCAGGTGGCAGTGACAAACCTTACTTCGCTCGTTTTAAGCGAGTGTCATTGATCGCTTCCTTAAATCCTTCCATAGAATTCACAATTGTCGCATCGTCAACGCAGTAAGCAATGCGGAAGTAGCCGGGGCCGCCGAAACCGCTGCCGTCCGCAACAACAATATTTTTCTTCAAAAGCATTTTGACAAATTCCACATCATCGGGGATCGGGCTTTGGACAAATAAATAAAAAGCGCCCTGCGGTTTTTCAAATTTGTAGCCTGCTTTAGTCAATCCGGCACAGAGCAGATCACGTTTTTTTTGATAAACTTTTACATCAACAGTGACATCCCGAAGCCTGGCAACTATCCGTTGCATCAGAGCCGGCGCGTTCACAAAACCCATTATACGCGTGCATAAAATCAGCGCGCTGATTAAATCGTTTACTTCATGAATCTTAGGATTGACGGTGATATAACCGATTCTTTCTCCAGGCAAAGACAGCGTCTTGGAATAAGAATAGGCAAGAATGCTGTTAGGGTAAGCCTTCAATACACTGGGCACGGTCACACCATCAAAGACTATTTCCGCGTATGGTTCATCAGATATGAGATATATTGCCTTGTCGTATGCCCTGCCCTTTTCTTTCAATAGCCGGGCTAAATCAGTAATATTTTTTTTGTTGTAAACCTTACCGGTTGGATTATTGGGCGAATTAATTATAATTGCTTTTGTCTTTCTGTTGATTGCTTTGGAAATGGCAGCGATATCCAAAGCAAAATCAGCTTTGGTCTTGGCAAATTTTACGACACCACCATAATTTTCAATGTAAAAAGGATATTCAACGAAGAAAGGTTTAAGCACAATGACTTCATCTCCGGGATCAAGCAGCGCTTTCAAGATTACATTTAACGCGCCACCTGCGCCACAGGACATTACAATATGATCTGCTGACATTTTCAATCCGGTGATCCTGCTGATTTTGCCGGCAATAACCTGTCTTGTTTCCGTATATCCGGCTTGAGGCATATAGCCGTGCTTCAGAGGAATCTTCTCTGCCGCGAGGTTAATCAGCTCACTTTTAAATTCATCCGGCTGCTCCACGTTGGGATTACCAAGACTGAAGTCATAAACCTTATCCGCGCCATATTTTTTTTTGAGAAGAATTCCTTCTTCAAACATTTTCCTGATCATCGATGATTGAGAAATGGATGATTTGATCTTTTTAGCAATAGACATATTTAAGAAATTCCGTTTCTTTAATTTTCAATATAATGAGAGTTCTGCATAACTTTATAAAACCAATAATATTGTCATTCCCGTCGCAGATGACTTCGCGTGACCTTCAGGTTATCAGGTTACGAAAGCGGAAATCCAGTATTCTATGATATTTCCTGGATACCTCCGGCATACGCCGGACTTCGGACCGATTACTCCGGCGTATGTCGGATAAGCCGGTATGACGCTTAGAGACGCTGTGCAAAGGTCTCAATTATGTTTTTTCCGTCTTAATATTACAAAGATTCCCAGCAAAATCAATATCGCCGGCAATAGATACTTGGAATATTGGGAAAGTTCAAAACCATAAAATTCAATAATGAGAAATAATACTCCCGCGATAGTGATAAACCAACCGCCAAAATCTTTTGCTTTCTGAATAATTGTGGATATTCCAATAACAATTATCAAAATCGGCCATGTTTGATGTTGAAAACTATAGCTTGTTGTCCTGCTTATAAAAATTAATACACCTAAAGTAATTAAAATGAGACCACCGGTAATAATGTTGCGTTTCTCGTTTGGCATAAGTTTCTCCTCCTGCATAACTATTTTTAAATTGGCGGGATCCTGAACTCCCGCCAATTTTATTTTACGCTTTTTCCGCCAATTTTAAAAATGGTTTAAACAGATCAATGGGTATTGGAAATAATATCGTGGAATTGTGTTCCGCAGAAATCTGATTCAATGTCTGCAAATAACGTAATTGCAGAGACATTGGCTGTGTTTCCATTAAAGCGGCCGCTTCAATTAATTTCTGCGCGGCCTGGAATTCGCCTTCAGCATTGATGACCTTGGCGCGCCGTTCTCTTTCCGCTTCTGCTTGTTTGGCTATTGCCCGTTTCATTTCTTCCGGCAAATCAATTTGTTTTACTTCCACCAGCGATACTTTTATGCCCCAGGGATCAGTACTGCGATCCAGTATTTCCTGCAGATGTATGTTGATCTTTTCCCGCGCCGAAAGAATTTCATCTAATTCCACCTGCCCGCAAACACTGCGGAGAGTGGTCTGGGCAAGCTGCGATGTGGCATAGAGATAATTTTCGACATCTACCACCGCCGCATTAGCATCAACAACCCGGAAATATACTACTGCATTTACCTTAATGGAGACGTTGTCTTTGGTAATAACATCCTGCGGGGGAACGTCCATGGTGATTGTCCGCATATCTACTTTTACCACTTTGTCAATGCCGGGAATTATGATGATCAATCCCGGTCCTTTGACGTCCCTGATCCGGCCTAAACGGAAAACAACAGCCCTTTCGTATTCATTCAATACACGGATTGCGGATGCCAAAAACATCAATACCAGCACGATAACAACTATCAGCGGTAAAGAAAAATTACCAACCATTTTAAGTTCCCTCCTTTAATTTATTTATAAGATTATTATTTCTTTATTTCTTCCACAATCAAGCTCAGACCTTCGACCTTAATAACTTTTACTTTTGCTCCTTTTTTTATCGGTTTTTCACTTGTTGCCCTCCAGTATGCTCCTTTTAAAAATACTTTGCCTTCATTGTCAATGTCGGTCACCACTTCAGCTTCAGCGCCGGCCATTGCTTCCACCCCCGTGAAGTGTTTCCGCATTTGCGCTTTAATCGCCAACCAGATAACCACAATAAAAAAACCGGAAGCCACCAGAATGGCTGGGATCAAAACCTGCAAAGAAATGCGCAAGGCGGGCTCCGTTGTATCGAATAATAACAATGATCCCATAATTAAGGAAATCACTCCCCCGACAGTAAGAATACCATGACTCATAACTTTTATCTCCGCAATGAATAAAATTACACCAAAAATTATTAGTAAAATTCCCGAATAATTTACCGGCAAAGTGGACAGGCCGAAAAACGCCAGCAAGAGCGATATGCCACCGATTACTCCGGGCAAAATCGCTCCCGGCGTGGAAAGTTCAAAATACAGGCCCGCCAGTCCTATTAACAAAAGGATATAAGAAATATTGGGATCGGAAATAGCCGCGAGGACTCCCTGACGCGTCCCCATTTTCTTATTATTAATTATAGCATTTTTTGTTGATATTTTCTTTTTGCCCTTCGCCAGATTTACTTCTTTTTGATCGATGGCAACTAAAAGTTTGTCGATATCGGGAGCTACAAAATCAATAACGTTTAGTTTAAGCGCTTCTTCAGCAGTTATTGATTCACTTTTACGCACAGCTTTTTCCGCCCATTCTTCAGAGCGGCCTCTTAATTTAGCAATGCTGCGGGCGTAAGCGGCAGCGTCGTTTTCCACTTTTTTGGACATGGTTTTATCCATACCGCCTCCGCCAAGACCGATAGCCACAGGATGAGCGGCGCCTATATTTGTACCGGGAGCCATTGCGGCTATATGAGCAGCTTCCGTGATAATGACTCCCGCGGATGCGGCGCGAGCGCCGGGAGGAGAAACAAAAACAATTACCGGAAGGGGCGCGTTGAGAATGCTTTTGGCTATGTCACGCATCGCCGTATCCATTCCACCCGGTGTATCAAGTAAGATTATCAGTCCTTCAGCTTCTGTTTGTTGCGCATCTTTTATACTATTGGCAACGTATTTTGCTGTCGGCGATGTAATAACGCCGTCAATTGTAATAACATTAAATACCGGTTTCTTTTCTTCGGCCCAAGCTCCAAAATTCATGATTATTAAAACCGCAATCAATGTGAAAATAATTTTCTTGAACATTGTTTAACCTCTTTTAGCTTATTGGTTTGAATCACCAATAATTAGGGCTGAGTTTCCTTCATAATCATCTGGACATCTTCCCATACTGGCTTCTTAGCCGAAGGATTGCGTAAAAGATATGCCGGATGATATGTCGGCATTAATTTTATTCCTTCATAGGAATGAAAACGGCCGCGTAACGCGGATATCGGTATATCAGTCTTTAAAAGTGTCTGAGCGGCAAAAGTTCCTAAAGCGCAGATTATTTTTGGCGAAATAATCTGCAATTGTTTTTTCAAAAACGGCTCACACTTGCTTATTTCATCGGGCAAGGGGTTACGATTGCCTGGTGGACGGCATTTAAGTATATTGCAGATATAAACCTCCTTGCGCTCAAGCTTCATTCCCTTTACGATAATATCAGTTAATAGCTGTCCAGCCCTGCCTACAAAGGGCAAACCCTGCTCATCTTCATCAGCGCCGGGCGCCTCCCCGACAAAAACTATTTGCGCATGGGGATTGCCATCGCCAAAAACAAGATTGTGTCTTGTTTTAGCCAATTGGCAAAGCTGGCAATCGGCCATCTCCCGACAAATTTTTGTTAACTGTTCTTCCTTATTTTTTGAATCAGTTTTTACTTTTTTAATTTCTTGAGGCATTTTCTTCCAGTCCATCCCGACAGACAAACTGTTTTGATTTATCACTTGTCCTTTGAGCCCTTTAACTGCATGGAGCAATTCTGTTTGTAATTTATTCCTGTCCAGATTTGAAAAAGATTCATCCATTATTTTTTACTATTACCCTTCTTTTTGATTATTTTTTGGACGTGATTAAGAATTTCCTCCGCAGCTTCGATTTTTGTCATTTTCTCAAAAGACTCCGCTTTACCCGTACTGTCGATTATCGTAATTATATTGGTATCTGTTCGAAAACCGGCGCCTTCTTCCTGTAAATTGTTGGCAACAATCAAATCCATATTTTTTTTCTTTAGTTTCTCCCGGGCATTGGCCAATAAATTCTGTGTTTCCATAGCAAAGCCGACCAATATGCGGTTACTCTTATTTTTCCCGATTTCCGCAATTATGTCCGGATTTCTTTTTAATTCCAAAGAAAGTATTTTTTTATCCTTTTTGATTTTTTCTGTAGCCAATACTTTGGGGCAATAATCGGCAACAGCAGCGGCTTTGATAATGATTGTCGCTTTTTTATAATTATCCAGAACTGCTTTGTGCATCTCCTGTGCCGTGCGTACTTTGATTATTTTTTCTACCGGAGGCAGGGGCAAAGTTGTCGGACCGCTGATTAAGGTAACTTTAGCGCCTCGCCTGTGTGCGGCAATGGCCAATGCGTAGCCCATCTTTCCCGATGATAAATTGGTAATAAAACGCACTGGATCCAGCGGCTCTTCGGTAGGACCGGCGGTAATCAAAATCTTTACACCGTCTAAATCCTTGGGAGTCAGAAGCGTTTCTATCTCTTCGACAATTTCCTGAACATCAGGCAGACGTCCTGCTCCCTGCGTTTTGCAAGCCAACTCACCCACCGCACTATCCATTACAACATAACCAAATTTTTTTAGTTTATTTATATTTTCCTGAACAATAGGGTTAGCCAGCATTTTATCGTTCATAGCCGGACAAATTAGCGTCGGCTTGACTTGAGCCATAATCGTGGTGGAAAGCAAATCGTCGCCGATGCCGGAAGCGATTTTTCCGATTATGTTTCCCGTAGCCGGCGCAATGACAAAAGCATCGGCAAATTCAGCCAGGGCGATGTGCGCCATATCGTATTTATCCGTCGGGACAAACATATCCGTATATACTTGATTTTGTGAAAGGGTTTGCAAAGTTAAAGGAGTGATAAATTCCGCAGCGCTTTTGGTCATGATGACTTTTACCTGCGCCCCTGCCTTGACGAGCGCGCGGGTTAATTCCGCTGTTTTGTAGGCGGCAATCCCTCCGGTAACACCGAGAACAATTTTCTTGTTTATAAGCATACTTCCAATCTCTCCAGTAAATTTTTATTTTACTAGTTCCAATGCATACAGCTGTATGCGACTCTATATGAAAATATAACAGTGCTTCTTAACAATATCAAGGCATAATTATCATTGTTATCTTTCAAATATTTTAAGAAAATAGTCCCACTTAGCTTCGCACGTGGGATAATTTCCAATAGCTTTTGGCTATTGGATAGTTCGACTTACAAATTTCACTAAGCTGAGCTTATGAAATTTGTGTCTCACTACAACTAACGCTTCCTATAGTCAGCGAGTCTCATTAATTTGTCTTGCAAAACGTTCTAAAAGCTATTATAAGCCGCGCAGTTCCAATATATCACCGTTTTAGAGGATTATTATGAAAAGATTTAATTTATTATATATCAAAATTTCTGTCGCAATTTTAGTTGTTGCCGCGCTTTGCTGGTTTTATCTTGGCAGTTATGTGGAAATAGAAAAACCTCTAATTAAGTTCGATCAGGAAATTACAGCTGTGGGCAGACAAAAAACCATTGGAATTACTTTTTCTGATTCTAAAAGCGGTATCTCCCATTTAACCGCAGAAATAATTCAGGATAATAAAGGTCAAATTCTGGCTGATAAAAGAATCTCTTCCAGGGGGGAAAAACAGGAAATTTTATCCCTGACTATAAACACGACAGAGTTGAAACTACATAACGGTCCGGCCATTATCAAAATTACAGCGACAGACTATTCTCTTTTCAAAAATCAAACAATTTTATATCAGGCGGTAAAAATTGACACAATCCCGCCGCAGATTAATATCCTGAAAACTGTCAATTACATAAATCAGGGCGGCACAGGCTTTGTCGCTTACCAGTCATCCAAAAAAATCGTTTATACGGGAGTTTACGTCAATGATTATTTTACTCCGGGTCACACTACACTGCTCAATAATATAGCAACTTCCGTAACCTATTTTGCTATACCGATTGACGCGACCAAAACAAAAACGGGAATAACGATCTTTGCGCGTGATGATGCAGGAAATGAAACAAAGATTGCATTCCCTTGCGTGATTAAGGAAAAGAAATTCCGCCATGATAAAATGAATTTGAGCGAAAGTTTTCTGCAACAGAAAATGCCGGAATTCCAGGCAATGGTTCCGTCTCTGCGAGGGAAAACTCTTCTGGAAGTATTTATCTATATCAATTCTCAAATGCGTAATGAAAATTTTCTGACTATACAAAATATTTGCAAAAAGTCCGCGCCTAAAGCGCTTTGGGAAGGCACTTTCCTGCGGATGAGCAATGCTGCTCCGATGGCGCTTTTTGCTGATAAGAGAGATTACTTGTATGGCGGCAAAGTTGTCGGTGAATCTCTTCACACCGGCGTCGATTTGGCCTCAACTACTCAAGCTACTATTGAAGCGGCCAACAGCGGCGTTGTTGTCTTCACCGGAACTTTAGGCATTTACGGAAATGCCGTTATTATTGATCATGGCCTGGGCTTGTTCAGCTTATATGGACATTTATCCATCATCAATACCTCTGTCGGTAAAAATGTAGCGAAGGGTGAAAAAATCGGTAATTCCGGCACATCCGGCTTGGCGGGAGGAGATCATTTACATTTCAGTATTATTGCCGGCGGACAATTTGTCAACCCGCAGGAATGGTGGGATCCGCACTGGATTAAAGATAATATCAATAAATAGTTAATTTTTTTTGATGTCGCGATGGTTTAAATTTACCATATACTTCATCGACGAAAAATACGAATCTAATTTATTAGCCATAACTACGGAACGATGTTTACCTCCTGTGCAGCCCATGGCGATATTTAAACGCACCTTCCCCTCTTTTTCATAGAGGGGAATGAGTAAATTCATTAAATCTAATATTTTCTTCAAGAACTCTTTACTTTCTTTGTTTTGCAAAACATAGTCTTGCACATCAGCATGATGGCCGTCATAATTTTTTAAATTATCAACAAAATAAGGATTGGGTAAAAACCTTACGTCAAAAACGAGATCAGCATCAACGGGTAATCCATAACGATAGCCGAAAGAAGTTATGTTAATGACCATTTTTTTATGTCTGGAAGACGGCAAAAAATGACGTTGCACGATGTCTTTCAGCTGGTGAACATTAACGGAAGTTGTATCGATAATCTTGTCCGCCATTTTTTTTAAGGATGATAATTTTTCTCTTTCCATCAGGATACCTTCCATAATCATTCCCCTTTCGGAAAGAGGATGAATACGTCTGGTCTCGCTAAAGCGATGCAACAGAGAATCGTCACTGGATTCAAGGAAGAGAATCTCTATTTTGTAACCTTTTTCTTTAAGTCCTGTAAATATTCGCTGGTACTTATCGAGAAAGCTTCTTTCCCGCAAATCCATGACCATGGCTACTTGTTTTATTTCCGGTGACGAAGATGTAGTTATAGAAAGAAATTTCGGCAGTAAAATAACTGGCAGGTTATCCACGCAAAAAAAACCAATATCTTCCAATGCCCGCAGGGCTGTACTTTTACCGGAACCGGAAAGACCGGTGATAATGACCACTCGTAGATTTTTCATTTGACTACCATCCTTTCTTAACTAAGGATGCAGGTATTTTCTTGATCAATAATTATTTTATATAAATCACTTTGTGTTTTTGCTTTCAAAAGCATTTTGCGGAAATTAGCTACTTTCAACATTTTAGAAATCTTGGCCAAAACTTTTAAATGCTGACCGGCTGAATTTTCCGGCGATAAAAGCAAGAAGAAAAGGTGTACAGGTTTTCCATCTATGGAGTCATAAGGAACACCTTCCATACTGCGTCCAAAAGCGACAATGAGATCATCAAGTTCAGGTATTTTCCCATGAGGAATGGCAACTCCGTCGCCTATTCCTGTAGAACCAAGATTTTCTCTCTGTTGTAAAATTTCAATAATCGAAGAAGGATTAAGTTTAAGGCCGCCCTGGATTATGGTATTAACTAACTCCGTTAACGCTTCGATTTTAGTTTTGGCCAGTAAATTGGCATTAATAAATTCAATTTTAAAAATTTGATCCAGTTGCATTTACCACACCTTAATCGTGATTTTATGGCACAGGCTCAGTTTATAAACCACCCGTTCAGCTATTTGTCTCGATCAGTGCATAATTTCCATCATCGCGACGATAGATCAAGCTTACGTTTTCAGAAGAAGAATCCCGATAAATAATAAAGCGATCTTTGGTTCCTTCTATTTCCATTATCGCTTCATCAAAAGACATGGGCTTCAATATGACTTTACGCGTTTCAGCAATTTTGCTTATGTTTGATTCTTCCTCTTCTCCTCCTCCTTCCTCTGATTTTTCCTTGCCACGGCGAATACTTTTGGGTTTATGTTCTCTTATTTTTTCTCTTTGTTTTTTAAGTTGCTTTTCTATTTTTTCTATACAGCTATCGAGTGCAAGATGCATGTCTTTTGCTTCTTCTTTTGCATTTATATTCCAACCATTAGAGCTTAGATTGATTTCGGCGAAATTTCTGAATTTTTCCATGGAGACAATAATATGCGCCTCGGCGGGCGTATCTAAATATTTATTCAATTTCTGAATTTTTTCTTCCGCGTAAACTTTCTGCCAGTTCTCACCTTCACCGTTTCTAAAAGTTACCGAAATTTTCATAATAGTTCCTCCTTAATTAAATTAATCCGCTCAACATTCTATTGACTTTTGAAACTTATCACCGAGCTGGCAACAAAGAGGTTCGTCATATATTGATGTAAAAACTAAAAGTCAATCAAATTTTTACATCATTTATCTCTAAATCCACCGCTCCAATGAAATAACTTAAAAATATTTCTTCCTCTTCGAAGAAGGTAGAACTCCCATCATTTCCCTATACTTAGCAACAGTGCGTCGGGCGATATTGATTCCTTTTACTTTCAGTAGATCAACAATCTCGCAATCACTATAAGGTTTTTTGGGCTTTTCTCCACTGATTATTTGCTTAATTTCTTCTTTGACACTTTTTGATGCTATGGTTCCCTCAGATGTTCTTTTAATGGAACTACCGAAGAAGTACTTCATTTCAAATATTCCCTGAGGTGAATGCACATATTTATTGCTTACTACACGGCTGATCGTGGACTCGTGCATCTCTATATCACTGGCAATATCGCGCAGCACTAATGGTTTAAGGAAATCAATACCGCGATCAAAGAAATCTCTTTGGAATTTAACAATGCTTTCAGCCACTTTATAAATTGTATTCTGCCGCTGCTGTATGCTTTTAATCAGCCATGTAGCCGATTGCACTTTATCTTTGATATATTTTTTTCCGTTTTCTTCCTCACCATGGCCATGATCGGTAAGTCCCGCCATAATTTCACGATAAAAGTTACTGATCCGCAGACGAGGCAAACCATCATCATTAAGAATTATTTTATACTCATCACCCGCCTTGACAATATAAACATCGGGAATTATCGGCTGAATCTTATCTTCGGAATACATGCTGCCCGGTTTTGGATTCATTCTACTTATTAATAATACTGCTATCTCCACATCGCGCAGAGGAACTTTTAATTTATGGGCAATATGGACATAATTTTTCAGTTCCAGGTCTTTAAGATAATCCTTGATGATAACTTCAATAATCTTGTTTTTTATGCCCAGCATTCTCGCTTGAATTAATAGACATTCCTGAAGATTACGGGCAGCAATTCCCGGTGGGTCAAATTCTTGAACCTTTTTCAAAACGGCTTCAACGAATTCTTCGCTGACATTTTCCAACTGACCAATTTCCGGCACGCTCGCGCATAAATAACCATTTTGGTCAAGATTGCCGACAATTTGAGTACAGACACGTATTTCATCTTCTGTAAAAGATGAAAGTTTCATCTGCCACATTAAATATTTTGTAAGCGATTGACTTTCGGTTAGAACATTATCCCAGGAATGCTCTTCCGCATCTGGGCCACCATAGGTTACACCTACCGGGCCATAATCTTCCAGATAATTAGTCCAATCAAACTCTTCGCGGTTATCTCCTTCAATAATGGCCACTTCTTCTGCACGTTCAAGCGCTTTAACTTCTTCTCGTTCAACAGGCCGGATATCTTCTTCGATTTCCGTATGAACTTCCTCATTATTTCCTTCGTCCGGAGAAACTTCTTCCAAAAGAGGATTTTCTTCCATCTCCTGATTAATTGTTTCGACAAGTTCCATTCGGGATAACTGCAACAATTTTATTGCCTGCTGCAGCTGAGGTGTCATGATTAACTGTTGAGATAATTTTAAATTTTGTTTTAACTCAAATGCCATAATAATAAACAATCATCGATTGCGATTTTTTATAAATTAAAAGTTTCGCCAAAATAGAATTTTCGCGCCAGTTCACTGTTGGCAATTTTATCCGGCTCTCCTTCAACAAGTATAGCCCCTTCATTGACAATATAGGCCCGATCACAACAGGAAAGGGTCTCCCGCACATTGTGGTCGGAAATAATGATGCCGATTCCCTTAGCTTTTAATTTTTCGATTATTTTTTGGATATCGGCAACGGCAAGCGGATCAATGCCGGCAAAAGGTTCATCTAAAAGCATATACTTCGGAGAGGTAACTAATGCACGTGTAATCTCCACTCTTCTTCTTTCGCCTCCGGAAAGAGAATAAGCATTATTTTTCGCCAGCCCGGTTAGATCAAGTTCACAGAGAAGTTCTTGAAGTTTTTCTCTTCTTTCTTCCTCTTGCAAATCAAGAGTTTCTAAAATAGCCAGGATATTTTCTTCTACAGTAAGTTTGCGAAAAATTGATGGTTCTTGCGGCAGGTAATTTAATCCTTTGCGCGCCCTTAAATACATAGGAAATCTAGTAATATTTTCGCCATCTAGAAATATTTCCCCGGCATCCGGCTTAATCAGTCCGACAATCATATAAAAAGTGGTTGTTTTGCCGGCACCATTAGGACCAAGTAAACCGACAACTTCACCCGGCGAAATCGATAAGTCAATCTGATTAACGACTTTTCGCTTATTGTAGATTTTGATTAACCCTTTTGTCGATAAATTGCTCATAATTTAAAGCGCTAAATGCTCGCTAATTGACTCCTGCTTTTTTCTTTTCCTGGGGATAAATTATTGCTTTAACCTGCTTCTTTGTATTACTCTCCACTACTCCCCTGTCTTCATTGAGAAAGACTATCACTCTATCTCCTTTAATTAGGTTTTTGCCTTCGCTCAATACAGGATTGCCAGTCAAAATAACTTTGCCGCTATCCCGTAAATATATTGCTTCATCTCCGGTGGCTGTTCTTCCTCCTTGAGTCAAAGAAACATTCCCTTTAGCTTCCAATTTCTCCAGATCGCCAGTTCCTTCGGTTTCTGTTGTTCCGACTTTAACTTTTTTACCAGGTTCTTTTTTATAATACAAATTTAACTGATCTGCTTTCAGTACTTTATTACCTTGTTTTGCTATTGCATTACCGGAAAATACAACCAGTTTCTTTTCGTTAAAAGCCTCCATTCGGCTGGAAGTAATTTCAATAGGTTCATCCGATTGCTTACTAAACAGCTTATTTTCGGCGTAGGCAAGCGACGTTGTTAGCAAGACAAATAAAATAAACAGATACTCTTTTATATTAACCATATCATTGCCCGATCAATTTATTTTTGCTTTAACCAGGGAGGAAAGATTTAATTCTCCGGTATTCATGAAGAGCGTCAACCCCACACCTGTTATTTTCATATGCCTATTTTCCATGGTTACCGGCGCATCGGTATAAAACTTTTTTTCAGCATCGTTATAACTTAAATGATCAGTGGAAAATTTATCGCCAGCATCAGAGATGATGACCACATTATCTTTTATTTCTATGTTCTTTGTATCCGTAAACATCCTGCCTTTATCAGCACTCATTTCGAAAACTTTTCCGTCAGACGTTGTTAACTTTATTTGAACCCGATCAAATACAGCAAGGTTTTGTTTTTTGTCATATGTAGCGATATCTGCTTTTACTTCCCATTTGGCATTGGCGTCACCTACTTCCGTATAGTTGAAACCTTTAATTTTCAGATCAACATCCGGCAATGCCTTTAACAAATTCATGGGTTTATTTACTTTAATCTTGATTATAACTACGGCAGTAATCAAAATGGCTGTTAAAACGACTATTATTGACGATATAATTATCGACTTTTTATTTAATTTCATTTTCAACTCAAATCAGTGATTTTCTGTTATTGCCCAGTACAACCGTATAACTAATTTTACTATATCACTCAGAATGTCGTGTGTAAAGGTATAAGGATGGATGATCAGATGAATTGAAGAAAGGCTAGTGGAGCCCCACCTCAGGAACCGGAGGCTCCCCAAAATAACGCGACCTCTCGCGGATTACACCGCATTCCTCCACCGGCTGGAGCCGGAGGATTCCAAATGTAAACGATGTTCTAGTTGTACACAAACCGAGGGATTAACTGCACTATCTTTTATATATATTCCGTAAACTCATATTTGGCGGCGATTTCCGGCCATCTGCCCTGAGCCTGCAAAATCATTTCACAAAGCTCTCTTACCGCGCCGCGTCCACCTTTGTTTCTGGTTATATAATCAACCGATTTTTTCACCACATCAATGGCGTCAGTCACCGCTGCGGAAAAACCCACGCACTTTAGCACAGGTATATCCACGATATCATCACCTAAAAAAGCCACCGCGCTGGCCGATAACTTGTGTTTTTCTAAAATTATTCCAAAAATATCCTTTTTATTAAACGCCCCCTGATAAACATCACCAATCTCCAGATCCTTTGCCCGATACTCAACTACTTTCGATTGCCGCCCTGTGAGTATAGCGACCTTGATTCCATAACGCTGAAGTATCTTTATTCCGTGACCGTCGCGCACATCGAAGTTTTTAGTTTCGCGCCCTTCATTATCCATAATGATGCGCCCATCAGTCATGACGCCATCAACGTCCAGTATCAGGAGTTTTATTCCTATGAGTTTTTCTTTAATATTTTTTTTCATCATTTTAATTATCCTTATGAATTTGAATATTGACTGCCCTGTTATTTAACGGGCTTGCGTTTTTACTAAATTGTCAATTTTTTTCAGCACCGTCAGCAGTTCTTCCAGTTCGGAAAGATATAGCGAATTGGCGCCGTCACATAGCGCTTTTTCCGGGTACCTGTGCACTTCCAAAAATATGCCGTCCACGCCCGCGGCCACCGCCGCTCGCGCCAGATACTTTACCATATCCCTCTGACCACCCGATGCCGTTCCCTCTCCTCCGGGTAATTGCACCGCGTGAGTGGCATCAAATATTACCGGATATCCCATATCCCTGATAATGGGCAAAGAACGCACATCAAAAACAAGGTTATTGTAGCCAAACGATGCGCCCCGTTCTGTAATCATAATGTTTTCATTACCGGCTGCTTTTGCCTTTTCTATTATATTGGCCACATCCCAGGGCGCTAAAAACTGCCCTTTCTTTATATTAATGACGCACGCTTTTTTCGCAATTTCGGTAATAAAATCCGTCTGACGGCACAGAAAAGCCGGCACCTGGACAACATCCAATATTTTCGCGGCAGCATCAATTTCCTCAAAACGATGTACATCGGAAAGCAACGGTATGCCCAATTTATCTTTAATTCTTTTTAACATCGCTAATCCCTTTTTTTCTCCGGGGCCGCGATAAGATTTAATCGAAGTCCTGTTGGCTTTGTCGTAAGAAGCTTTAAAGATAAAAGGGATTTTCAATTTTGCCGTGAGTTTTTGTAAATATCGGGCCGTATCCATTGCCACTGCCTCATTTTCCAGAACACACGGTCCGGCAATCAAAATAAATTTCACATTATCTCCAATAACAAAATCACCTATGTTAATTTGCTTCATTCTTCGTCACTCCTTGTTTTTTTCTGCGCTTTCTCCTGCAAAAGTTGAATTTTAAGTTTTGGTATTTTTGGGGCGGCTTTTGCCGATTCCGGATTAAGCTCATAGGCATTGGTGTATGCTTTTAGCGCCTCCTGATACAATCCTTTTTTTTCATAAGCTTCCCCTAAGTTAGCGTAAAGCTCACTGTCTTCGTGGTCGTATTTCAATGCAGTCCGATAATTTTTAATGGCCATATCCCAATCACTACCAGCGGCATAAGCGTAACCTAAGCCGGCATAAGACGCAGCTTTTTTCGGTTCTAAGTCAACTATTTTTTTGTAATACTTGATTGCCGGCGCATACTTTTTTTCTTTCAAATAAAACCCGGCAAGAATACTTAATACTTCCTTGGTCGGCGGAGATATTTTTTCATACTCAGCAATTGCTTTTTTTTCCTTTCCCAATTTATCGTATGTATAGGCTAAATTATAATGTAAGTTGGAGTTTTTAGCACCGTATTTAATCGCTTTTTCGTAATTTTCTGCTGATGCCGCATATTTTTTTTGTTCGCCATAGGCAAAACCTAAATTGGCAAAAATCGAATAATTTTTAGAAGATTTTGTTGTTAATTTTTCATAATATTTTACGGCCTGACCAAATTTCCTATTTTTAAGTGCCAGATCAGCTAGACGTTCCAGAGCATCGGCATCCTCAGGATTAATTTTCAACACATGCTCATATTCTTTAATCGCTTCGGAGTTCATTTCTTTTCTTTCATAAGCCGCACCAAGATTGAAGCGGATTGTCGGCTCATCAGGATTTAATGAAACCGCTTTTTTCAAATTATCCAGCTCTTCCGGCCATTTGCCGCTTCCGGCATAGGCAGAAGCAAGATTGGCGTAAGTGGCAACCAGTCGCGGCTGCTTTTTTATAACTTCCTTATAACATTTAATGGCGTCATCGTATTTTTTTAGTTTTAAATAAATATCACCCAAAGGCAGTAAGGCCAAGTCCGCCTCTTTCGAATGTGCAGCGATATATTTGTATTCTTCA
This sequence comes from Syntrophaceae bacterium, assembly GCA_003139775.1. GTDB lineage: Bacteria > Desulfobacterota > Syntrophia > Syntrophales > Smithellaceae > Smithella. Next base: position 32,359 of record PLGI01000171.1, on the reverse strand, counting down.
ATAGCTGGGTTCATCATGTTGTTCTTTTTGTAGGCTTCTCCCAATTTAAATCTGACCGGATAATTATCCGGTTCAATCCGCACCGCCTCGCGATAATTTTTTATCGCTTGATCCCACAATCCTTTATCCGCCAGAGAAAGACCGAGGCTGATATAAGCTTGCGCTTCCTTCGGGTTGATTTTGATAATCTTCCTCGATACCTTGATAGCATCGTCAAATTCTTTTTTCTTGATATAGCATTTAGCCAATTCTCCCAGCGCTACTGAATCATCGGGTTTAAACTCCACTATATCCTTATATTGGCTGATGGCATCATCCAGGCTGCCCTGCCGCAAGTAAACACCGGCAAGAATCTCGCGTACGCTGATATCATTCTTATTCATGCTTATTGCTTTTTTCAAATATTCGATTTGCTCTTTCACATTTGACGAATCTTTTGCAAACCTAAACCAGTCCTGAGGGGTAATTACAACTTTAAGGGGAACAGCGGCTAACATTTCATTGCGATAATTTATTAATATTTTGTAATCGGATACGATTCCGGAATCATCAATTACAACACCATTTTTAATTATTTTATTGACGAGATCAATACCACGTAATAAAATGCCTAAATCGTTATTACCCTTGCTCAAACCTTCGACATTTATCGTTGTGTATTTGCCCGTTAGGTCATCACTGACCACCGACTTGACCACAAATTCGTCGCGGTAAGTTACTTCCAGAACATTGTCTTTACCTACACAAATATCCTTGCCGTTTTTCTCCATTTCCAAATAATAAAAGTGAGGTCTGGTCTGCAATATGTAATAGGAAAAAGTATTTTTTACTCTTGAGACACTGAGGGTAAAAGAACGGAAAGATTGTGGATAGAAAAAATATAAAAAGACGAAAATTAAAATAATGAAAACAAACGCAATCAATATCTTCATTATTGGAAACAATATTTTCTTGCTCTGTTTTTTGATATTTACTCGTTGATTAATCATTAACCCCTCATGAAATTTTTTACTCTTCCAAGTCACAGGCAATTTGCCGGTGATCAGCCACGTGGATGATATTTCTGGTGAACTTCTCTTAACCTCTCCCGCGTTATATGTGTGTAAATTTGCGTTGTGGAAATATCGGCATGTCCTAACATCACCTGTACGGTACGCAAGTCGGCGCCGCCTTCCAAAAGATGCGATGCAAAAGAATGGCGGAAAGTGTGCGGATAAACTTTCTTTTGCAATCCGGTTTTTTTAGCATAACCGACAACTATTTTCCAGAAGCCCTGTCTGGTAAATTTGCCTCCAAAGCGGTTTAAAAATAATACATCCGTACTTTTTTTCTGCATTAATTGCGGTCTGGCCTCATCAACATAACGCCTGGTGCAATCGTAAGCTATTTTGCCGATCGGAACAATCCTTTCTTTACTTCCCTTCCCCATGACAATCAAAAAGCCGACCTGCCAATTAACACTATTCATTGTCAGATTAATTAATTCCGAAACACGAATTCCAGTTGCGTATAAAAGCTCCAGCATGGCAGTGTTGCGGATAGCAGGAGTCGTCTGAGTGCCCGGCTGGGCCAAAATGGCTTTCATTTCCTCCTTGCTGATCGTATCGGGCAGTTTCATCCAGACTTTCGCCAGTTCAATGTTGGCCAGCGGTGTCTCTATAATTATTTTTTCGCGCAGCAGATATTTATAAAATCCTCTCAAAGCGGCAAGCGACCGGTTCATGGAATTCGCCGCTAATCCTTCATTTTTAATCCTCACTAAATATTCAACAATCACCTCCGGTGTGACTTCATTTATATCCGTTATTTTCTTACTCTCCTCAATAAAGAAAATAAACCGGCGCAAATCACGGCCGTAGGATTCCAAGGTGTTTTGAGCCACTCCGCGTTCAATTAAAAGATGATTGAAATACTTTGTCAATAATTCCCGCATAGGACTTTTTAACGCAAATATGCCCGCGAAGCAAAGTTTTTTTATTGACTTATTTCGTAATATCGTAAAAATAAGAGTTGAGAAATTCAGAAAAAGTTCTTTTGGAGAAATTACCAATGAAAAAAATTATTATTGCTTCCGATCATGGCGCCGTGGCTTTAAAAAGTGAAATTATATCCTTTTTAAAAACAAAGAATTGCGAGATAAAAGATATGGGAGTAAATAACGATAATTCTGTAGATTACCCCGATATCGCCGTGATTGCCTGCGAAGAATTTAAAAAAGGCGGGTATGATTTCGGCATTCTGCTTTGCGGAACGGGAATTGGAATGTCGATTGCCGCAAATAAAATCAAAGGCATCCGGTGTGCCTTAATTCATGATCTCTTTACCGCCGAGATGGCCAAAACGCACAATGATGCTAATTTTATCGCTTTTGGCGGCAGAGTAAAATATTCTGTACCCGTTATGAAAATGATCGAAATATTTATGGATACAAAGTTTGCCGGCGATAGGCATGCAAGAAGAGTCGCCAAAATCATGGATGTAGAAAATAAATAGTGGAGCCTCCTCCGGTAGGAGCCGGAGATTCCCTGCAATAATGAGACCCAAGCTTCAGAAACGAAGTGCACTGAAGCTTGTAGGTCGAATTATCCTGCGAAGTAGAGGATAACGCGACCTCCCGCAGGTTACACCGCATTCCTCCCCAAGCTGAAGCCGGAGGATTCCAAACCGCGGGATTAAAGTGATACCTTTAATAAAGGCATATATATGACCGAAGTTATTGATAAAATAAAAATTCGCAAGGTGTTCCGCGATGTACAAAAGCATCTGGCTATCGCGCAATTAATCCGCCGGTTTTCCACTAATAAAAACGACATAAGAAAAACAGCCCTGAAGCAAGCTGACCTCTCGAACTGTCAAAACGTATTGGAATTAGGCTGTGCTTTCGGCGCTTTTACCGAAGCTCTGAAAGACAAACTACACCCGGAAGCAAAAATCACCGGCATTGATATTATCCCCGAATATAAACCTTTTTTTCTGGAGGCCTGCCGGCGCGCCGGATATTCAGGTTATTTTTCCTCTTCCGGCATTGATAAGATAAGGAAATTACCCGCTGGGTCCTTTGACTTGGTGATCTGCAGTTATGCTTTGTACTTTTTTGCCGATATGATTCCGGAGATTGCCCGCGTCTTGAAAAAAGACGGGCTTTTTATCACCATTACCCATTCTCAGGCAGGCATGCGGGAAATAGTCGTCATTGTCAAAAATATTCTTCAACAAAATAATTCGCTCAATGAAAAACAATCCCTGCCGATAGAAATTATTTTCGAACAATTTTCCGCCGAAAACGGAGAGAAACTTCTCCATCCGTTTTTCGGCAGGATTTTGGCAATTGATTTTAAAAACACGCTGGTTTTTCAGCCTCAGGAAATTGACAATTTCTTAGATTACTTCCAGTTTAAAAAATCTTTTTTCCTGACGGGAACCGATTCCCATAATAAAAACATCATTAATCAGCTTATGCGGGAGTTACAGGATTCGGCAATGAAGAATAATTTAGTCACCATATGCAAGGATGACAAAATTTTTATTTGCTTCCATCCACAAATTTCAGAGGAAACATAATGAAAAAACACCGCAAGCATTGCCTTTATTGTGGAGGAGAAATTACAAAAAAAAGCGAAGATGGCGTCATGAGGGATTTCTGCCCCTATTGTAATTCCTATTTTTATGAAAATCCTCTACCGGTGGTTTCCACAATTATTGAATCCTCGCGCCGGATACTTTTAGTCAAGCGTGGCAGGCGACCCTCTAAAGGACTATGGTGCCTGCCGTCAGGATTTGCCGAAGCCGGAGAAAGCATAGAAGAAGCGGCTTTGCGGGAACTGAAAGAAGAAACGGGCATTAAGGGCAAAATTATAAAATTGCTGGATGTTGATTCCTACAAGAGCCGCTTCTACGGCGATCTTCTTTTTTTGACCTTTGTCGTGGAACAAAGCGGCGGAAAACTTGCCGCAGGCGATGATTGCTCGCAGGCCCGTTTCTGGCCGGTAAACAAATTGCCACCGCTCGCCTTCCGTTCCAATAAACGCGCTCTGGACGCCTACATTAAAAGCAGAAGAGATTACTGGGCGATATTTGATTCCATTAAACATACGGATAAAAAAACGCTTCCGCCCGCGGTCGCGAAAAATTCTCTGACGCGCCGTCTGGTCAACGTAATTATTAAAAACAAAGAAAAGATTATCGAACAATGGCTGGAAGATATTGCGATAAATCCTTCCACCGCTGAATACCACAAGGTGGAAAGAGCGGTCTTGTATAATATCTGCGACAGGATTCTTTCCCAAATAACTCTCTGGCTCGGCGGCCTGCATGATGTCAACAGGGTGAAGAGTTTCTACGCAAAACTGGGCCGCGAAAGAAAAAGGGCCGGTTTTAAAATCAGCGAAACCTTAAGCGCGCTGAGCCTTATCCGCAAACACATCTGGACTCTGGCATTGGCGCAGGATGCCCTGCAGAAAAATCTTGATCTTTACATGACCTTTGAACTACAAAGACGCATGACTATCTTCTTCGATCTGGCCACTTTTTATTTAACCAGGGGACACGAAGAGATATAAAATCAAGACTTCGTATAATGGATAAAATAGCAATTAGTCATTTCAGATATTGGCATGCATAATTCCCCTCTTTTCTAAAGAGGGGTTAGGGGAGATTTAAATTTTGTACTTATTATCCCACATCGCTATATGCTTGGGATAGTTCGTCCAGCAAATTTCAGTGTACTTTGTTTCTGAAACTTAGGACTCACTAAATCCCCCTTGATTCCCCTTTGAAAAGGGGGAAAATCTGTGCCTTGAAAGTAAAGTTTGTTACATTTTATATAATTTTAATACTTTAACTGCCAACATCAATAAGGGGGTTTTATGGAATTCAAAGATGTAATGCAACAAAGACGAGCCGTTAATTTTTTTGACCCAACAAAAGATGTAACTGAAGCCCAACTAAAGGAAATAATAGAAACTGCTGCGCTGGCGCCTTCGGGATTTAATCTTCAGCCGTGGAACTTGATTGTTCTGCGAGACAAAGCAAAAAAAGAAATGCTCAGAAAAGTAGCATGGGATCAGCCTAAAATTACCGATGCACCTGTTGTCCTGATTGTTCTTGGTGATCGCGAAGGATTTAAAAAAGGCAATGCCGGTTTTGAAAAAGATTTTGCCGAATCGGTTAAAGCGGGTATTATGAAGCAGGAGCAGTACGACTGGTTTATTAATGCTGCCAACTCTCTTTACGGAGTATCGCCGGAAAGGCAATTGGCTTTTGCCTGCAAGAATACCGGATTTTTCGCCATGTCGCTGATGCTTGCCGCAAAGGATGCCGGACTCGATTCACATCCGATGGACGGATTCGATATTGACGGCGTAAGGAAGGCTTTTAATATACCCGATCAATACTGGATTCCTCTTTTGCTGGCAATCGGCTATTTCGACAAAACAAAAACTCTCCTTCCGCCAAAATGGAGAAAAAGCTACAATGAAATTGTGGTGAATTTCTAAATATAAGCTGCTTAATTTGGGATATTATGCCAATCCATATAAACAATGTTCTGGTTGAAATATGAAACATTATAATGGATTTAACCGCTCCGGTAGGTCGTTCACAGAACGCGATGGCGTGCCAGATGAACTCTTAACAGCCATTGGCATGATTGCAGTTACTTTCTCCGAGTTAGAGGATCGTGTCAGCGAGGCGATCGTTTCCCTGCTAGGCATAAAACAGGGCACCGGAAACATTGTAGTCGCCGAGATGTCTTTTCGTGCCAAGATCAATCTCTTTGCCTCACTGGTACGTCACTGTGCCGCTGATCGCTCTTTCACTATCCCGAACGCTCCAGTTACAGAGGTCCTACAGGAACTCTGCGCCAACATTTTAAAGGCGGAGGAACTCCATAATACCGTAATGCATTCCTCGTGGGTTGGACTGTACATGTATGATAAAAAGATTGTTCGCAGGAAGGTTACAGCAAAATTGAAACAGGGCTTCCGTATTACTGAAGAGGAAGTGGACTCAGGATATCTCCTTGATATCGTCGAATTCACAAACGCTGTCACAACGGATGTCGTGGGATTTATGTCAGAACTGCAGAAAGAAAACAGAACCAGCGCCTGAACGGTATAACGCTGCCGCGATACCCGTTAGGCGCTTTGTTCCAATCAAAAATAATCAGTTGCCATTTTTTAGAAATCCAGTTAAATTAAACACACTAAAAATTAAGGAGTAGAAAATGGCCACTAAAGTTAAAATATTTACCTTGAGCACGTGTAGTCATTGCAGAGCGACAAAGAAGTTCCTGCATGATAACGGAGTTGCTTTCGATTATGTTGATGTTGATTTGCTTCAAGGTGATGAAAGGCAGATTATTTTAAAAGAAGTGGAGCAATACAATCCCCAGCGTTCTTTCCCGACTATTATCATTGGCGACAATATAATTATCGGCTTCAAGGAAAACGATATTAAGGAGGCGTTGGGTCTTTAATGCTTCCCGCCGAACTCTACGAGATGTTAAAAAAAGTTCAGGAACCCAAAGGCTATTTCTTTAACAAAGACAAGGAATGGGTTCTGACAATTTTAGGCGATCTTTTAATCAACAAGGAACGCTACGGCTACATGTCCTGCCCCTGCCGTCTGGCAGCCGGTAATCGCGAAAAGGATGCCGATATTATGTGCCCCTGTCAGTACAGGCCGGAAGACATCAAAGAATACGGCAGTTGTTACTGCAATTTATATGTTTCTTCCCAATGGAATGAAGGAAGGATTGAACATCAATACGTTCCGGAGAGAAGGCCAAAGGAAAAAATCAGTTTTTAGGAGACATTAGATTTCCCCTGTTATATTCAACACTGTATTTTGGGATAAAAATGTTTTTATCTTTTTACTTGATTTCCCGAAATAAATCATTATATTCAACCGTAATCGAAAAATTTAACATTTAATTTGGAAAAATTTGAAAAATAAGGAGTTTTCTCCATGAATAATTCATATACCTGCAAGAAAAAGATGACTCTAATTACTGAGATATGCACTGACAGTACCTGTGAGTGGCGTTTAAAAAATGAATCCTTTTTAAATTGTACATGGGTAGCCTGTAACTACGGGCCATTCACTTTGGAAGAAGTGGGCGATATGATGGGTGTTACGCGTGAAAGAATCCGGCAAATTGAAGCTAAGGCCTTAAAAAAGCTTCAGCATAAAAAGAGAAGAGACCAGCTTAAAGATTTTGCCATACAGGGAAATGATTGGGATAATTTGTAATTTTAATGAGCCTTGATTTTCCGAAATGTAGTGCCCGGAAAATCTTAGAGCGAATTATCCCGCCACCTTCAGGTGGCACAGGGACAAACTTCGTAACAATGGTCTTCACTACCCCGATTCGCTATGCTCGCGGGATAGTTCGTCCAACAAATTTCAGTCGCAGATGACCTTTAGGTTATGCGCTTCGCTTCTGGATAAGGTGTCACTTATCCCGCAACGCTTCGCGTTGGGGATAGTTCCACTTACGCTTCAAACTTCACTACGTTCGTTTTCAGCGAGTGTCACTATTTTTTCTTGCGGGATTTTTCAGACAACATTTCGTTCATTTGAATTTTGCGTTCATCACGGGCAAAGAGCAACGCGCATATTGACGATTCTATATCCAGTGCAGCCATTTTATCCATACGCGGCACAATAGAGCAAAGATTTTTTAATTCTTCAAAAGCTTTAGGCGAACGTTTCGCTAAGGTCTGGGCTATATTTTCCGCCACCTGCATAAATCTCTCCGGCAACTCAACTTTATTGACTAACCCGATTTTCAAGGCTTCATTCGCCCCTATCGGCTCTCCCAGCATTACTATTTCTTTTGCTTTGGTTATACCGACAATTTGACTTAACGGATAAAAAAACGGATTGAATCCAAATTTTAACTCGGGATGACAAAAGATCGCGCTTTCGGAGGCAACAACAAGATCACAAACAGTAACCAGATTAAAACCGCCACCTAAAGCAATACCGCCTACTGCAGCGATTACCGGTTTTTTGCAGGAATAAATCTTTTTTAAGTACCTCATCATTGATTTAAGAAATTCATCTCCTTCCTCATTAGGAAGGCTGGACATTTCCTTTATATCCATACCGGCTGAAAAAACATATTCTCCGCCGGTTATAATTATTGCTTTAACTTCCGGATCAATCTCCAAATCAATAAAAACCGTATATAAGTCCTGCCGCATCTCTTTGGAAATCGCGTTCATCTCATGAGGACGATTGAACTTGACTACGGCATATCCGTCTTTCTTTTCAATGATTACAGTTTGATAAGTCATTTCTTATTGTCTACCATCAGCCGCAATTCTTTACCGGTTTTAAAAAATGGCACTTTTCTTTCTGCCAATTTTACTTCGGCGCCGGATTTGGGATTTCTGCCCAGACGTGGTTTTCTTTCTCTAACTACAAAACTGCCAAACCCCCTCAGTTCAATACGTTCCCCGCGTTTTATCGCACCAATCATCGAATCAAATATTATGTTTACGGCATAAGTTACATCCTGAAGGGAATAAGATTTCAACTCTTCCTGCAATTTTTTAATTAAATCGTTTTTTGTCATAATAACCTCTGGCATTTATCTGACAGGATAATATAAATAACTTAAGCCGTTGATACTTCCCATTTTTTCTTTCAGGGAATTGCTTATTTGACTTGCCGTGCTTTCCAACAGATAATCAAAAATAGATGTCCGTTTTTTGCTGGGGTAAACCAGATCATATTTGCCGTCTTTTCCCGCTAATTTACTTGCCAGTTTGGCTGCAGATGCCATGTCGCCAAGATAATCAACCAACCCAAGTTCTTTCGCCTTACGTCCGGAAAATACGCGGCCATCAGCTATCTGAATAACTTTTTCCCGGGGAAGCTTCCGTTCTTTCACGATCACGTCGACAAACTGATTGAAGATGTCATCTACCAGATCCTGAATAATTACTTTTTCTTCAGGAGTCATATCTCTCAGGGGCGAACCAATATCTTTATATTGCCCACTTTTTACTACGGAAGATTTCAACCCGACTTTCTTCATCAATTCTTCAAAATTGGCAAACTGCATAATTGCTGAAATACTACCGGTAATGGTTCCGGGATTAGCGACAATTTTATCCGCGGCACAAGCTACAAGCAAGCCGCCGGAAGCGGCAACTGAACCCATAGACACGACAACCTTTTTCTTTTTTTTGAGCTCAATCACGGCATCGTAAATTTCTTGAGAAGCGGCTACACCTCCGCCGGGCGAATCGACCCGCAAAACAACGGCAGCAATAGAATCATCCTTGCCGAACTCATCCAATTGCTCGGTTATTGCCTGGGAATCAGCAATTACACCTTCGACAGGAACAACGCCAATTTTGTCATTTAAAGAAAAACCTTTATTTTTACCGGAATGTAAACCAGCTTTATAGAAAAAAAAGTAAAACGAAATCCCCAGAATCAGAAGTATGAATATTCCAAAAATTACGGGATGTTTTCTCATGCTTTTATTCACCTTTTTGCTGATTGTTAATTTTTACTTCTGCCAACGCCTGACTAAGATTAGATCCTACATTTTCTGTATTGTTAATATATTGATTTGATGTTGGTGCCTGAGCCGGAGCCGGAGCTTCCAGTTCCTTTATGCTTAATCTAATTTTCTTGGATTTAGGGTCAATACTCTTGACTATGGCCGATACAGTGTCTCCCATAGAATAAAGTTCCGAAGAAGTCTTTACGCGCTTTTGGCTTATTTCGGAGATATGGACAAGTCCTTCGATCCCCTCCTCAATTTCCATAAAAATTCCAAAATCTGTAAAGTTCGTTATTTTACCCGTTACAACACTACCTGGCGCATATTTTTGAGACAAATCATACCAAGGATTTTTTTCAATTTGTTTTATACCCAGAGAAAATTTTTCGTTTTCTACATCCACATTTAAGACTACTGCCTCAACTTCCTGCCCTTTTTTAAAATATTCAGAGGGATGAGTTACCCTATGCTTCCATGAAATATCAGATACATGGATTAATCCGTCAATCTTTTCTTCAATTCCTACAAAAACTCCGAAATTAGTGATATTCCTGACAACACCTTTAACAACTGTTCCGACCGGATATTTTTCTTTTAACTTCTCCCATGGATTTGCTGTTGTTTGCTTTAAGCTTAAAGAAACCCGCTTTGTTTCCGGATTTACTTCCAAAACCATAACTTTGATTGTTTCATCCATATTCAATACTTTTGATGGATGTTTAATTTCTCTTGTCCAGTACATCTCCGATATATGTACCAATCCCTCAACTCCCGGCTCCAATTCCACAAAAACACCGTAGTCAGTCAAATTTACAACCTTGCCTTCGACAATCGAACCGACCGGATATTTTTCTATGATTCTTTCCCATGGATTATCCATTAACTGTTTGAGGCCTAAAGAAACCCTCTCTTTCTCAGAGTCAAAGGAAAGAACTTTGGTCTTGATTTTTTCACCCTTACGGAAATTTTCCGCAGGTTTAGCAATTCTGCCCCAGGAAATATCCGTAACATGAAGCAGTCCATCAATGCCTCCTAAATCAATAAATACACCGTAATCAGTGATATTTTTAATCACACCTTCGATAATGTTACCTTCCTGAATAGATTTTAAAATATCTTTCTTTTCCGCTTCTCTTTCTGAAGACACAATCGAACGGCGCGACAAAACTACATTGTTACGCTTTCGGTCATATTTTAACACGTTGAAATCTAAGGTTTGGCCAACGAATTTGTCTAAATCTTTAATTGGACGAATATCTACCTGAGAACCGGGGAGGAAGGCGATAATCCCAATATCAACGGAAAGGCCTCCTTTAACTTTTTCGACAACAACACCTTCAATCAGAATATTATTATCGCAAGCGTTTTTAATGTCATCCCAAATTTTGAATTTGGATGCTTTATCTTTTGATAATACCAAGGTACCTTCTGAATCTCTCTTATCAATAAATACATCTATTTCATCGCCAACAGAAATATTGATATTTCCTCGAGTGTCTTTTATTTCTCCGGCAGGAATATAACCTTCAGTTTTCCAACCAACATCAACCATTACCCTATCGTCTTTGATCTGTACAACTTTACCTCTGGCGATATCACCATATTGCAGTTGGTTAAGGCTTTGTTCGAAAAGTTCTTTAAAATCCATGCCGTCTTCTTTGGATGGAGATGATTGATTTTTTGTTGAAGAGTCCGCGTCAAATTCCTTTTCTTTTGTTAAGTTTAAGTTGTTATTGTTAACCATTTAACTAATACCCCCTAAGTTTTATGAACCTCATAATTTTTAAAATTTAACACACTGAAAATTAAATATCAACATAAATCAAATATATATGTATTTATGGTTAATTTTCAATTTATTTTACCGGAATATAAAAGATAATATTGTCTACGACTTCCGCCGCAGACAAATTATCTGAATCAATTATTATTGCACCATCAGGCGCTTTCAGGGGCGCAATTTCACGCTGCTTATCCTGTTTATCCCTGGCGAACATATCTTTTTGAATTGTTTTATATTCGACTGAAGCACCTTTGTCCAAAAGTTCTTCGTACCTTCTTTTTATTCTTTCTTCTAATTTGGCATCAAGAAAAAATTTATAATCCGCATGCGGAAAAACTACTGAACCCATATCCCTGCCTTCCGCAACTATACCGCCTTGAGCTCCTGCCTCTCTCTGTAAATTAAGTAATCTTTCTCGCACTACGGCAAAAGTAGATATGTTAGAAGCAGCCAGTCCTACTTCTTCTGTACGAATTTTTTCCTCAACATCTTCCCCATCCACATATACTTTCATTCGGCCGTCAATATTTTTCAGAACTACGGTGGTACTGGAACACAGATTAGCTATGGCGGAAACGTCGTCTAAAGATATTTTAAGTTTTAGCGTTTTATAAGCCAGTGCTCGATAAAGAGCGCCTGTATCCAGATAAATATAATTCAGCTTCTTTGCTAAAGTTTTGCTTACCGTACTTTTGCCGGCGCCTGCCGGTCCATCAATAGTTATAATAAATTTTTTCTCCATACCTGATAATCCCCGTTAATATTTTAAGTTGACTCTAAAAAATGAAGACTTGTCTTTAAATTATAAAGAAGGTAATATTACTATAATATAGTATTTAATTTAAAAACTGCTTATGTGTAAATTTACTCAAAATCAATATATTTCTTTTGCTGTTGTTTTTTTTATCTTATTGTTTCGAACAAGCATTTGTCTTGCCGAATTCACTATCGATGACGAAAAAAAACTGGGCAAGGAATTTTACGATCAAATGGAAAAAAATCACCTTCTTCTGCAAAATAAGAAGCTCAATGATTATATAAATCAAATCGGCAATTTAATTCTCGCGCAAAGTAAAAAAGCACCGTTTGAGTTTCATTTTTATATTGTGAATAGTAATTTAATCAATGCTTTTAATACGCCTGGTGGTTATGTATATGTCAATAAAGGCTTAATTAATGTTGTAGAAAACGAAGGTGAGTTAGCCGGGGTTATTGCCCATGAACTTGGCCATGCCAATTCTCATCACGTTGCCAGTCTTATTGAAAAATCACAAAAATTAAATATTGCCACATTAGCCGCAATTATTGCCGGAGCTTTCCTAGGAGGAGGTGGTGAGGCTACTGCGGCTATTGCCGCCTTTTCTGTCGCCGGTTCCAGCAGCCTGACGCTAAAATTTATGCGTGAACATGAAGAAGAAGCAGACCGATTAGGTTTAAGTTATCTCGTCAGCGCCGGCTATTATCCCGCAGCTATGGTTGACTTTCTTAAAATAATGAAACAGTATGAGTTTTTCTCTAAAACCATACCTTCTTATCTACAAACACATCCGGGCACCGATGATCGTATTTTTTATTTGGGTAGCCTGATTTTAACGCAATATCACCAGAGAGGAGTAAAGAACATTATTGGCAATCTCAGCAGGATGCAGGCTCTGGTTTCATTAGACACAGCTGATCTGAATACAAAGTACAAACAACTGGAAGAATCTTTTAAGAAAGATCCTAATAACATTGATTTGCTCTATACTCTTGCTTTAGCTGAAGATCAACTCGGACAAACAAATTCCGCCCTCAATCATTATCAAAAAGCGCTTAGTTTATCTCCGCGGGATGAAGATGTTTTAAAAAATATCGGTTTAATTTATCTTAAAATGGGGAAAGCTGATCTTGCGCAAGACTATCTTCTGCGGGCTGCAAATTTAAATACCAACAACGATGAAGTTACTTTAGCACTGGGTAAAGCCTATTTTGCTTTAGATAACTATCAAAATGCCCTTGATTGCTACCTGAAACTGAAAGATAAAGTGCTCGATGATGCAGACATTAATTATTTCATTGCCATGACCTATGGTAAACTAAATAATCAAGGCGAATCTCATTATTATTTCGGCTTGTATTTCAAAAAAGCGAAAAAGAAGGAAAGTGCTCTATTTCATTTTAAAGAAGCACTTACTTATTTTCCGCAGGGTTCAGAACGAACTGGCGCCATTAATCAGGCAATTAAAGAATTAAACTCTGACGAGTATAAGAAATCGATCAGGAAATTAAAGCCTTAAAAGGATAACATACAATGCCTATTTACGAATTTAGATGCAAAAAGTGTAAAAATATCTTTGAGAGTTTGATCTTTTCATCAATGGAAGAAAAAAAACTTTCTTGTCCGGAATGTGGAGCAAAAAAACCTCAAAAGGTTATGTCAGTATTTGCCGGCGGGAAGTCAAATTGTTCATCATGTTCATCTTCCTCCTGCTCATCAGGTTGTTCTTCAGGTTGCTGTCATTAAGTGAGACTCCAATATTACAAACGCAGTGCCGCAATATTGGCAAGTCGAACTATCCCCGAGGCGCAGCGACGCGAGATAAATGACACCTTTTATTTATTAAAAAGAATTAAGTAATTAAGTAAAAAGTGAAGGATGAAAGGGAAAAAGAAGAACATTAGACGGTTTAGCAAATACTCATTCTTGCTCTTTTAAAATTGTGAAATGTGAAGGAAGTCTTTCAAAAACCGTATGTTTTCGACAGCCCATCAGTTCATTCTTTTATTATTGCGAAAAAATATATAATACATTATAAGACGTCAACTTTAATATCTTTCATGAAAGGAGTCTCAAAGTGAACATTTTAATTTTTGGCCCCAACGGCAGTGGCAAAGGAACTCAAGGTGCAGTAGTGCAAAAGAAGTATGGCGTACCTCATATTGAAACAGGCGTTATTTTCCGTCAGAATATTTTCAAAAAAACTCCATTGGGAGAGAAGGCAAAAGCATTTATCGATCGCGGCGAACTTGTACCTGATGATATTACGATTCCCATGATTCTGGACCGCCTGAAGGGAGATGATTGCAAAAAAGGCTGGTTGTTGGACGGGTTTCCCCGTAACCTGGCTCAGGCCGAAGCCCTTTGGACAGCACTGGAAAAAGAAAGAATCAAACTGGATTACGTCATTGAAATTGATCTGGATCGTGAAATAGCCAAAAAACGCATCATGGGACGCAGACTTTGCAAAACAGATAATAACCATCCCAACAATATTTTTATTGATGCTATCAAACCCATTGAAAAAGATGGAAAATTTACCTGCCGTGTCTGTGGTTGCGCTGAACTGACTGCACGCGCTGACGATCAGGATACTGCCGCCATCGATAAACGCCACGGTATTTATTACGATACCAAAACAGGCACTTTGGCCGCTGTTAACTATTTCAAAAAAAGGGCAAAAATAATTTCCATTGATGGCAGCGTCGGTGTAAAAGAAGTATCGGAAGATCTTTTAAAGAAACTTGCTTAATTTGTATGGAGAGATATTTGATAAAAGCCCTCGTATTTTCATGAGGGCTTTTTCATCTTCATACCAATTCGCTTTCTTTGGCTAACTTTGTTGGCCGCGTCATCGGCTTCCTCAGCGTATTAGTAATACGCCGGCGGTGTCTCCTACTTGCCGCCGCGTTATCCTTTGAAAGCAAAATGGTATCGGCTATAGAGAATTATGGAAAACATTAGAAACTTTAGCATCATCGCTCATATTGACCACGGCAAATCCACACTTGCCGACCGCCTGATTCAATTTACCGGCGTATGTAATGAAAGAAACTTTCAAGATCAAATTCTGGACAATATGGATATTGAACGGGAACGCGGCATTACCATCAAAAGCAATGCTATATCTCTGCCCTATCATTCTCATGACGGAAAAGATTATATCCTGAACTTAATTGACACTCCCGGTCATGTTGATTTTTCCTACGAAGTTTCCCGATCTCTTGCTTCTTGCGAGGGCGTCCTGCTTTTAATTGACGCGGCGCAAGGCGTGCAGGCGCAGACTTTAGCCAATCTTTACCTGGCCACTGAACATAATCTGGAAATTATACCCATTATTAATAAAATCGATCTACCGTCAGCTGATATTGACCGCGTGTTAGAGGAAATTGACTCGGAACTGGGCCTCGATCCGGATACTCACATAAAATGTTCGGCCAAGGAAGGAATCGGCATAGAAGAAATTCTCGAAGCAATCGTCGAACGTATTCCTCCCCCCAAGGGCAGTTCTGAAAATCCGCTGGCGGCATTAATTTTCGATGCCCATTACGATTCTTTTCGCGGCACAATTATCCACTGCCGTGTATTTGAAGGCACTGTTAAAAGCGGCGACATTATCAGATTCATGTACAACAACACTACTTATAAAGTTGAAGAAGTAGGGCATTTTTTGCTCAAACGCGAAAAACGCGAAAAACTGTCTGCTGGTGAAGTGGGCTATATCATCGCCGGTGTAAAAACCGTGGCGGATGTACGCACCGGTGATACCATTACTTTACAGGAGAAGCCTTGCAGTCAACCGCTGCCCGGATTTAAAGAAGTTAAACCTGTGGTCTTTGCTTCCATCTATCCTATTGCTTCCGACGATTATCAGGATTTAGCTGATTCACTGGAAAAGTATAAACTCAATGATGCTTCTTTTATTTTTGAAAAGGATTCGTCCGTCGCCCTTGGACAGGGTTTCCGCTGCGGCTTTTTAGGACTTCTTCATCTGGATATAGTTCAGGAAAGATTGGAAAGGGAATATGATCTTTCCATTATTCTTTCCGTACCCAGCGTGCGTTACCGCTTCACGCTCAAAGACAACAAGGTTATTTATGTGGATAACCCCTCACACTATCCTGATCCCGCAGAAATTGCCAAAGGAGAAGAACCTTACATTCGCGCCGCAATGATGCTTCCCGAGCGTTATTTAGGGGCTGTGATGAAATTATGTATGGATAAGCGCGGCACCAATTCCACTATGAATTACACTGGCCCCGGACGCGTGGAGTTATCCTACGAAATGCCACTGGCCGAAGTCATCTTTGATTTTTATGACCGCTTTAAATCGGTTACCCAGGGCTATGGTTCGTTTGATTATGATATTATCGATTATCGCGAAAGCAATTTAGTTTTGATGGATATTCTGGTCAACAGCGAAAAAGTCGACGCCCTCTCGCAGATTGTCCATCACGATCGTGCCCGTTCGCGAGCCCTCCTGGCCTGTGATAGATTGAAAGAAGAAATACCACGCCAGATGTTTAAAATTGCTATTCAAGGCGCGGTTGGCACAGAGATTATCGCCCGCAGCACAATCAGCGCCTTCCGCAAAGATGTGACGGCTAAATGCTACGGCGGCGATATTAGTCGGAAAAGAAAATTGCTCGAAAAGCAAAAAGCCGGAAAGAAGCGCATGAAGATGATCGGCTCCGTAAGTATTCCGCAGAGCGCGTTTCTCGCAGTTCTGAAATCAGATACCGACTAGGTATTCTATTCCATCTTCAAGCGCTAGCTGCATTGGCTGCGTCGTCGGCTCCTCGACGTACAAACTAAGTAAGCCTGTGTCGCCTCCTTCTTGCCGCCTTGCTATCATCTTGAATATGAAATAGAATATTTTTTATTTGAATTACAATTATGAAAAGTGATCAGGCCGGGCTCTATATTCACATTCCTTTTTGCCTCAGCAAATGCGGCTACTGCAGCTTTTACTCAATTGAGTCACTAAATCTTATTCCTGAATATATTGTGACGCTAAAAAAAGAAATAGAATATTACCGCAATGTCTTTTCATCATTTGACACCATCTATCTCGGCGGTGGCACCCCTTCCCTTTTATCCATTGGGCAACTGGAAACGATATTTAAAGCAATAAATAAATCTTATAATATTGATCCCCACGCCGAAATAACTATGGAAGTAAATCCGGGAGATGTGTCTTTAGAATATTTTCATGCTCTGCTCTTATTAGGAATTAATCGCTTGAACATCGGTATCCAGTCCTTTGATGATAATATTCTTAAATTCCTCGGACGCAGACATAATTCGGAAGAATCTATTTCCGCTATTAATGATTCTCGGAAAGCCGGTTTTGACAATATCGGGATTGATTTAATTTACGGAATTCATGGTCAGAATATTTCCCTCTGGAAGAAGACAATACTGCAGGCTCTATCCTATGCGCCGGAGCATATTTCCTGCTATCAGCTCTCACTGGAGACCGGAACACCACTGTATAAAAAATATGCGCTACAGAATATAAAATTACCTGCTGAAAAAGAACAATTAAAATTTTTTCATACTACAACAGATGAATTGGAAAAAGCCGGCTACATTCACTACGAAGTGTCCAACTTTGCCCGCCAAGATAAATTCAAATCCAGACATAATCAGAAATACTGGGAGCACGTACCTTATTTAGGTCTGGGACCTGCCGCGCATTCATTTTTGGGTAACAGACGCTGGTGGAATACATCTGCCGTTAAAACGTATTTAAAAGAGATTGCTCAAGATAAAATGCCGGTGGAAAATACGGAAACACTTTCAGTGGAACAACTGAAACTAGAAGCATTATTTCTCGGCTTGCGCACCAAAGCCGGTATTGATTTGAAACGCTACAAAATAAGTTATGGCGTTGATTTGCTAGTGGATAAGAAAACTATTATCGATGCGTTGATCAAAAATAAATTTGTGGAATTAAAAGATGGCTTTTTACGCCCTACACGCACAGGAATGGCTGTAGCCGACAGTCTGGCTCTTATTTAATAAAGACAGATCGTTAGCTGACAACAAGTTCAGTGGCACGGCGATAGCTGTGACCACTGGAATAACTGGTTATCCTGTGTGTTTCCGTTTCAGCACACCGTTGCTTTAAAGCTCACTTTGACGGGAAAATCACATTGCTCGTTCAAGAATTTTTTGGCTTATATCCAATGTAAGATCCTGAGTTTCCGAGAGCGCTGTCATCCCATGGGCTTTCAGTTGTTCAATCACAACCGGTATTTTGTCGGCTGTAACGCCATATTCAGAAAGACGAGTCTTTATACCAAGGCTTTCAAAGAATTCTCTTGTTTTTTTGATTGCCAAATCTATCTTCTCATCTTCGCCACCCTTCCCTATATGCCAGACACGTTCCGCATATTGCAAAAGTTTGGCTCGCTTTTGAGTACGTCTAACCTCAAGTAACGCCGGATATACAATTGCTAAAGTTTGGCCATGATCGATGCCAAATAATGCGGTAAGTTCATGTCCGATCATATGTGTCGCCCAATCCTGAGGAACCCCTGCGCCAATTATACCGTTCAGTGCCATGGTTGCACTCCACACAAGATTAGCACGTGCATCATAATTTTCGGGTTCTGCAACTGTTGTCGCACCAATTTCAATCAATGTTTGTAATATTCCTTCGGCTATACGATCCTGTACTTTGGCATCCGCAGGAAATGTTATATATTGCTCTACAGTATGTACAAATGCGTCAATCACACCATTGGCAACCTGAATCCTGGGAAGCGTAAAAGTTATTGTAGGGTCTAATATTGAAAATTCAGGAAATATTAACTCGCACATAACCGGAAATTTCCCATGTTCATAACTGATTACTGCTCCGCTATTCATTTCAGATCCTGTTGCAGGTAATGTCAGTACTGTACCAAATGGAACAACTTTTCGTACTACATCGAAAGGAATAGGCCTAAAGCCGTATTTCAATAAATCACGCGAATCACCTTTGTAAAATGAAGCCAGTGATATGAATTTAGTCCCGTCAATCACGGAGCCTCCACCAACAGCAAGTATAAAATCAATGTTTTCGCTACGGACGATTTCTATAGTTTTTACTAAAGTTTCATAGCGGGGATTCGGCTCAATACCGCCGAATTCATAAATTTTTCTTTTACCAAGAAAGGTCTTAACCTTTTCGATAAGACCACTTTTTTTAGCACTTCCACCTCCAAAGGTTATTAATACTCTGGCATTAGCCGGAACATTTTTATCAATAACCTCAAGCCTATCTTTCCCAAAAAATATCCGTGTTGGATTATAAAAATTGAAGTTTAGCATAATGATACCTCCTTAAATTCTACTTTCTTATTTCGTGATATTATTTTTTCGCAGCCACTCAGATATTTTGTTTTATGCGGTTTTCACATCTCTCCCCCAATTTGCGCTTCTGCATTTTAAACTCTCCTATTTTTTATCTGAAATGCCGAGCTTATGTAACCATGCTGACACATCATTCTGAGTCCTATTAACGCTGCTGCCTTTGATTGCCAATCCGTCATGGACTCTGGAGTTTGGACAAAGTTTCTTTATGTCCCTCACGCTTTGACCTAAACCGCTTCCTTCATGTGTACAATAAGGGATAATGGTCTTTCCTGAAAAATCATAAGACTCTAAAAACGTAAACACCGTCATCGGCATCGTTCCATACCAAATCGGATACCCGATATAAATTACATCATAAGAATCCATATCATCTACTATTCCTGTAAGCTCAGGTCTGGAATTTTTCCTCAGTTCTTCCTGTGCTACATTTGTAGTTTCCGTATAATCTTCTGGATAAGATTTTACTGTTTTGATTTGGAACATATCGCTTCCTGTTAATTCCTGTATTTTCTTTGCTATTACTTCTGTGTTTCCAATTGGCAGATTTACAATACTACCTCCCACATAATTATTTCCTTTGCGTGAAAAATAAGCGATAAGGCTTTTTGAATTTGCCATTTCTTAATTCCCCCTTTAGAGCGTAATAAGCTCGTACTGATCATTGCCCATTTTCATCTCTTTCATGTACGACAGCTGGCGCAGCCCCTTACGGGATTCAATACGTTCCTTAAGGTCGTGAAGTTCCGCTTCGGGCAACTTATATACCATGTCGATGGAAGCTTGTTCTACGGCCAGGATATCAGTGGAAGCCAGGATGCCCAGGTCGCGCGCCTTAACCGGAGAGGCCTCGATGCCGGCGCAGTCGCAGTCCACGGACATATTGCGTAGCACATTTATATAAACGATCCTCTTGCCGAAATGATCTATAGTGGCTTTTGCCGACTCCACCATATTTTCCTGGAAGGGTTCGCCTTTCAGCCAGCTCTCGAGATCATCGTTATCGGTAGCGGCGTGGACCATTTTCTTGCCTATGGTCCCGTCCGCGCAGCCGATGGCGATATTCTTCAGTGAACCGCCGATGCCACCCATGTCGTGCCCTTTGAAATGGGTCAGCACCACCATCGAGTCGTAATGAAGCATGTGTTTGCCGACCGACATTTCCTTGAAATGCTTCCCGCCTTTAACGGGGATCATCACCGCGCCGTCCTCGTCCATGATGTCCACTGGGCAGAAATCCCAGCCGTTGATCTTAATGGTTTCGCGATGATCCGTTGTAGTATATCTCTTGCCCTTATACAGGGTATTGGTTTCCACCAGGTTACTATTGGGAATGTGCTGTTGCAGTGCTTTTACCATGTCCCGCGGTAGGATATTGGGACCGTGCGGCTCGCCAGTGTGTAACTTGATGCCTATTTTGCCTGTCATACCTTGATTGATTTTGGAATAGATGTTCAGCAATCCTTTGACGCTTATGTCCTTGGTAAAGAATACCTGGGTTTTGTCCTGTCCTGCGGCAAAAGCTTTGCCTGCATCTGTAACATTGCTTAGGGCCACAGCACCCAGCGCGACGGAACCTGTCTTCAGAAAATCGCGATCCGAAATCTTTTTATTCATAGTTTTTTCCTTTCAATAAGAGATCATTTTATAGGCGCAAAACGCTACTCTTTGACTTTGATTCTACGCACCCATGCTGATACATCGTTTTGTGCAGTTTTTGCATTTTTCCCCCAAACGGCAAGGCCATCCAGAATAGTTGAATGCGGACAAAGTGCCGCGATATCCGTAATACTTCGCCCCAGACCGCTTCCTCCGTGTGTGCAAAATGGTACAATGGTCTTTCCCGAGAAATCATATTCCGACAAAAAAGTTTTGACCGGAGCGGCCATCGTACCCCACCAGATAGGGTAACCTATGAAAACAATATCATACGAGTTGATGTTATTAATTTTTGTTTTCAATGCTGGTTTGTAGCCGGAATCAAGTTCCTGCCTTGCCCTTTTTTTAACCTCTTCATAATCACTAGGATACGTCGTTACGGCCTGAATTTCAAAAATATCTCCACCTACAATTTTGTGAATTTGATTGGCAATTTCTCTGGTGTTACCGGTGTGAGAATAATAAGCCACAAGAATTTTTTTGGTTCCCGAATCCGGTTTAGTGTCTAATTCACCTGTTTTCCCCATCTTTAATACTCCATCTTCTGCTTCTGCAGTAGTAAAATTCCTTTGTGCCTGCATACCTATAATTACAAGGAATGCAGCAATTATTGGTATAGCAAAATAAATCCTCTTCATATTTACCTCGCTTCATGTATGTTAATTTATCTGTTAAAATTATACTCATGCCTTAATACCAATGAGTTAAATTTAAGAAATCACGGGTATGAACCCCAAAGCAAGCTTTGGAAACAGGTTCCGCAGCAAGCTGCGGGGTATTAAACCCTCCGCTGCGCGGGATTGTTCAACTTACCAATTCCNNAATTGGAGTTTCAACAATAAATTCCTTTATAACATTATTTCGGCACTTCTTCATTTAAACATCTTATTGCATTTAATGTTCTTGGATATCCTACATAAGGTAATAATTGAGTAACAACACTCAGCAACACTTCTTTATCATTTCCAACATTTAAATTGCCTTGTATATGCCCTTTTAGCTGTGGCTCGCATCCACCCAAAGATAAAATCATGGAAAACGTTAAAAGTTCTCTTGTTTTTATGTCTAATCCTTTTCTAGTGTAATAATCACCAAAACAATTTGCAGATAAATATTTTTGAATATGAATTTGATTTGCCGGTGATTCCTGATACATTTTATCAATCATGTTTCCGAAAATTTCTTTTTGTAACGCCAATCCTTTCTCGAATCGTGTTTCCGGTGAAGTGGTTGATTGGCCTTCCAGCGGCATCTTTATTCCCCTGCTTTCAAATATTTCATTCGTGGCATGAATAAAATCAAATGCCTTTGCAATGCCAACATAAGGTACAGACTGATAAACAATCTCTTTCACTTCAATCGGTGTGACGCCAGCGTTCAGTGCTCCGTCGAGCATGAAATTGTACTCGCTTAATGTCTGCTGGGCAATAAGTGACGCTAAAATCACCATAAGCTTTGTTTTTGTATCCAGGTTTCCGTATGAAGGCACTTCATCAAAGGCAAAATTGTCGAACACTTCGATAAATTCGGGATCGGTGACCTTGAGTGTTGATTTGTGATTCGGGAAAAGTTCCTCGTGATTTTTCTGTGCTGTTTCACTGATCGCCATAGGAATGCCTCCTTATTTCAATTTATTGTAATCTTTGTCCGCTACCGGCTCCAGCCATGTTGCCGGACCTTTTTCGGAATTGACCTCAACGGCAAGGTGTATAAACCAACTATCCTTGGCAGCACCATGCCAGTGCTTAACATCGGCAGGAATATTGACAACATCTCCTGCATGAAGCTCCTGTGCCGGCTTTCCCCATTCCTGATAATAGCCTCTGCCGCCTGTCACAAGCAGAATCTGGCCACCCGCGTGTTTGTGCCAGCTGTTGCGGCATCCCGGCTCAAAAGTCACGTTCCCGATGGGAAGGGCCGAGTCGAAAGGCATCAACATATTGAGCCATACCGTTCCGTTAAAATTATTGCTTTCAAGTTTTTCTCCAATGGGAAAAATCACACTCTTGCTAAGATCGTTTGTGCTCATAATGTACGCCTCCTATCTTCCTCTGATTTATTTTGAGGTGAAACGACTTCACGCTATTCCTTTTACCCTATGCTTTTTCCCCCATTTCATACGTGTCTTTGAGCGTCACGCTTAGAGACCGGTTCTCTTTTCCAGAGCTTCGGGGTACCGGGCCCCCTGTATCGCAATCTTTGCGGCGGCGCTCTCAATATCACGCAGATCCTCGGGCGTCAGTTCGACGTCAACCGCGCCGATGTTCTCGTCCAAACGATGCAACTTTGTAGTGCCCGGGATGGGGACAATCCACGGCTTCTGGGCCAGTAGCCAGGCGAGCGCAATCTGGGCAGGGGTCGCTTTCTTCTTTTCTGCGATGGTGCCGAGCAGATCGACTAGGGCCTGATTCGCCTTGCGGGCCCCCGGCGTAAAACGAGGGACGATGTTGCGGAAGTCGTTCTTGTCGAACATCGTATTCTCGTCGATTTTTCCTGTGAGGAACCCCTTGCCTAACGGGCTGAAGGGGACGAAACCGATGCCGAGTTCCTCAAGCGTCGGCAGCAACTCTTCTTCGGGGCGTCGCCACCAGAGCGAGTATTCACTTTCCACTGCCGTCACGGGCTGGACGGCATGAGCACGACGGATCGTTTGCACTCCCGCTTCAGAGAGGCCGAAGTACTTGACCTTGCCTTCCTGGATCAGGTCTTTCACTGTTCCGGCCACCTCTTCAATCGGCACCTCCGGGTCGACACGGTGTTGATAGTAGAGATCAATGGCATCGACCCTGAGTCGCTTGAGCGATCCCTCGATACTCTGTCTTATGCGTTCGGGACGACTATCCTGAACTTGCTGTCCGCTGGCATCGAGCTTGATCCCGAACTTGGTAGCTATCGCTACCTTCCCGCGAAACGGAGCCAAAGCTTCGCCCAAGAGTTCTTCATTTGTATAGGGGCCGTAAATCTCGGCGGTGTCAAACAAGGTGATACCGCGTTCGACGGCTTTACAGATAAGAACGATCATCTCCTTCTTGTCTGCAGGCGGTCCGTAGGCTATGCTCATTCCCATACAGCCCAAGCCCAGGGCCGAAACTTCCAGACCGCTTTTTCCCAATTTACGTTTCTGCATTTTTTCCTCCTATATTTTTTCATCTATAATTGTTTATGATCAGACTTCTTTGCAGACATTGCTCACATCTTTTTCCTTTCTTAATGATGATATCATAATCCTAAAAGAACAAAGGCGGTATCCCAATTCTGTTAATTTCTTGCCTAATCATCCGAAACCTTCGATTAATGTTGTACAGGGAAATAAAGTCTGGTAATATTAAGATAAGGAGAAAGATATATATGCGAAAACAATCCGTCAAAAAGGTGTTTGAGAACAACCATATGGAAGTTGCGCTTGAAGCGTTGGGGAAGAGCATTGCCCGATGGACCGACAAGGGCGACCAACTCGTGACCGCGATATCGGGCTTGGCACTTTTTCAGCGGGACAAACCGACCCAGCCGGAAAGCCGCATGTACGAGCCGCGCATTTGTTTGATCGCACAAGGGGCCAAACGCGTGTTGCTTGGAGACGACACGTATGTGTATGGCGAGCGCCATTTTTTGATCACGTCCGTGAATCTGCCCACGGTTGTGCAGATTACCAAAGCAAGCAGAGAGAAGCCTTGCCTAGGGCTCATATTGAAACTTGATCAGCGCGAGATTTCACAACTGATCGTGGATAGCAATCTGCCCTTTCCGCGTCCGCAGCAATCGAGCCGCGGAATGGCGACCGGCGAGGTTACGTTGCCGCTGCTTACCGCTTTTCAACGGTTGATCGACTTGCTTGCGGAACCGAAGGATATCCCGATCCTCGCACCGATCATCCAGCGGGAAATCTTTTACCGTTTACTTGTGGGTGATCAAGGGGCGCGTCTGCGCCAGATGGCGTCGTCGGGAAGTCAGAGTCAACAGATAGCGCGGGCAATCGATTGGTTGAAGGATAATTTCACGCAGCCTTTGCGTATCGATGATCTCGCGACGCAAGTCAATATGAGTACATCGACCTTCCATCATCATTTCCGAACATTGACGGCCATGAGCCCGCTGCAGTATCAGAAATGGTTGCGTTTGAACGAAGCTCGGCGATTGATGCTCATCGAAAATCAGGATGCGGCAACCGTGGCCTTTCAAGTCGGTTATGAGAGCCCCTCCCAATTTAGCCGTGAGTATGGCCGCTTGTTCGGCGCACCACCGTTACGGGATATCACGAGTTTGCGTCAAATGACTGCTAATGAGATAGTCTAATCAGGATGGCCAACTCTGATCAGGCTGCCTGCATACTGCCACGGCATCTGAAGTGGTATTGATTTGAAACTCTACAAAACCAGATACGGCATTGTTTACTCACTGACAAAAATAATTATCATTGACGCGCTAATCAAAAATAAATTTGTGAAATTAAAAAACGATTTCTTACGCCCGACCCCCACGGGTATGGCTGTAGCTGATAGCCTAGCTTTGATTTGATAAAGAATAGAATATGAGCTAACGAACCTGTATATTACCAGCGGCCAACCTAAACTTACTGTGTCAGAGCCGCCGTGCGTCTTGCCGGCTGGTGAATTCGATGGTTATTTGCCGCATTTAGTTAGCTATTGGCTAAATACTGAATGAATCGCTTGCCAAGAGGTGTTACAGAGTGCCTTAAATCTTGCGCTCCACTTGCTGTCATCATAGTATTTAGACTTTGCAAATTTATAACTCGCAAATCATTGAGTTGTTGAACAAGGTCCTTAATTCTGTCGTTGTTCATGTCAGGCAGTCTTTCTCTCAAAGTTTGTCATGTAAAAGATCATTCACTCGCTGGATTTTACGTCCTGTCGATATGCCTCCTAAAACATTACTTACTGGTCCACCAACCCAAGGAACTGCACTTGAAACAAAAGAAGCGATGTCTAGAATCTTTTCTTTGTCGTCAAACTTTACAAGCGATTTTGAATTATCTTTTGTCATGTAAATATTCCCTCAAGCAAATAACCTTGTTTATATATATCTTGCATACCACGGGGCTTTGCCCTCTGATTTTATCTTATCGTGACAGAATGAATCTTATTTTCAAGATGTTTTTTAATTTTCTGAAATTTCTCGTCAGGGTAAGATTTTTCTTTCAGGAATTTTTTGTCCAGAGTTTTTGCCGGTACAAACTTTTGTAAAGCATAACTTTTGGCGCCGGAAATCAGCTTCTCGATTTGCAGAATATCTTTTTCCTCAAGCTGGGACTCCACAATGGTCGTACGAAATTCATACGTAATTTTAGATTTTAAAATAAGCTGGATACTTTCTTTGATTGAATCGGCATTGACCGGCACCTTGACGACGCTCTTGTATTTTTCTAGAGGCGCTTTAATATCCATGGCAATAAAATCAAGCAATTTTTCATCAAGAAGAGTTTTGATAACCTGTGGCTGCGAGCCATTGGTATCGAGCTTTACGGCAAACCCCATTTTTTTAATTTTTTTAATAAAGGACTCTAAATCATCATGGATAGTCGGTTCACCACCGGTAACTACCATGGCATCAAGTTTTCCCTTGCGCGTATTAAGAAAGTCCAGAACTTCGTTTTCTTTGATGCAGGGCTGAAACAATCGTGTATCCACCAATTCCGGATTATGGCAATATGAGCATTTGAAATTGCACCCCTGTAAAAAGATAGTGGCACAAATTAACCCCGGATAATCAATAAGTGATACTTTTTGCAAACCACCAATTTTCATTTTTTCCCTTTAATTTAAAAACAGAAGCACATTACGTAAGAACGCTTTTAAAAACTTCGATTATTTTTACGTATTAAAATTTGAATACCTGCCGCGAATCAAACTCTTCCTGCTTGCCTTTATTCCATTGTTTAACCGGCCGCAAATAACCGACGACGCGCGAGTAAACCTCGCAATCATCGGCGCATGTCGGGCATTTATCCTGCTCGCCTTTTATATACCCGTGTGACGGGCATACGCTAAAGGTGGGGGTAAAAGTTATATAAGGCAAATGATAATTAGAACAAATCTTGTGAACCAGTCTCTTGACCGATTTGGGATCATCAATTCTCTCCCCGGCAAAGGTATGAAACACTGTGCCGCCAGTGTACTTTACCTGAATTTCATCCTGCAAATCCAGCGCTTCAAAAACATCATCCGTATAGTTTACCGGCAATTGTGTAGAATTTGTATAAAACGGTTCCGCATGTTTCGATTTTTCATCACTGGCGGTGATAATTTCGGGATATTTTTCTTTATCGATTTTGGCCAGACGATATGACGTTCCTTCCGCCGGTGTCGATTCCAGGTTATAATTATTTCCGGTTTCCTTCTGAAAATTGATAAGTATTTTTCTCATAAAATCAAGAACCTGTTTCGTGAAAGCCTGACCTTTTTCCGAAGCAATGTTAACATTCAGTAAATTTAAACAAGCTTCATTCATCCCGACAAGTCCAATAGTGGAAAAATGATTCTTCCAGTATTCATTGAATCTCTCTTTAACATTGCGCAAGTAATATTTGGTGTATGGATAAAGATTGCCATCTGTGAATTTTTCCAGAACTTTTCTTTTTGTCTCCAGACTTTCCTTTGACAATTCCATAAGCTTTTCCAACCGCTGCATAAAATCTTTCTTGGATTTGGCGAGATGTGCAATACGAGGCATATTAATGGTAATAACGCCTATGGATCCCGTCAGCGGGTTAGAGCCAAATAGTCCGCCGCCTCTCATTTCCAGTTCACGATTGTCAATGCGCAAGCGGCAGCACATACTGCGGGCATCTTCCGGGTTCATGTCGGAATTGATGAAGTTGGAGAAATAAGGAACGCCATATTTTGCTGTCATTTCCCACAAATCCTGTATATTAGGATCATCCCAGTTAAAATCTTTAGTAATGTTGTATGTCGGAATCGGGAACGTAAAGACCCTACCCTTGGCGTCACCTTCCGCCATAACCTGCAAAAAGGCCTTATTAAAGAGGTTCATTTCCTCCTGAAATTCTTTATAGGTCTCTTTTTGCGGCATACCGCCGATGATAACATTCTGATCAGAATAATATTTGGGAACGGTCACATCCAGTGTTACGTTGGTAAAAGGTGTTTGGAAGCCTACTCTTGTCGGCACATTAATATTGAAAATGAATTCCTGCAGCGCCTGTTTAATCTCTTTAATAGTTAAATGGTCATAACGGATGAATGGCGCAAGCAAAGTATCGAAATTTGAAAAAGCCTGCGCTCCGGCTGCCTCTCCTTGTAATGTATAAAAGAAATTAACCACCTGACCTAAGGCGCTGCGCAAGTGATTGGCAGGCTTGCTCTCTACTTTGCCGGACACACCCTGAAAACCCTGCAGGAGCAAATCATACAAATCCCAGCCCACGCAATAAACGGAAAGTAAACTTAAATCGTGAATATGGAAATCACCATCTGTATGCGCTTTGTGAATTTCCGGCGAATAGATTTCATTGAGCCAGTAAACCTTGCTCACTTCTGAAGATATGTAATTATTCAACCCTTGCAAAGAATAATCCATATTACTGTTTTCATTGATCTTCCAATCAAGCTTCTTTAAATACTGATCAACAAGATCGACTTCCATTTTATTGGTAATATCCCTTAAACGGGAATGTTGATCGCGATAAATTATATAGGATTTGGCCGTTTTTCGATAAGGAGTCTGCAAAAGAACTTCTTCCACGACATCCTGAATTTCCTCGACGGTTAAAACTTTGCCATCAAAAAGTTTTTCGGCAAGATTTAAAACCTTGATAGTCATTTTATGCGCTTCCTTAAGATCGAATTCACCAGTGGCAGCGCCAGCCTTGGCGATGGCGTTGGTGATTTTTTCCGCATTAAATTTAACTAAACGGCCGTCTCTTTTTTTAATTTTAATGTTCATTCACTACTCCATTAACAGATAGAATATTAAATATCGCCGTCTCTCGATGACGCTATATATTGGGGTACGAATGAATGATACTACTACATATAGTAATTATCAAGAGAATAATAAAAATATTTTTAGTTGGGTATTTGGGGTGAAATTTACCTGTTCAACCATTAAATGTTATGAAATGGCTATAATGAATCATGCCTTGTTATATTCTGAGAAAATCATGGAAAAAACGGCCCGGCCTTGAGTGGATGATCTTAGATCAGTGGAATAACCAAACATGGCCTTCAAGGGCACTTTAGCTTTAATTTCGCTTACTGGTCCCTTGGGATTAACGGATTGAATTTCACCTTTGCGGGCATTGATGTCACCGATAACATCACCCATAAATTCACTGGGTGTAATAATATCAACCATCATAATCGGTTCAAGCATAACCGGATCGCCTCCGCTGCAGCCATCACGGAAAGCAGTCGCCGCGGCAATTTTATAACCCTGGGCTGAGGAATCGCCTTCACGGAAAGAACCGCCTGTTATCGTCACCTCGACATCAATTACCGGATAGCCATTGAGTACGCCATTCATCATCGCTTCCCTGATGCCGGCTTCAATCATCTCATAATATTCTGTCGGGATTATACTATCATCAATTTTATTAATTATTTTATTTCCAGAACCCCGCTTTAGCGGCGCCAAAGAAAGGCGGACATGACCAAAGTGCTTCTTTTCGCCCAGTTCCTTTTCAAATATTCCTTCTGTTTCCACCTTCTTTTGAATAGTTTCACGATAAACGACTCTGGGTCTTCCGACATTGACATGGCTGTTGAATTCGCGGCTCAAACGATCAACAATAATTTCCAGATGCAGTTCTCCCATGCCAGAAATTATAGTTTGCGCGGTTTCATCTTCGTATTTCACCTTCAATGTTGGATCTTCTTCTATTAACTTATCCAATGCCATTGTCAGCCTTTCCTGATCCGCGGGTGTTTTGGCCTCAATGGCCTGGCTGATTACCGGCTCGTAAAATTCTATCAGTTCCAGCATAATCGGGTGTTCTTCATCACAAAGAGTATCGCCTGTTGTTGTCGTTTTTAATCCTAACACGGCAACTAAGTCCCCCGCGGAGGCTATATCTATTCTTTCCCGTTTATTGGCATGCATACGTAACAGGCGGGCGACTTTTTCCCGCTTCTTTTTTATTGAATTGTAAATCTCATCATTGACATGGATTTTTCCGGAATAAATCCGCAGATAGGTAAGCTTTCGGCCTTCATCAAGCATAATTTTAAAAGCCAGCGCTGCCAGAGGTTCCTTGTCGGAACTATGCCTGACCTCTTCTTGCTTGGTAATAGGATTTATCCCCTTAACGGGCGGAATATCTTCCGGAGACGGCAGATAATCGATGACGGCATCAAGAAGGGGTTGAATTCCTTTATTGCGTAGAGCAGCGCCGCAAAGCACCGGCACTATTTTTAGAGAGATAGTCGCTTTTCTCAAGGCTTTCTCTATTTCGGCTACTGTAATTTCTTCACCACCAAGATATTTGTCAGCCAGATCATCATCAACCTCGGCGAGTGTTTCTATCATCTTTTCCCGCCTTAATTTTGCCTGATTGGCAAATTCTTCCGGAATATCCTGCGTTGAAAATTCCATACCCTGTGTTGAATCATCCCAAACCAGCATCTTCTGATTAATAAGGTCGATTGCCCCGCGAAAATTATCTTCGCTGCCCGCCGGAATCTGGATGGCCACTGGAATGGAAGTAAATCGCTGACGCATCATGCCGATAGCACTGAAGAAATTTGCGCCCACTCTATCCATTTTATTAATGAAGGCAATTTTAGGAACACCGTATTTATCCGCCTGATGCCAGACAGTTTCCGATTGTGGCTGTACGCAACCGACAGCACAAAAAACAACTACAGCCCCGTCTAAAACACGCAGGGAGCGCTCCACTTCAATGGTAAAATCCACGTGCCCGGGTGTATCAATTATATGGATATCATGATTATTCCATGCGCACGTCGTCACTGCTGAAGTAATGGTTATGCCTCTTTCCTGCTCCTGCGGCATCCAATCCATAACGGCTTCACCATCATGGACTTCTCCCATCTTGTAAGATTTTCCGGTGAAAAAAAGAATTCTTTCCGTCACCGTTGTTTTTCCTGCATCGATGTGAGCGACTATACCGATATTGCGCGTGCGGGATATTTTTGATTTCGCTGCCATAAGATAATCAACTATTTTTCTCTTTTTCCGGAATAAGAAGTTCCAAATCAGGGCTGAAAGCTTTTTGAGTAGAAATATGACCTTTAATTGAGGAAAGTTCTTTACCTTCCACTAATATTTTTACTTTTTTTATAGTGGGAACATTTTGAGTTATGGAGTTTGTTAAGGAATAAATTGTTGCCATTTCCGCAGTGGAACCACCCTGATACTTTTTAATCAGATTTTTGCTGAAGTTAACAGAAGCGATTCCGGCATCACCCACTTTTACATCTATCAAAACCACACCAACGGGAAATGTATTAACCAACCCAGCTTTCGAACCTTCAAGCAAGGCTTTAACAATTTCTTTGGCTTGCGCCGCAGCATCATTTTCCTTAATAACATAACGTTTTTCGGGCATTAAAAAACGCTCCTGCGGATCGGAAAAATAAATTTGAGCCACTTGTTTTTCCTTCTTTTTCAGGGCATCCATATCCACTGGAGGGAATATGAGGTTAAACAAAGTAACAAAGAAAAGAACCAGTAGAACAAATATTCCGCCGAGGATAAGCGATAAATAAAGAATTCTCGTAGATTTCTTTGTTTTCTTTTCCTTGATATTTTCTGACCGGCGCTGTCTTTTGGTCGTCATAAAAACTGAACTCCTCTAAAAAAACTGCGCCAATCTAGGGTATTTTCCCTTAGCTGTCAAGAAGAACAAAGTAATGAGCCTTGATACTTTTTTGAATAAGGTATCAATCGTTATCCCTACGCGCTTCGCGTGAGGGATAGTTCCCAATAGCCAAAAGCTATTGGATAGTTCGACTTACTCTTCAAACTTCGTTACACTCGTTTTCAGAGAGTCTCACTACGACTAACCAATTTCAGTGCACCTATAGTGACCTTTAGGTTATTCGTCTTTGAAATTGGAGTCTCATTAATAATCGATAACTTCCTGTAAGATTGATTTTCTTATTTTTTCAATTCATTCAATATTTCAATGTGAAATAATAAAAAAATAGCTGAACTCTAATTTAACCCGTGTTACAATCCTTACCAAGGTCATTTGTTTGGAGGAATTATATATGAGTTCAGTTGGAGCTATAGTCAATAGTTGTGTATGAAGAATTTAGGCGGCGATCCGTTTTTCTTC
>PLGI01000043.1 GCA_003139775.1 Syntrophaceae bacterium | reverse complement strand
GGGTCAGCCCTGCGTGCGCCGCCTGTGCTGCACGCCGAGGCTGGTATACCCGGACGTTGAATGCATGACCGGATGATAAGCAACTAAGAGCACGCACATTTCTTCCTGAAAGTGAGCGTTTAGGATTTTTCATGGACATGCTTTCTTTCCTCTGAAAATAGAGATCTAATATATTGATATTATTACACTCACAATAAATCCTGTCGGCAAGGTCATTTTCATTCTCCTTTGTGACAGAATACTGTCATGTATGTTTCAATCTGTAATAAACACCATTCACTCCATATTTTTGCGATTTATATTTCATTGACAGGCAAGGATGAATTTCTTATAAATTAATTATGAATAAGCAGGATTTTAAGTGAAGAGTGAAAAACGGGCATTCTGAAAAAAAGGAGGAATGAATCGTTATGTACGAAAAAAGAAAGGCGCCAAGACTGAAGCAGGAGAATGAGGTTACTATAACTGTCCTCTCTGGAAGACACAATCTTCCCAAAGAAAAAGTCATACATAATTTAAGCAAAGATGTCTCTGCTTCCGGAGCCAGAATTCAGGCCCATCTGTTTTTACCCATTGATACCCTTCTCAAGATAGACATTACATTAAAGACTGTGCAGCAGATGATAACAGTCATGGGAAAAGTAAAATGGATTAAAATCATCTATGAGGATGAATCTTATGAGGCAGGCTTGGAATTCGTCAATACCTCCAGCGAAGCGATCAAGAAAATTGGGGATTATATCTCGTGGAAACAAAATAGTAACAAGTCTTAATCCGCTTTAAGCATACTTGTCTAAAATTTCTTTCTTCCTTAATCTAGCATCCATCAATTTTGGTGGACATACTTTCTTTCAAGTAGTAAGTTACAGACAGGTTGGTCATTTAAATTGAAGAAGGTGACGTTATGAAACAGTTGAGAATATTTCCCCTTATTTCGTGTTTTGTCATCGTCTTGTATTTTTTAATCATCTCTTTTTCTAATATTTCTATCGTGGAACAAACAAGTAAACAAAAATGCATTAGTTCTTGCACCAGCAATCGGGAAGTCTGTTTTAATATAAATACAGATAAGAGAATGTGTGAAGTGGAATTTCAAAACTGCGTTGCCACTTGCA
Organism: Syntrophaceae bacterium; assembly: GCA_003139775.1. GTDB lineage: Bacteria > Desulfobacterota > Syntrophia > Syntrophales > Smithellaceae > Smithella. The sequence continues at coordinate 46,232 of PLGI01000043.1, read as the reverse complement.
ATTCAGAAGGCGATTCTTCTTCATCATGGCATTTTGTTGGTCTCAGTCTGGCAAATAGTAAAATATACATTAATTAACATAGTCTGCCACACAGAATGTTATGAGGTAGCTAATGAAACTTTTAAAAATACTGAAAAGGTTATTTAGTTCTCGGCGGTATCATCGTTTTTCTGTTGATAAAGGAGTATTGGTGGTAATCGAACCCTATGCCGGCCAACAGGTGCAGGTACTTGATGTCAGTGCACTTAGACAAGTGCAGATGCTGAATATTAGTGAGGGAGGTTGCGCTTTTATCTATCAAGGTTCCAGAAAAGACTTGGAAGCATCAGGTTTTCTCAGCCTTCAGTTCAAAGATATTCTCTATCTTGAACGCATGGCTTTCGTTACCAAATCGGACAGTCTTTTTTCCGATTCCAATGATAAAAAAGAACAGCTCCGAATAAGAAGTGTTGAATTTCAATGGAAAGGTGTCTTAGACCGGGAAAAGCTCAAGGAATTTATCAAACAAAATGCCATTGCCCGTACATAATAATCTTTTCCAATTAGTTTTCCGGTAGCGATTTTAAATGTGGATAATTTTTATAACTATCCTAAAACAAGCACAGTGATAGTTAAACAGGATATCTTCCTTAAGTGTCACAACCAGATTTTTCATCTTCATCGTAGATTTCAATTGGTGTTCGTGGTAGACGACGCTTATAAATAAACGTTTGGAAGAAATTTTCGGTTTTTCCACATTAGACATCTACTATTTTTGCAGTAGTAACATAAAACAAAATGGAGGTATTAGTATGAAAAAGCGTTATGTTTCAATTATGATGTGTATAGCAGTTGTCGCTTCGTTTTTCTTTTTTATCACAGCGGCACCTACGATAGCTGGCGAAAAAGCTGATCATCCCCGGATTGTCAAAGCCATTGATGCCATTGAGGATGCAGAAGCTTACATGAAAGCGGCACCTCACGATTTTGGCGGTCGCAGAGCGCAAGCCATCGCAGACTGTGATAAAGCCCTGAAGCAGCTCAGAGAAGCCCTCAAATACAGGATATCCAAGACTTCAAATACAAAGGTGCAGGTGAAATCTCCATTGCTGTATATGAATACAGGATGAAAGCTGCGAAAACTTGACCGTTTATTTTTCGTCCATGAAGAAACAGAAAGTGTCTTTTTTATAGTTAACATACGGACGTTTTTCGGATGGAGTTTACTTTAGAAAAACCTGTAAAAAATATCATTATAAATGATTCCGTTAAATAGCATACACTGAAAATGACGGAAAATTAATAGCATCGAGAGTGGCCAAAGTTATTTTCAAGAAAAAAGAAATTAAGCCGGCTGAGGTAAAGCCTGATTCAGATAAAAAATAATTAGTTGGAGTCCCGTAATTATAAAGGGTAGTAAAATAAAACAAATTTAAGAAGGAGGATTTTAAGATGAAGCGTTTAGTATTGTTTGTTGTAGCATTGGTTTTCGTATTTTGCACCACCGCAATGGCAACTGAGCCCATGGCAGCTCCGACAGAACAAACTGTAGCAGCCGAAAAGGCTAACACTAAGGTAGATGAAGCGAAAGTAAAGGCTGATGCGAAGAAAGCAAAAGCTAAGAAAGCTGCCGAGAAGAAAGCTGCTGAAGCACCTGCTGAAGCATCCGCAAAATAAGGTTGTAAAAACTTTATTTGGTTTTGAAGAAGGGATAGGTAAAACCTGTCCATTCTTTTTTTGTTTACTACACACAAAAATCTTGACTTCATATGGTTTACCATAGAGTCATACAAAGAAAAGGCTCCATAATCTTGCAGCAATCATGGAGCCTTAATTTTTTTCGGAATCATGAATTTTTATATCCTTATTTTGTCCTCATCGTTTCAATGACCACCACCTGGACCACTAGGACCTCCATTAGGTTCTCCAAGATCACGACCTCTGGGAGTTCCACCTCTATCATGTTTATCAGGACCTCCATCTCTGCCACCTTCATTCCGCCATGGCCAACATCCTCCAATAGATACAAGCATAATCACTAAAGCCATTGCCAGCATAATGATTCTCTTCATAGCTTTCTCCTTTAATAAGAACGTGTTTTTTTATATGACTAATGAGAATATTTAATTCTTTCAAAATCTGTATTTTTTCGGTCCCTCATTAGTCGTCTTATTTCATACATGATTTCAAATTACCATCGACGAAGAAATAAATCAGAGCATCTGCTTTGCAATTACTATTGGATATGGTAACATCCGTATACAAAATACAAGATTCTAATTCACCGTTGCTATAAAAACTGATAATACTATCGTTTTTACATGTGATGTTATTCACATCGTAATTATCTTTGAGTTGGCAAGATTTTAGTAATCCATTGTCATGAAGAACGACGTTTGCACCAGGATTACAAATTGATTGATTAGCGGCGTAGACATTAAAACTAACTAATAGTGATGTTATTACTAAAATCTGGAAAAACAAAGTCTTTATAATTTTCATAAAATATCGCCTCCTTTAGCTGTTTACCTTAACTCATCCTGACTCAATTGTTACGTTTTAAGTCGATTGATAATTTTTTCTCTAGTTATTGACCTATCCTAGATATTTATACCACATGTTAAGTTAGCTTTCAGCTATTTTGATGGTTCCCCAAAAACTATACCAGCTACACGTTTAGTTTTCCATTTTTTGATTATTACGAATCGAAAAGTTATATGAATTGGGAAAATAAGAAAAACAACATTTAAGGAAGAAATATTTAGTTTCACAAAACTTAATGTTAGCTAAATAATTTCTTACTTCCTGTAATCCACACATTGCTGCCTTGAAAAAATATTCAACATTACAATTGGTAATTATTATTTGCTTTTATCTTACGAGTCCGTACCCACTTTTTTACATGCCATATTCCAGATATCCTCGATGGTTGCAAGTGCATAATGCTTCCCTGCAAGTTTTCCATAACAATGTACAAAGAAGTATTGGCTATCAATGCGTATAGGCATCCTATTCATTATTTTTTTAAATTCACTATGACAAGGAATTATATGTATTTTGTGAGTTTTGGTATGCTGAACAAGTTATTTATTAGAAAAAGTTCTCCTATTCAAAAGATAAGGGGGCAAATCTTTATTTGACTCATCTTGGCAATTCAGGGAACGTTATAATAAATTTAAGTCAATATAGTTTTAATACCAAGTAGCTATCAAATATTAAAAGGTTGATTTACCGGGCATAATACCAAGTAAGCTTTCAAAAATTTATATATTATTTTTTGAAAGCAACTTGGTATAACTATCCTTTCATCGGAGTATTTTTTTGCCTGCCGCCCGCCAATGTGCTGGATTTCAAATCAAAATCATTAATGCACTTTTTCGACAATTATGATAATAGTGTAAACGTATAAACGGAGGTGTTATGCGTAAAATTATCGTTTCCATCTTTCTTATTTTAATCTTTCTTTGTTCCACGGCAATGGGCGAAACGGCGGCGGATTGGTTTTATAAAGCCAATGCATTATCGGATGGCAAAAAATATACCGACCCGATAAAGGCTATTGAATATTTGAACAATGCTATCAAAATGCAACCCGATGACGAGACCTACTACTACAACAGAGGTGTTGCTTACGATAACCTTGGACAGTATCAGCCCGCTATCAAGGACTATAATCAGGCCATTAGTCTAAAACCGGATTATGCCGAGGCCTTCTACAACAGGGGGACTATTTATAGTGAAATCGGACAGTATCAACGCGCCATCGAAGACTTTAATGAAGCCATCCGCCTGCAGCCGAATGATGCCGAAGCCTACCACGGCCGGGGATTTGCTTACGACAAACTTGGCCAGTATCAGCGCGCTATCGAGGACTATAATCAGGCCATACGCCTGCAGCCGGATTATCCCAAAGCCTACAACAACCGGGGAATTAATTATTTATCGCAGGGCAACAACACGCTTGGCTGTTCTGATGCGCGAAAAGCGTGTGCATTGGGAAACTGCAAATTGTTAGAAATGGCTAAAGGCAGGGGTGTCTGCCCTTGATTTGAGGGGGGATCTGAAACGGATTACAAGGGGCAATCATCATTTCTGACAACTGCCCACCACTGAATCGTTGCAGGTGAAAGGTGCGCTGATCTTCACATTCAGGCTCTTAATTTTCTACCGGACACCATAGGTAGATATTTGATCCGTATCGCCAAACTCCTTCCCCGCATCAAGTTTATGTTTCATCCAGAAACTGGTCATTCAGGCTTTCAACTCACTTACTCTCCGCAAAGACAGAAAAATATGTTTTGCAAAGCACTTTTTTTCTATTGACAAATGCAAATATAGTTGTATTATACAACCATGCAAACAAGAATGAACAATCAAAATACGGAACTGATGGAAATATTCGTCGGCATGTCACAAGTAACGCGCTGCTGCAGGCAGGATGTGGCCTTTTGCGAAGGCGTTACCTTTCATCAATTTATGATCCTCGATGCCATTGCGATAAAGAAAGAGATGCAGATATCTGAATTGCATAAGCTTCTGGCTGTCGAGAAAAGCACAACCACCCGTCTGGTAAATCCATTGATTCAAAAAGGTCTTTTAAAGCGGGAGAAAGCTCAGCACGATTCTCGCGCGGCAACGCTTATCCTGACCGCGGATGGCAAAAAGATTCATCAAAAAGTTTCTTTATGCCTGGCCGGTTTTTTCCAAAAAGTTACGCAAAATATTCCGCAGGATAAGAAACCGCAGATATTAGAGGCTATCCGGATTTTTATCGGGGCGATTAAAAATTCGGCTGCGGATTATAGTTGCTGTAAGTCACGGGTATGAAACCCCAAACCAAGCTTTGGGAACTTATTTTCGCAGCAAGATGGGGGTCTTCAACCCTCCGCCTTTGGCGGGATTGTTCCCAATAGTTTATTAACTATTGGATAGTTCGTCCAACAAATGTCAGTGCGCTGCGCTTCTGAAATTTGGGACTCACTACGACTTACAAATTTTAACGCGTGACCTTTAGGTTATGCGTTTCACTTTTAAAATTTGAGTCTCACAAATAAAGAAATTTTTTCAGAGGTTACATTTATGAACAATATGGAAAATAATTCCAGTCCAGGAAATAAAATTATCCTGCCTGTAATTACGTCTGCTTCATCATGTGATTGCAGCACCATTGTTGAAATGCCGCATCACCCGCCAAGGCGTGATCAATCTTTTGTTGTCGGCTTGATTCCAACACAGGCAGGTGATGTACCGCAAGTGGCGGCACAATTGCGCTGGACGGATCACTGGGGAGCGATCAAGGCCCGATGGGGCGTTGGCCGCATGGATTATATGATTGACCCGGGCTTGTACGCGCTTGGTAATCCCGACAACGCGTCGCCGGTATTGGTTACCGCCAATTATAAAATGAGTTTCGATTACCTGCGCCGGGAGATGTCCGGCAGAAACGTCTGGATATTGGTATTGGATACAAAGGGAATTAATGTCTGGTGCGCCGCGGGCAAGGGAACTTTCGGCACGGAAGAATTAATCAAAAGAATTGCGTCGAGCGGCTTGAAAGAAATTGTCAGCCATCGACAATTAATTCTGCCGCAACTGGGAGCATCGGGAGTGGCCGCCCACACCGTGAAAAAGATTTCCGGTTTCAAAGTATGTTACGGGCCGATCAGAGCAAAAGATTTAACGGCATATCTCGATTCCGGAATGAAAGTAACTTCTGAGATGCGGATAATGACTTTCCCCTTGAAAGACAGAGCGGTGCTTATTCCCATCGAGTTCGTCGCCGCGGCAAAACCTTTTCTGATTATCGCTCCTGTTCTTTTTATTATCGGCGGTATCGGCGGCCCCGACGGCTTTTGGGCCAATGCAGCTAATTATGGTCTGTTTGCCGTCATAGCGCTTTTGGGCGCTATTCTGGGCGGCGCGGTGTTCAATCCGATTTTACTGCCCTATCTGCCCGGTCGCGCCTTTTCCATTAAAGGTTTTTCCATCGGAATCATTATTGCCATCCTCCTGCTTTACATATGGGGCATTAATTTACAAACGTGGACGGGGAGACTAGATTCATTGGCCTGGCTATTAATAATTCCGGCAGTGGCAGGATATCTGGCCATGAATTTTACCGGCTGTTCTACTTACACTTCTCTCTCCGGAGTAAAGAGAGAAATGCGCTGGGCGCTGCCCACCCAGATTGCGGCAAGTGTGGCCGGTTTTGTAATCTGGATTACATCGCGATTAATTCAATGAGACTTGGCCTTGTTCAAGGCAATGCCGCAGAAAAAGGCCATAGTCGAATTGTCCTAAGCAAATGAAATGAGTCGAAGGGATATAGGAGTTTAAAATGAATAATATGACCTATCTTAAAGATGTCGTTACTCTACAACTGGATGAAAATAAATGCACCGGTTGTGGAATGTGTCTGGAAGTCTGCCCACATGAAGTTTTTAAAACGAATGCTTCTCATGCTGTCATTAAAAATCGTGATGCGTGCATGGAATGCGGGGCTTGCAGCCTTAATTGCCCCTTTGGCGCTATTTCCGTGCAAGCCGGCGTCGGCTGCGCTAACGCAGTGATCAACTCCATGCTGGGACGAAAGAACAGCGAATGTTCGTGCAGCGTTGAACCCACCGACTCAAAGGTAAAGCAAGGCGGGTGCTGTTGCTGATATATGGTTTACAAATAAATCCATCTCATTGCCAATTTACGCCGATTGACTCGCCATTGCTTTCTGAACAAAACTATGTCAAAACCTTCTAAAAGAGGTGTCAATATTTTCGGGGGCAAGTCATAGTAATGAACCATACAATATAAAGGAAAAAGATTATGATCAAATATACGGAAAACCAAATTGAAGAGTTGGATAAATTTTACAAACATCCGCGAAACCTCGTGGATTTGTTTGAAGACACTGCAGCCAAATGGGGTGATCGAAACGCCATTGGAACCAAAAATCTTGAGACAAAACAATACGAGTGGATAACCTACGAACTTCTCGCCGAAAGAATAAATAACGCCAGGAGCGGCCTTCACCAACTGGGCATAAACAAGGGTGATGGAGTAGGCGTTATCATCGGAAACTCCGTCGAATGGTATGTATTGGAAAACGCATCACACGGGCTCGGCGCAATGTTTGTGCCGATGTACGAAAAAGAATTAATGAAGATATGGCAATACATAATAAGAGACAGCGGACTAAAATATCTTTTTGTTAAGGATGAAAAACTTTTCGAGAAGATAAAGCATTTTAAAAATGAAATCGAAAATTTAAATGAAATCTTCATAATCTACGGCGAAGGTAAAAACAGCCTCAAAGCGCTGGAAGAAGCCGGAGGTAAAAATCCGGTAAAATCATATAAGCCTCATTGGTCGGAGCCGGCCGAATTGATTTATACTTCCGGAACCACCGGAGAACCCAAGGGCGTCTGTCTTTCTCACGGCAACCTGTCGGCATGCACTCAGGCCGGTTATCACATCTATCCTGCCCTTAATGAAAATTCCACTTCTCTGGCCATTCTTCCCTGGGCGCACAGCTACGGACTGAGCGCGGAGCTGCACAATTTCATGCTATTCGGCGGAGCTATCGCACTGATGGAATCGGTCGACACGCTGGCGGAGGATTTTCTCAAGATCAGGCCTACATATCTCATAGCAGTGCCCAAGGTTTTCAATAGAATCTACGACGGGATTCAGGCAAAAATGCACGCAGAGGGCGGACTCAAAAAGATGCTTTTCGATATGACGTGTAGGGAAGCGGCAAAATGCAGGAACAAGGCGAATAAATCGTTAAAATTAAAAATACTCGATAAAATCGTATTTTCAAAAATCAGGGAAAGATTCGGAGGCAGGCTTACCGGCGTTCTTACGGCCAGCGCGGTAATGAATCCTGATATAGCAATGTTCTTTGCCGATCTCGGCATACCCACTTACGACGCCTATGGGTTAACCGAAACTTCACCCGCAATTACAATGAATTCACCGATTCTGGGGAACCGGTACGGATCAGTCGGCAGATGTGTGGAAAATATGCATGTAAAAATTGACAAATCAGTAACTGATGACAACAGCGATGATGGAGAAATTATAGTTTACGGCGCTCATGTAATGATGGGCTATCACAATAAGCCGGAGCAGACCGCACAAATCATGATGAAGGACAATTGGAAAGGCTTTCCCGGAATACGCACAGGAGATCAGGGCCACATGACCGACGACGGTTTTCTCTATATTACAGGCAGATTTAAAGATGAATACAAACTTTCCAACGGCAAATACATTCACCCCGAATCCATTGAAACCGACATCAAACTATTACATAACATCACCAATGCATTTGTATGGGGCGAAGGCAAGGCATACAATATCGCCGTAATCGTTCCAGACTTTGCTACAATGAAAAAAGATGACCGGATCGCCAAATGGGCACAGGGCCACCCGCAGGAAGTTGTAAAGGATAAGAATATCCATGATTTTTTATCAGAAGAAATTAAAAGGCATCTTAAAAAATCATATGGAGGATATGAAATACCTCAGAAATTTATATTTGCCAGCGAAGATTTCACTCTGGAAAACGGATTAGTAACCCAGACCATGAAACTTAAGCGCAAAGAGGCCATGAAGACTTATCTAAAAGAAATAGAAAAACTATACCAAGAATTATAAAAATGCGCCCATATCCTCCGATGACAGAGGATATGGGCGCAATACGGCTATCTCATTTTTAGGATTTTTGTAAAACTACCATTTACTCCTCATTCATCGCGTACTCACCGTTCAAAACGGCAACATACTTTTCCCATACCTTGTTATACTGCTCGGGATTCGGGACTGCTTTTATGAGCATGATCTTGGTGCAGTATTCCCTCTGCTCGTCTTTGGAACTGTGGTTGCCATATATCTGCAGAGCAAAGTGAGCAAAGTCACGTATCATGAAATCGAAGATCTGATTCAAAATATCCGAATCAAGTCCGTCGAACTTAGCCTGCTCCAGAATCAGTTGACCGTAGACAACGATGGAAAACATCTCGCCCACCGGCAGGGACCACGAGGGGTCCATATCCTGCACCTTGTCCGGGCCGGCCTTCTCCAGCATCTCCTTGAAGATCTCGATCTGTTTGATGAAAGTCGCCACATTCGGTAGGCCCTTGTTGGCCTCGAACACTGGTTTGTAGTCGTGGAACTGGACTTTGCCCAAGCCCTTCGTGGGACCCTGGTTGAAAAGGAATGAATCATCCTTGAGCGAAAAGTCGGGTGCCGCAGGGGCATACTCGGTCGGGGTGAAGAAGTAGTTCTTCATGAACTTGCGGATGAGCTGCACGTTCACATGCACTGTGCCCTCGAGCTTGGAAGGTCCGCGCACGTCGGCTGCGGCCATGTGGAAAATGGTGTCCTTCTCGAAACCCTTGGCGGCGATCACGTCCCAGAGCAGGTTGACCACTTCTTCGGACTGCAGGGTCACCTTCATCTTACTGGTGGGATTATAGAGAAGATAGCGACGGTCATTCTCGTTGGCGCCTCGGAAGTAATCGGTGGCGCGACGCTGATAGATCTTCATGCCCAGCAGACGAAGCCAGGCATCCATGAAATTCTTGCGCACATGCGGCATGTCCGTTACCTTTACGCCGTAGAGTATGCGGTTGGAAGCGTGCGTGATGGCCTCATAGAAACAGTGCTCGGAAATACCGATGGAGGCAGGACCGATGTTGAATTTGCCGATGTTTACAGTATTTAGAGCTGAATCCCAGGCATGGGAACCTCGGGAGAGGATATCGTCTTCAGTTATGGGGTAGTCGTGCAATGCGAAGTTGGATACGTACTCCTGATGGGAGATGACGTTCTTCTTCAGCTCATAGGCCTTGTTGCGGTAATTAGTAACAAAGAAGGTGTAGTCATCCGTGCCGTCCTTGACCTTGCCCAGAGTGGAGACCATCTCGGCCTCGTTACCATTGCCGATATAATACTTCTCTCCGTTGGCCACGTATGTGCCATCACCCTTCGGGGTTAGCGTTGCCTCCACAGAGTAGATATCAGCGCCGTGGGTTCTCTCAGACAGGCCGAAGGCAAAGATCGCTCCTTCCTTGAGGAGCTTGGCCGCTTTCTTTTTTGCCGTTTCATTCGGGCTCATCCAGATTGGGCCCAAGCCCAGAATGGTTACTTGGAAGCAGTACCAGTAGCCTAAGCCATAGAAAGCCAGCAACTCGCTGTACTCGCTGTTACGTGCTGTGTCCCAGCGGGCATCAGGATCTCCTCCGGCATACTGTTTGGGGGTGAGCAGTTTGGCAAATATCTGCTCCTTGCCGATGAAATCGACAAACTCACGATACCAGACCTTTTTGTTGTAGTCGTCGAGGAGTCTGGTCTTGCCCATCTTCTCGAAGAAGGCAATGGTCTTGTCCATAATGGCCTTTGATCCTTTGTCGGCCATAAGACTCTTGTATTTTTTCGGTTGCAGTAAAAAATTCATATCTTTCTCCTTTTATTAACGATGCTTTTTTTCGCACGAATGCGATTTTCATATTTTCATGGCACCTTGCGTCTTGGCGGTTAGAAGTATAAGGATAAAAATGTTTTCGTGTCAAGGTGAAATAGATTTCAGGACGACCAGACGATCAAACCTCAAGGCGCAGAGGAATTACTATAAATATAATAAAAACACAAATAATTTTTAACTAGACATAAAATTTATTAAAGCTTAAACAGCGGTTAACAAATTAATATTAATTATAAAATTTATTTATTTTACAACCTAGTAAAAAAGTAATTTATCATAATTTATTATCAATACGGATGAACTTGACATGGATGTAAATTAAATTTATACTTCGCCATCTTTTAAAAAGGAGGCAGGCAGTGAAAAAATTAACGGCTACCATTTTATGTATTCTTTTCCTATTTCCAACTTTTGTGTTTGCTAAAAAAGTAATACCAGTAGTATCTCCCATAGAAAAGTTCAAGAAAAGCTTCCCCAAAAATAATTTTGAAAGCATAACACCCACAGCGATTAATGGAGTGTACGAAGTCTATACCGGCAATCAAATTTATTATTACATGCCGAAAGACGATGTAATTATTTACGGCCCTTTAATTTCCAAAGACGGAGTAAATATCACCCGGGAAAGCAGTCTAAAAAAGATGGCGCAAAAGATGGCTAGCTTGCCTTTGGATAGCGCTCTTAAAATCGGCAATGGAAAAACGACTGTCGTGGAATTTATTGACCCCAATTGTCACTTTTGCCGTGAGTCTTATAAATTTTTTACTCAGCATAAAGATGTAACCATCTATGCTTTCTTTTTCCCGTTGTCTAAAGAATCGGCAGACAAGACCAAATACATTTTATGTTCAAAAGATGTGGCCAAAGCTTATGATGATGCTCTGAGTGGAAAGCTTGATAATACTCAACTTGCTGCATGCACCGATAAAAAAGTGGATGAAACAGTTAAAGCGCACATGAAGTTTGCTTCACAGATCGGACTCAGAGGAACACCATTATTTTATATCAAAGGCCAGGTAGTTGACGGATTTGATCCTCCCACGATTGAAAAACTTTTAAAAGACTAGGCGGGTCATTGTAAAAACAGATGGCCGTTCTTCTTTAAGGAAAGCGGCTATCGAATCTTCGCACCTGTTCGTGCTTCGCGGTCAAATGTCAGAACGGTAAGACCTTTATCCGTATCGGTAGCTAAAAGCATGCCGTAAGATTCCACGCCCATTAATTTCGCCGGCTTTAAATTGGCAACTATTACTATTTTTTTACCAATTAATTCCGCTGGAGTGTAATCTTTGCCGATACCGGCAACAATTGTTCGCTCTTCACCGATATCGATTATAAGTTTTAAAAGTTTATTGGATTTTGGAACAGACTCAGCAGCCAGAATTTTTCCCACACGTAAATCGACTTTGGTAAACTCCTCATAGTCAATCTCCGGCTTTAAATCAATTACCGGGGCTTTTTTCTCCGAAGTTTCGCTTTCTTTTTCCTGGCTGATACGCGGGAATAATGATTCGCCGCGGGTTAAAGGACTGCCCGTGTTTAAAGCATCATCTTTGCGGATGCCGGCCAAATCCAGCGCGCTGGATTCATCCACTCCAATTTGCCGCAAAATTTTCTCCGCGGTTTGCGGCATAAAAGGCGTGAGCAAAATAGCTATCGCCCGTAAGGCAGCCAGCAAATTATACATAATCGCTGTTAATTTTTCCTTGTTCGCCGGGTCTTTTCCCAAAGTCCACGGTTCATTCTCGACAATGTATTTGTTAGTAACATTGATAAATTCCCAAATGGCAATCAAAGCTTTATGCAGGAACATATCATTAAAACTGGATTCGACTTCCGTAACTGCCTTTAGGGCAGCTTCGTGCAGAGCTGAATCTTTCTTTTGGGGATTGATTTCCGGCACCTTGCCGTCGCAATACTTGACGGCCATGGTAATGGTGCGGCTGACCAGATTGCCCAAATCATTGGCCAAATCAGAATTTAACCGCTGGACAAAAGCTTCCTCGGAGAAATTGGAATCCAGCCCGAATACCATATCCCTTAAAAGAAAATAACGAAAAGCATCCAGACCGTATTTATCCTTTAAATCAAGCGGCCGGACAATATTGCCAAGGCTTTTGGACATTTTGCTTTGATCTAAGTTCCAATAACCATGCACATTCAAGTGCCGATAAGGTTCAATACCGGCCGCCTTGAGCATTGTCGGCCAGTAAATGCCATGCGGCTTTAAAATATCTTTCGCAATGAGGTGCTCTGCCGCTGGCCAGAATGTTTTAAATTTTTCTCCGTCAGGATAATCCAGAGCGGTAATGTAATTAATTAAAGCGTCAAACCAGACATAGGTTACATAGTTTTCATCAAACGGCAGTGTGATACCCCACTGCAATCTAGTTTTAGGTCGCGATATGCAAAGATCTTCCAGAGGATCGCGAAGAAAAGCCAAGGCTTCATTTTTATATCTTTCCGGGCGAATAAAATCAGGGTTTTCCTTGATGTGATTAATCAGCCAATCCTGATATTTGCTCATGCGGAAGAAGTAATTACTTTCCTTGCGGTACTCCGGCTTTGTTTGATGATCAGGACATTTTCCCTCGATCAACTCTTTTTCCATATAAAATCGCTCGCAGCCGACGCAATAATGTCCTTCGTAACTACCAAAATAAATATCACCGGAATCATAAACTTTCTGCAAAATGTAACGCACTGTTTCGATATGGTTAGAATCTGTTGTTCTGATGAAATAATCGTTGGTAATGGATAGTTTTGGGCACAAGTCGCGAAACTGCGCGCTGATTTTGTCCGCGTATTCCTGGGGAGTTACTCCGGCCTTCTGCGCCGCTTCAGCGATTTTATCGCCATGCTCATCGGTGCCGGTAACAAAAAAAGTGTTCTCTCCCGCCATCCGGTGATATCTGGCCAATACGTCGGCAACAATTGTCGTGTAAGCATGCCCGATATGCGGCGAAGCATTAACATAATAAATCGGTGTTGTTATATAAAATGATTTTGGCATATTAAAAGAATCCCTATTGTTAATTATTGAAAATTGTCGAATTCATCCATCTTTTCCAATTCCATTGTCTGCTTGTCTTCCTGTGCTTCATTACTGTTAGCCTTAGCAACTCTTGGGCATTTTTTCTGTCCGGCGTATCCTTCATGTTCGAAAGCCAGACAACACATCAGCCTGCCGCACAATCCGGAAATTTTTTCCGGATTAAGCGACATGCTCTGTTCTTTAGCCATTTTGACGGTAACTCTCTCCAGGTTTTGCAATATCCCCGCACAACAAACCATCCGGCCGCAAATGCCAATACCTTTTGTAATGCGTGTTTCCTGACGGGCGCCGATTTGTTTCAACTCTATCCGTATCTTAAATCTTTGGACGAGGTCTTTGACCAATTCACGGAAATCAACTCTGCTTCCCGCGGTAAAGTAAAAAATAATTTTGCTCTTTTCGAAGAGGCAATCCACATCAATCAATTTCATGGAAAGCCCTCTTTTCTGAATTTTTTCTAAACAATACTTCCAGGCCTCTTTTTCCAACTTCTCGTTTTCTTCTCTACGTTGCATATCTTCCGCTGTTACCTTGCGAACAACTTCTTTAAGATTCGCCGGCACATCTGACAGCGGACATCTTTTTACATCATTGGCAACAAATCCCAGCGACAAACCATTATCAGTATTGACAATAACCTGATCACCTTTGTGAAGAATGAGATCGGCAGCATTAAAACTATATATTTTGCCCTCTTTTTTAAATTTAACTCCAATAATATTTGTAAGCACTATGCATCCTACCTGATTTTTTTAATCACGGGTATAAAACCCATGGCGATCTTAATTATACCTCAAGAAGCTGGGCATTATACCCTCCGCAATATTGTCCCACTAAGCTTCGCACGTGGGATAATTCCATTTTCGCTTCGATCCTATAGTGACCTCTAGGTTATTCATTTCATTCGCTCTCAGCGAATGTCATTAAAATTTAAGTCTCTCAATAGTTTAACTTAAATGCCATTGTTTCCAATGTCAATGATTTGTTGACATTCTGCTCGATTATATCCCCCGCCCGCTCCACCAACGCGATGTTCTGAAGAATTTGCCCGCCGGACAAACGTGCGGCCTGAGTTGAAATAAAAGAAAAATTGTCTTGATTGACCAACATTTCGTTTTTTTGAGTTTCTTTTAAAACCAAAGCATCACGGAAAATAGTGCTGAGAATATTTAGTCCTTGTTTGATTTCCTTTTTCCCCTGTCCCAAAAAAGACGCAAAATTAATTAAACTAAAAGGATCATTTCTCCGGGTAATGGAAAGCAATTTTAGAAGCTCTGTGCGATAAGCAACTATATCATCTTCATTTAATTCCATTGCTCGGCCAATTGAACCACCGGACAACCCGGCCAAAAGCAAAGCTCGTTGATTATCCATACCTGTTCGATCGACAAGAAATTTTGCCACTGTATCAAAACGCAATGGGTTAAAACGCATGTGCTGACAACGCGAAATGATCGTCGCTGGCATTGAGTAAGGCCGGGCTGCAACCAAAATTAATATATTGGACGGAGATGGTTCTTCCAGTATTTTTAAAAGCGCGTTTGCTGCCTGATCATTCATTTTGTCGGCATCATCAATAACAAACACCCGCCGCCTTGCTTCCAGCGGTTTACATTTCATTTGCTCCTGAATTTCGCGAATAGCATCGATGCGAATGAATTGACCATCGGCTTCGACAAAAAAGACATCTGGATGAATCCCTCGCTGGATTTTCCGGCAGGAAGAACATTCACCGCAAGAATCATGAAGAGCATCTTCCTTTCCACAGTTAAGAGCCTTGACAAATTCCTTGGCTAAAGTTTTTTTCCCAACGGCGGGAATGCCACTAAAAAGATAAGCGTGCCCTATTCGTTGTTGAGCCAGAGCTTTTTGGATAATTTCTATTTTTTTTTCATGACCGTAAATATCGTGAAAAGACATAATCAATTTATAATTTAACGGGAAACTTCACCCAAAGTTATTTTTGCAAGTTTATCACGGGTATGAACCCCAAAGCAAGCTGCGGAAACAGATTCCGCAGTAAGCTGCGGTGGTTCATACAATAGTCCCACGTCGCTTCGCTCCTGGGATAGTTCGTCCAGCAAATTTCAGTGCGCTACACTTCTGAAATTTGGGACTCATTAAATTGGAGTTTCAACAATAAAATCAATAATATGCCGGCGTACTTCTTTTTGAATCGTATCAACATCACGCGCCGCATCAATTAAGCGGAAACGATCCGGTTCATTTTTGAAAATATTGAGATAAGCTTCACGAATTCGTCTATGAAAATCAATATTTTCTCTTTCAAACCTATCGGTCGAAGAAGGTTCCTTAAGGCGATTATTCCGCGCAGTTGCTCTCTGCAGCCCGATTTCTACCGGCAAATCAAACAGTAAAGTTAAATCCGGTTTTAAAAGCATTGATGAATAGTCGTTGACTAACTTGATAAAATCGTGATCAAGGCCGCGCCCGGAGCCCTGATAGGCATAAGTTGCATCGGAAAACCGATCGCACAAAACAACTTTGTTTTGTTTTAATGCCGGCATGATTATCTCCCGGACATGTTGTGCCCGAGCTGCACAAAACAAAAACATTTCCGTCTCCGCGCACATATAATAATGCTCCCGGTTAAAAAGGATGCCGCCGATTTTCCGGCCAATGTCAGTCCCTGATGGTTCCTGAGTAACGAGAAGCGGAACATTTTTTTCAATTAAATATTCGGCAACAAGTTTTATTTGAGTTGACTTTCCCGAACCCTCAATACCTTCAAAGGTAATTAACTTCTTCACTGGATCAACCTCTCACGCCTGATCTTGGAAAAATTACTTTACAGCGGGGCTGTTGAAAAACGCTAATACCCTGAAGGGCACGACGCGTCTGCTGTGTTGCGCTGTAAACCGCACCGCTCAATGTATATCCATACGTGTGACCTTTCGGTTATACGCCTCGTGGTTCGTTTTTTTGCGCACCTTGTATCTGAACATTTTTGAACAGCCCATACATTGCCCAAAATACCCAACTCGATTTTCATTAAAATAACAAGACGTATTTAGTGGTAAGTGAGTATGGTTTGTAAGTAAATGGAGAAACCGGAAATATATCCGACTGAATACGGATTTATTCCCAGTTATTAGTTTGCCATAAATAAATTATTTTCCATCCCCGGACACAATTGCTTCCACCGGACATTGATCTACACAAGTTCCACAATCGGTACAAAGTTTAGCGTCAATAACATACTTATCTTCGCCTTCAGAAATTGCCTCCGCAGGGCATTCGCTTTCACAAGAACCGCAAGCTATGCATTCGTCAGTAATCACATATGCCATAATTCATTATGCTCCTTTTATTAATAATTATTTCAACAAAATTGAAGTTCACTAACAAGTTCGTTGTCAGAGAATCTTTGTTAATAAAGACCAATGATGGTTGTCAATTCATTTAACAGAAATCAAATTGGTATTCCCATTATCATAAACAGCAAAGATAAAACAAGATCATTTTGCCAAAGCCATTGCCGCAAAGACTACAAACTATTAAACAGCGACTACTTCTTTTATATCCGGCACTTGAGTTTTAATGATTTTCTCTATCCCCATCTTCAAAGTCATTTGGGACATGGGACAACCATGACAGGCGCCGGTCAACTTCACCTTTACTATCCCATCTGCGCTGACATCTATAAGTTCTACATCCCCGCCATCCGCCTGCAGACTGGGCCTGATAAGATCGATAGCTTTTTGCACCTTTTCTTTCATTTAATTTCTCCCTACTCGGTTTAAATTTAATGAGACTCGCTGAAAACTAATCCCGACTCGTCGGGATGAAGTTTGAAGCGTTAGTCGTAATGAGGCTTAAACTTCAAAAGCAAAGCGCATTGAAGTTTTTTAGCCGAATTATCCAATAGCCTTTGGCTATTGGAAATTATCCCGTTATGCGGAGGGTATGAAACCCGTCAGGGTTCATACCCGTGATCCTTTTCGCCCGCTCGCTCAATGCGGCATGGAAACAATCATCTTGCGAATAACATCGCGGGCAACTTCAGGCAAAGTAGGCTTGATCACGATATAACTTTCCTTTATATCATAGCCGGCTTTCCACATTAATTTACCAGTGGAAGCTTCGTATAGTTTCATGGTCATGCCAACCATCGCCACTTTTTCATCCTTCTGGATAGTATAATCCCACCCATCAACGGATACCAGCAAGAATGCGTCAACTTTGGCTAATTCTCCAATTTTTTTGCTTAATTCAGGATCAGAAAAATTAACTGTTTGCAATTTAGAAAGATACTCAGTCATCGCCTTATGTAATTCTTCATTGGCCAGAAGCTGACTGTTCAGGCTCTCCGTATCCATTATATTGGCAAACCACTTTTTTTCAACAAGCGAACCGGCAATAATTTGTTCCACCACTCCCCTTGCGCCTTTTGTTCCTTCAGAATTCAACATTTCCACTGGAAAAACAGCCACTTTGTGCGGGTGAAAATCTTTTGCCTCCGGCGCTAATTGGGAAAAACGTAATCCGCTGCAAGCGATCGTTGTTAAAACGAAAATCATTAAAATACATTTCACGAATAATTTTTTTCTCATAATCTTTAAAGCCTCCTTCTTCTTTGGAGAACATCTCCATATCAGAAAACACGCCACAGGAGAACACAAAAACCAGCCATAATATAGCTGGTTTCCAAAAGGCCTTCCTTAACCGCCCCGGAAAGCCCAAGTTTTCTATCACAAACCTGGAAACAAATCCATATATATAATATGCAGGCAAGCAGAAAAAAACTCAAAGATGAAGTCCAACCTACCGGATAAGAAAAAAGAAGAAGAGCTAATAATATCAATGAAATAATTTCGAGGACGGTTAAAGTCCTAGTTTTGCCGAAGAACACGGGAATTGTTTCTTGTCCTATTAATTTATCACTTTGTATTTCTAAAATATCCGACATTGCTGAACGGATAAAAACGATTCCAAAGGTAAAACCAAAAGCAACGATTAAACCGGCATGAAAAGAATAATCTTTGTTCAAGGCCGGCAAAATTGCCGTTACTATTCCCCAAGCGATGGACATAAATATATTTTTCGAACCAGGCAAATCTTTTAAACTTCGGAAGTGCCATTTTTTAGGCAGAATTCTCATGTTATAAAGTACACCGGCAAGCGAAATAACAAACAAAAAAATAAAAGGCAGAACAGCGTTATTAAACGCCAACACAAGGGCAACCAAAATAGAAGCTAAAGCAGTGTAAAAATATAATTTCCCATGCCGGTGGTAAGTTTCTTCCCGAAAAGAGCCTATCAGACCGGCCGGCTTGAGGCCAAGCAGCCGATTTAAAACATGCATCGCGTAGACAAAAAAAGAGGCAATCGCAATAAAAGACAGTTTGACCCGTATGCCCTGCAGCAGCATGCAGGCCAGACAAAGGCAGCCAGCGCCCAGAGCCGAATAAACATCAGTTTTTATAGCCGATATCCAAAGATTGAGCAGCTTGCCTATTTTTTTTAACTTACGGTTTTGACCTTCCATAATTTTATCCATCACCCGATCGATAATCCAATTCGGAGTGGAAGCGCCTGCCGAAACCCCAATGCGATTATAAGGGCCGAAATTAATATTTTCCATTTCTGTAGGAGTTTCAATATGGAAAGAGGGCGTTTGCTGCTTTTGAGCAAGATCAGCCAGCCTTCTGGTATTGGCGCTATTTTTTCCGCCAACTATGAACATTGCATCCATTTCACCCGCCATTGCTATAACTTCTGCCTGTCGTTGTTCCGTTGAAGAACAAATAGTGTTAAATACGATCGCCTGAGGATAGATATTTTTAATTTTTTCAACAATCTTACTGTAATTATCCGAATCTTGTGTTGTCTGGGCAACAACGCAAACTTTATCAAAGGAAGGCAATTGATCCACATCATCCAATGTAGCCAGGGTAATGCCCCGGCCGCCGGTGTAACCCAAAAGACCGTCAACTTCCGGATGTTCCTTATCGCCTACGATTACTACCGCATAATCAAGAGCGGCATGTTTTTTGATGATGGATTGTACATAGCCAACTTTGGGGCAGGTGGCATCAATGATTTTGACGCCGCTTTCCTTAATTTTTTTTCTTTCAGCCGGAGCAATACCGTGGGCACGAATAATCAGGATAGCATTTTCTCTGTCCTTTATTTCTTCGATATTTTCGATCGGATTGACGCCGCGGTTCTTGAGCAGTTCAATTGTTTGCGGATTATGAATCAAAGGACCGTAAGTATAAATACGACGGCTGGTTTCATGCTGCGCTATTTCCAGCACAATATCAACAGCCCTGCGAACACCCATGCAAAAGCCCGCGGTCCTGGCGAGTTTAATTTCCATTTTACTCTTTCTTTCGCACTAAAATAAAAAATTCTCTGTTACCCGCCGGGCCTAAAACAGGTGACGCACAAGTTCCTTCGACTTCCAAATTTAGAGATTGACAAAATCCGCTGATATCCTGAACTACACGATCATGAATAGCGGGATCTTGAACTACACCGTGTTTGCCCACTTCTTCTCTCGCGACTTCAAACTGGGGTTTAATCAACGCTAAAATTTGCGCCTTATCTCCAAGAAATTTCAAAACCGCCGGAAGAATAATTTTGAGAGAAATAAAAGAAGCATCGATTGTGACTAAATTAATCTGTTCGTCGAAATCAACACCTTCATAGTACCGGATATTTGTACGTTCGATTACAACTACACGTTTGTCTTCGCGCAATTTCCACGCCAACTGGCCATAACCGACATCAAGAGCGTAAACTTTTCGTGCGCCCGCTTGCAAAAGGCAATCGGTAAAACCTCCGGTGGAAGCTCCCACATCGAGAGCAACAACACCCTCAACATCCAAATTAAATTCTTTCAGGGCTTCTTTTAATTTTAATCCCCCGCGGCTCACGTAGGGATTGTCTTCACCCTTTATATGAATTTCTGAGTCAACTCCAACAGGCGCACCCGCCTTATCCAGATAGACATCATTAACCTTCACCGCGCGAGCTAAAATCAGCGCGCGGGCTCGCTCCAGCGTGGGCGCGATTCCGCGATCAACAAGCAATTTGTCCAAACGAATTTTTTGAGTGGCCATATACTCAGGTAATTTAAAATCATTTCTGAATTATAAACTACCAGATATTGTAAGGTAAAACAAGATTGAATCAAGTCTCCTGAAATTTTCCCCTTGATAATAGAAGGTCAAGGGGTCAAGTCTACTCTTGACTCATGTTAGCAGTTTTTCGACTGCCGTTATCCGTTGCCGCAGATCTTTGTCCCTGTCCATCACCTGTTTTATTCGTACAATAACACTGCTCACACTGCTGAAACTTTTCATATCAAAGCGGGAGCCAATATCCTTCAAAGATGCTCCGGCATATTTCCGTATTAGATATATTGCTACGTTGCGAGCCTCGTTATAGTTGCCCCGCCGTGATTTCAAAAGATCAGCAACTTCAATCTGATAAACGCCGCATACGGCTTTTTCTATCTGCAATTTGTCTAAAAACAATTCTTTGACTTGAGGTACTTCCTTTATTCTCGTCTTATCATAATATTTCTGCTTGATGTCATTGATGAAATCCTTTGCTCCCAACAACAACGGCAGCTTCTTTTTTTCATATAAAGCAATTAGTGTTTCCGGTACTTCCTGTTTGACAAAATCAATATAGGCTTGCCGTCTCTTGCTCTTATTCTCCTCCAGTATGGACAAAACAAAATCATTATGCATCCACTTTCCTTCATTCCCTTTCGAAATATAAGCTCTGTGTGAACTCCAGGAATAATCCTCAAGGCGTTTTGCTAAGCCGGCATTCAGCGGATTATGGTGAATATATCTCACAAGCTCCAGAAGGTAGCTGTCACCGTCAATGACGATGCTCTTATATCGTCCACGAAATAACTGTCCGTCGCTTTTATATGTTCTGTTGAAATATTGCGTGTAAAGGCCGTTAATATGACGCATGTAGCGGGATAGATTGGCCTCCGGTGTTTGAACAAGCAGGTGATAATGGTTCGACATCAGGCAATAGGCCGCAATCCGAACCTTCCACAAAGAAGATGCGTTTTTCAACAGTTCAATAAACGCCGTATAATCTTCCCGCGAACAAAATATCTTCGCTCTGTTCCGACCCCGATTCATAACGTGATACCATGCATCAGGATATTGGATTCTTAACGGTCGCGCCATTTCAATATGCCTAGCCTTCCTAACCTCTGTCTTCGCCAATTACTCTATATCAATTCCCCAACATGAGTCAAGAGTAGACTTGACCCCTTAACCTAACTGATGCAGCACTACATTCTTTCTAACTCAAATATTTCCGTAGTAGTAATGGATTCCTTTTGTCACCTTCATCCAAAAACGTAGCACCAATCAGGATTTCATTCTTTCTATCGACTAGGTGAAGAGGTCTACATTGTACATTGAAGGGGCTGGTTTCTTCCGGCAGAGCGAAGACCATGTCAAAGTGTGCCTTGTCGTAGAAATTGATTCCGTGGTTGACGTCTTTCGGAATGCAGACACATAATCCATTCAAAGAGATGTCTTGAATGATTCCGGGATGATAAATTGCCCCATTTATGCCGGATCCATTGATGATGGTTGGAAAATGGACGCGCTTTCTGGGATGATGGCGTCTCTCATTGCCGATGTCGGGTATTTCATGTTTTTCCATGGAAGCTGAATGATCAGGATGAATAGCGGATGATTGGGCTGGCCGGACTACGGAAACAAAAAGTTCTTTCGGTAGGGGAGAGGGGCCGGAAAAATGGGGAAGGGTTAACCCGTCCATGGCCAGAATCTCCCTGGCATCAAGATTCTCTCCCTTTCGAGATTTCAGACAACAGCGATAGTGGATCTCTGCGGCTATTTTCCCATTTTTTTTTACAAATATTCCTGTGGCATATAAATACCTGCCTTCGCAGTAAAGCATTTGGATTTCAATGGTGAATTTCTCAAACAATTTGAGAGGTCTTTGCCACCGCACCTGAGACTGATCCCAGATGAAGAGATAGCCCCTCTTCAGAGAGGATTTCAACAATCCGGTTCTAATCACGGCATCTATGGCTGCAAGGCCTAATAGGGTCAAATACCGGCCGTTATTCATATGGCCGTAAGCATCGATGTCATTGGGTAGGACACGCCATTTTGATACGCTATTCTCATCACAGCGGACCTTTTCGGAAAGAAGTGCCCTGATGATGGTTAAAACCAAGCGAAAATACAAATTCATATCTTAGGATTCTGAGGGACGAAAGGATATCTGTAAATACTTCTTTAGGAGTATTTTGTTTGTAGGGCGAAGAGGTCTCTTCTGGGCTCATCTTTGAAAAAAGTAGCAAGGAAAGAATAGTTCATAGTAAAGGTTAAAACGAATTTGAGAAACACAAACCACATAGTTCATCAGAAAATCGCTTTGATGCAAATGCGTCAAGCCGTTCTGTTTTGCTATCTGCAAATATTGCGGCGGTTTCTCATCAGTAACCAGATTGACAAGGAAAAAGCGGACGATTCTATTTATAAAATGATCTTCGCTAACCATTGCCATGATAACTCATCCGGCACGTGTGACCTTCAGGTTATGCGCCGGACTTGCCCTTCTGATGGCCGGTGTCATCCATGATATTGGTAAAATATCTATTCCTGCCGAAATTCTCAGTAAACCGACCAAATTGACTGACATAGAATTGCAGTTAATTCATGTTCACTCCCAGGTCGGTTATGATATCCTAAATGAAATCGAATTTCTTTGGCCCATTGCACAAATCGTTCTTCAACACCATGAGAGAATGGATGGGTCTGGCTATCCGAACGGTATTAAGGGTGATGAAATTCTGATTGAATCCAGAATTCTGGCTGTCACAGATGTTGTAGAGGCCATTGCATCTAATCGTCCATATCGACCGGCCCAGGGACTTGATGTGGCCTTGGAGGAAATTTCAATGAATAGGGGGATCCTTTATGATGCCGATGTTGTTGATGCCTGTCTACGACTTTTCAATGAAAAAGGGTTTAGATTTGAGTAGGTTCCCGTGTTACCAAACTGTTAATTTAGGCAAGGTGTCAAGTCTCTTCATGGCTCATGTTAGAATTTTTTCTGCTGCTGTTATCCGTTGCCGCAGATGTTTATCCTTGTCCATTTTGCCTGTTTGATTCACATAACAACACTGCTAACACCACTGTAACTACTCATCCCGAATCGGGAACCAATATCCTTCAAAAAAGCTTTAGCATATTTCCGTATAAGATATATTGCAACACTTTTGATCGGCCATATTCATGTAATAAAATTATTAGATATCGGATTATTTCGCCAGCATTTCTCTCATCGCCAGAATAATACCTTCTTCATTAATGCCGTACGTATCGCGCTGCTGCGCCTGAGTGGCATGGTTAACAAATTCATCGGGAATACCCAAGCACTTTACCTGAACGCTGGTTATACCCTTTTCGGCTAATAATTCCAAAACTGCGCTGCCAAAACCTCCAGGAAGAACGTTCTCTTCGACTGTAATGATTTTTTTAATCGTTGCCGCCGTATTCAAGATGAGCTCATCATCGAGCGGTTTAACAAAACGGGCATTAATGACTTTGATATTAAATCCTTCTTCGGAGAGCCGCTTTACCGCGGCAAGAGCCGGATAGACCGTCGAGCCGATAGCGATGACGGCCAGATCGGAACCCTCTCGCAGCACTTCGCCTTTGCCTATTTCCAAAGTTTTCAACTCTCCATCCAAACTTACGCCCACTCCTTTGCCCCGCGGATAACGCAACGACACCGGATGGCCGCAGCCAATAGCCGTCTTGAGCATGTGCTGCAGTTCGTTTTCATCTTTGGGCGCCATGACAATAATATTAGGAATGGAACGCAAATAAGAATAATCAAGGAGACCCTGATGGGTGGCGCCATCCTCGCCAACAATCCCGCCGCGGTCGATGGCAAAAACAACGGGAAGCTTTTGCATACAAACATCATATATGATCTGATCGTAGGCCCTTTGCAGAAAAGTCGAATAAATGGCGACTATAGGAATTAAACCTTCGATCGCCAGGCCGGCGGCAAAGGTGACTGCGTGCTGCTCAGCAATACCCACATCATAAAAGCGGCCTGGAAACTCCTGAGAAAACTTATCAAGCCCGGTGCCATCACACATTGCGGCGGTAATAGCCACAATACGAGAATCAGCCCGCGCCAATTTAACAATGGTCTGGCTGAATATTCCCGTATATGTTGGAATAGCGGATGGTGGAGAAAGAGCAAGACCTGTTTCCACATTAAAAGGCGCTATGCCATGATAAGTAAGCGGATTTTCTTCAGCAAACTTGTAGCCCTTTCCTTTCTTTGTAATTACATGAACGAGCACGGGGCCGGTTAGATCTTTGATATTTTCAAAATTTTTAATTAGATCTTTCAAATGGTGACCTTCCAGCGGCCCAACGTAAGTAAAGCCCAGTTCTTCAAAAAGCGCCCCGGGAACCAAAAAGGTTTTCCATGATTCTTCTATCTGCTGAAGCAATCTGACTATATACTTACCAATGCCAGGAATATTTTTGAGTAATCTTTTAACATTCGCCCTCATTTTAGTTACAGCATGGCCGGTCATGATGCGGTTCAAATAGGAAGACAACGCGCCAACGTTAGGAGAAATAGACATCTCATTATCATTTAAAACGATGATCAGATCTTCTTCGCGATCGCCCGCCCAGTTCAAGCCTTCAAAAGCCATTCCTGTAGTCATGGAACCGTCGCCGATAACGGCAATTATTTTATTGTGATCACCTCTTAAACTCGCCGCTTCGGCAAATCCCGCCGCCGCGGAAATAGAAGTTCCACTGTGCCCGACATTAAAAACATCATAAGGGCTTTCTTCTCTTCGAGGGAATCCGCTTATACCGTTTTGCCTGCGTAAACTGGCGAATTTTTTTTTGCGGCCGGTGATAATTTTATGCGCATAAGTTTGATGGCCTACATCCCAGACGATCTTATCTTGCGGCGTATTAAAAACGTAATGGAGAGCCAAAGTTAATTCGACTGTTCCCAAAGATGCGGCCAGATGACCGCCGCAAGACGCGACTGTATTAATAATCACTTCTCTGATTTCCTGTGCCAGAGTATTGAGTTCGGCAATATTGAGTTTGCGGATATCCGCAGGAAATTCCACATTTTTCAAAACACCGTGATTCACTGTTTTCTGTTGTTTTACCAAAGTCAATGCCTTTCCAACAATATAATTAATACCAGTTCTAAATCAAAGATGATATTGAGGCGGCNNGCGGCAGTGAAACTCGAATTACAATTACGTAGTGAACTGGAATTCGTTAGTTGAACTGTCCCGCTTCAGCGGGGCTAGGTAGAAAAAATGGCGCCCGGCACGTGTGACCTTCAGGTTATTCGTTGGGGTTCCCTTTGATTTAGAATTGGTATCGCTCACGATTTTCTTTCCATAATATAACGCGCAATAACAAGCAGGGGCCGCGCCCGTTCATCAAAACCGGAGAGACTCGCTTCTGCCGCGTCTACATACGTTGCTAATTTTTCTTTCGCCAAATCCAAGCCCAATAAAGATGGATAGGTAAGTTTATCATGGGCGGCATCGCTGCCGGTTTCTTTGCCCATTAACTCACGGTCTCCTTCCACATTCAGAATATCATCCGCTATCTGAAAAGCTAAACCCACATTTATTCCGTATTCAGCCAGCGCTTGAATCTTATCTTTGCGGGCATTGAAAATAATAGCGCCCGATTTTACCGCGGCAACAATCAACGCCCCCGTTTTGCGCCGGTGAATTTCATAGAGTGTGCCTTCGTCAGACACGGATTTTCCCGAAAGAACATCAAGAGCCTGGCCGCCGACCATACCGCAAATTCCGGCAGCCTTAGCAATTTCCTGGATGACCGCTAAACGTCTTTCAGCAGACAGCCTCACTTTTTCCACATGAGATAAAAGAACAAACGCCTCCGTAAGCAGCGCATCACCGGCAAGAATTGCTATATTCTCTCCGAAAACTTTGTGACAGGTGGGTTTACCGCGCCGGAAATCATCGTTATCCATTGCGGGCAAATCGTCATGAATAAGGGAGTACGAGTGGATTAATTCCAAAGCACAGGCAACCGGTATTGCCTGCCCCAGATCTCCGCCAACTGCCTCCGCCGCCGCCAGGCAAAGAATCGGCCGAATCCGCTTTCCTCCGTTAAAAACACTATATCGGACAGCCTTATATATGTCAGCTGGAATATTATCTTCCCTGGGAAGATAATATTCCAGCGCTTCTTCCACAATCTTTTGCCTATCCTGCAGATACGCTTTTAAGAACACCTCATTTTCAAGCACTGTCTTCCCCCTGAAAACGCTTTACTTGCAGGGAATCTTCTTTCCCTAAAAGCATCTCGACACGCCGCTCAGTCTCTTCTAATTTTGCCGAACAAAAGCGAATAAGCTTTATCCGTTCTTCAAAAGATTTCAAGGCTTCATCCAGCGGTATATCACCGGCTTCCATTTTCCTCACTATATCTTCGAGTTTTTCCAAAGCATCTTCAAATTTTTCTTTTGCCATAATTACCCCTGACCCCGATTAACGGGATAAGTCCCGCCCATGCGGGATAAGTGCGTTAATGAATTTGTTTTATTGCATAAAACAAATTCAAACTTACTAATGCGTTAATGAATTTGCTTTCTAACAGAAAGCAAATTCTAACTTACTAAGATATTTTTTCTATTTTAGCGTCAAATTTACCTTTTGCCAATTGGACATTAACATCCTCTCCTATATTCAGGTCAGCCGCTTGCCGGACAATCATGCCGCTGCTCATGCTACGTGTAATACTGTAACCCCTTTGCAAAACGCCCAAGGGACTCAACGATTCCAGAACAGCCGAGTCCTTTTGTAGCCGCTCTCTAAGAGCTGCCACGTGATATGAAAAATTGTTGAATATATCTTTTTTAATATTTTTTAATAAAATCTTTTTTTCATTGATTTTCTTTGCCGGGCTTTGGTGCCGTAGCCGCAACTCCAGTTGCCTAAGATCATTATACAGGTTTTGTTTTTTATGATGCAACGCTGTTCTGAGTCTTTCTCTAAAATCATCCAGATTAATTTGTAAATTAATTAGAAAGCGGCGTGGATCTTTGAGCCTTTCCTGTAATCCGGCAAGTTCATCTCCCTTATATTTCAGATGACGGGCGAAACCTGACATCAGCCTCTGTTTAAAAATATTAATCTTCTCTGTCAATTCCATCCATTCCGGCACAATCAATTCCGCTGCGGCAGAGGGAGTAGGCGCGCGCAAATCCGCCACAAAATCACAAATTGTAAAATCCGTTTCGTGACCAACCGCGGAAACTATTGGTATTGAAGAATTGAAAATCTCCCGCGCCAAAGCCTCATCATTGAAAGGAGCGATATCTTCCAGAGAACCGCCGCCGCGGGCAATAACGATTACATCAACAGCGTCATAAGATTGTAAATTGCGCAGAGCTTGAATTATTTCAGCGGCAGATTCGTCGCCCTGCACCCGCACCGGAGCAATTAATATATCCGCCATAGGAAAACGCCGTTTGGTTATATTTAAAATATCTTTGATCACCGCGCCGGTGGGCGAAGTCACTACGCCGATTTTTTTAGGCAAAAAGGGAATGCTTTTTTTATAGCGTTCATCAAATAATCCCTCCGCCAAAAGTTTGGCTTTCAGTTGCTCAAACGCCTTTTGCAAAGCGCCGACGCCAAGAGGTTCCACCGATTCGATGACAAGTTGATATTCACCGCGCGGCAAATAAACGTTAAGGCGCGCCCGGCACAAGACACTTAAGCCTTCTTCCAGTTCAAAATTAATCCGCTGTTTATACCCGCCAAATTGGCGAAAAAAAACCGCGTTAATCTGGCTTTTATCATCCTTTAGCGTGAAGTAAACATGCCCGGATTGAGGCCGCCGCAAATTGGAGACCTCTCCTTCCACCCAAAGAAAATCAAATGATTCCTCAAATAGCAGTTTAATATTATTATTGAGTTGTGAAACCGTAAGAATTTCTTTCATTCTCATAATCCTGCATTGTGAACTACCAGATATTGGACGGTAAAACAAGATTGAAAGTGGAGCCCCCTCCGGCAGGAGCCAGAGGCTCCCTGTAATAATGAGACTCGCTGAAAACGAACGAAGTGAAGTTTGAAGCGTTAGTCGAATTATCCCGCGAAGTAGAGGATAACGCGACCTCCCGCGAGTTACACCGCATTCCTCCCCGGCTGGTGCCGGGGAATTCCAAGTCGCGGGATTAGTACCGAATCGCCTTCATTGGTGTTCCCTTTAAGTTGACCCTCTCAATACACACTTCTTCCCGCTTGTGCCTTGAGTATCAAGGTATGGGATGAGGAACGTATGTCGCGATGTCCCCGACTCGGTCATCTATGCCGAGCACTATATTTTGTGGCCAAGTTTTTCTTGACACACAAGACCAGACTTTATATACTTTTACTCTCACAAAAAAGAAGTCCTTATCAATTGTATCTGGCGCTGTGGGTTGTTGGAAATTCGAATTATCATTTCTCTTACGGAAAGCTGACGCTATGCGGAGCGATTGGAATGACGAAAGGCAGGATACTGGCGTATTGGCATGCATTAACGGATTTGTCCCCAACCTGTTATTTTACAAAAGTTATTACGATTGCATGTTTTCTATAGAATAGAAGAATAAGCTATTTTAAAAAAGCGGTGTGGTGATGAAAGTCCGGGGCGATATTCTAATGGAAGCGGGGAAAGGTCTTTCGATTCAGCAATCGAATGACACCAAAAGATTGTT
This sequence comes from Syntrophaceae bacterium, assembly GCA_003139775.1. Taxonomy (GTDB): domain Bacteria; phylum Desulfobacterota; class Syntrophia; order Syntrophales; family Smithellaceae; genus Smithella. The sequence goes on along the minus strand of PLGI01000043.1, from coordinate 16,929 downwards.
CGCCTATCTGTTACTGACGTGTAAAAATGTATCTTTATATCCCGAAGGCCACAGCATCAGTATAAGTTCCATCAGGCAGTTTTACGAGATGCTGGAAGCCTACATTCGTCAATACGGCGATATCAGAATTGAAATTGAGAAGGATCGCGTAATTTGTCAGGGCGTAGAGGTTCATACTGGACCATCCAAAGAAGGAACGCTGCCTTTCACACTTTTCCGGGACGGCATACGGTGGCTGGAATTCACTGAAGGAATCGATCTGGAAGAAACCCGGGAGGTATTATTCATTATCCACAAGTATTCGGTATTGACGACGGAGCCGGAAGGAGACATCGTAACTGACTTCTGGGAAGCCCATTTTGACCATGTGCTATATAAAGCCGACGATTTTATTTCAGCACTAGCGCTTGATCAGATTGACAGCCTTTCAAAATCGGACACAATGCCCCCCGCGGCGGAAACCGAAGATAAACCGGCGCCGCTGGGCGGCCCCACCATCGATTCGGCGTCGCCGGGCGGATCCACCATCGATTTAGCGCCGCTGGGCGGCCCCATCATTGATCCGGCCTCTTTTGTGCTGACACCCCAGGAACAAAACGAGCTGCAGGAAATGGTCTCTCGTGAGGAAATGGCGTCCGCCACAGAACATCTGAATATGTTGCTGGACATGCTTCTGGAGGAGCAGGAAGAAAAAGACTTTAATATTGTCCTAGAAGTCCTGTCGGAAGAATTTGAAGGCTCTTTTAGTCGCCATGATTTTGAAGCAGCCCTTATAGTTCTCGATGGGATGCGCAAAATTTTGGATAGCGGACGGCTGCGCATGCCTTGGGCAGGCCCCTTGATCGAGTCTTTTTATAAGGATATCTCCTCCGATACAAAATGTTTAAAACCACTGGAGGAGATTTGGAGCAACCTAAATGTGCAACAGATGGAAACGCTCAAACTGATTTTTCAGCATCTGAATCCAAGGTCCGTCACTACCTTGATGCATTTCCTGCTCTTAGGACAGTCCTCACAGCTTGAGCAAATAGTAGAGGATACCATCATTTTTCTTGCCTGTCAGAATATAAGCTGTCTGGAACCACTGATCAATGATTCGGACAAAAGAATAGTCGAGAAGGTTGTTCCTGTCCTTTCCAGACTAGAGGGAGATACGTCTTTAAAATATCTGACAAAACTGGCCCGGCATTCATCGGCATCAGTTCGGCGTATGGCAGTCAAAGCGATTGGGCAGGCGCACGGCAATCAAACGTCGGCAATATTCGAGTTCATCGACGATCCGGACGCCTCGGTACGTCATGTGATCCTGACACAAATGGGCCTATCCAGAAACGAGATCGCGGAAGATCTTCTGATGCAATATATTCAAAACCAAAATTTCAGCACCGCACAGAGTGAACACATTATGGAATGTTTCAGAACGATGGGGAAATGCGGATCGTCGCGGTCCGTTCCCTTCCTTCGTAAAATGCTGCTCCACCGGAAGTGGATGGCCGGCTTGAGGAAGTCGGCGTATCGTGAAGGTGCCGCGCTTGCCCTGGTCGCTTTGAAAATACCGGAAGCCCGGCAAGTGATCGAGTCGGCGGGCCGAAGCCTTCATCCCGGTCTGCGCAGGATCGCGCGCGAAGCGGAAAGAGAATATTTCCCAAAAAATAGAGGAGGACGATAATCATGTCGGAGCGACAATCGATTCCGGAGCGATTGGGGCATGATTTTCTGAGAGCCCTGTATCACCTGATAAGTACCGTGCGCGTATATCAGGATAACAATCAGCTTGTCCGGACGAGTGTTAGTTCATTTCAGAACATGCTCAATGAACTAACTATCAGCGGAGACATCAGCCTCTCTCTTTATCGGAGCCGCTTTCATATCGGAGAAGAAAAACTTCGATACCGTAGGGATGCGGCAATTGTCGTTTACAACATGGTGGAACTTTTTTCGAAGCGAGGCATAGGGAGTGTGAATTTTCTAGAGTCGTCACGCGATGCTTTGCCCGAAAACATCATAACGTTTACACGTCTGTTCAATGATGCAATAAGGCATGAAAACCCCCATCAGTGGCTGGAACAAAAGCTCCGCGAACAGGATTGTTCGTGGGTACAGATCTTCCCGCGGCAGGATGAAGATGCAACAGTTGACAGCGAAAGCCTGGAAGATAAACGGTATGAAAAGGCGCGAAAAAATTATTTTCTTGCGATCGAAGCGGTGAAAGAAGTGGCGAATAAAGTGTCCCAGGGTATGGTGGGCGTGCGCAGAAGCAGACGTCTGGCCCAGAACATCGTGGATATAGTCAAGGAGGATGCGGCCCTGATGATCGGGCTGACAACCCTCAAGGGTTATGACGATTACACCTACGCCCATTCCGTCAATGTCGCTCTGTTGGCGACCTGCCTGGGAAGGCATATCGAATTATCGGATATTTCACTTGAGCATTTGACCATTTGCGGTCTTTTTCACGATCTGGGAAAGGTAGACGTGCCCAAGAATATTCTCCTCAAGCACGGGGTGTTGACCGACGGAGAATGGGATCTGTTGAAGGCGCACCCTGTCATGGGTGTCAGAAAAATTCTCATGTTGAATGCCACCCCGTCTTTGAGATCGAGAATTATCCTAGGTCCGTTTGAACACCATCTGAATCCGGATATGACCGGCTACCCCCGAACTCTGTTTATGGGCCATCTGAGTCTTCTGGGAAAGATTCTTCGTATCGCCGACGTCTATGAAGCGCTGACTGCCGAGAGGGGTTACCGGCCAAGGTCTTTCCAGCCTGATGAAGCGCTAAGAATGATGTGGGGGAGCACGGGAAAAAGTTTTGACACGATTCTGTTGAAGCGCTTTATTCATATGATGGGGCTTTATCCCATCGGCTCCATTATAGAACTGAGCGACGGGAACATCGGTTTGGTGATGGATTATCCCGACGAAACAGAACGGACCCTACCGCTGGTGTTACGTCTTGTGAATGACGAAAAAGGCGGTTGGCAACGCGGGGAGATGGTTTATCTGGCTGACCAGATAAACAAGGAGGGTTCCAGTCGTTTAAATATTGTCCGGGGAATTCCGCTGGCAAAAATTCGTATCAATCCCTCGGATTTTTTTCTGCATTCTATATAGCATCATAAAAGGAGGCAATGGGGAGCAAATCTTTTACCTTACCTATTAAAAAAGATCAACTCAGCCATCGGAAAGGATGCCATGCCTAGATTTTTTGAATTATTTACAAAACAGCCAAACCTAAAGAATCTCTATCTTAAACGTCATCAGGTCGATTATTCTTTGGATAGACTTGTTTTCGGTGTGGATGACATTATTGAATTATTTATAAAACCGCCAAGCCTCAAAAATATCAACCTTAAACGCTATCAAGTCGCTTATTCTTTAGACAGACTTGTTTTTGGTGTGGACAACATTCACATTGATGTCCACATTAGCCCTCAAGTTTACAACGCGCTAAAACGGACAGCATCTCTTTTGATGATCAAACATAGCCAATCGGAAGATTTTTTTGAGGAGTATAAAAGAGAATTCTGTGAAATTGAAAAGGACTCTTTGAGACGCGTTTGCACGGATGTTTTGCTGGACGGCATAAACAGAGCTAAATCCGCAGCCGAAGTGCAAATAGATTTCCTGGGGCAAACAGCTCTGGCAAAATTGTTCTTAGAAGAAATTAATAATCAATATAAATATTTAGTAACGCATTTTGAACCTCTTGTTAGAACATATCAATTATCTCCAAGATATGATCAAAATGAAGTTTTCATAATTAAAAATAAGCTGGATGATATTAAACTCCATCATAATCAAATCATTCGCCTTGTGGGAGAAGAGCTGCTTCATCTGCTGGCTAATATTAATGCAAAAAAACTACGGAACATGAGAGAAACGCATTTCCTTTCCGGAGAAATTTTACCGGACAATTATTTTATTAACCCCATACTCCATACAAATAATCCTACCGACGATTTTTTTCTAATCGAAGAGTATGTACTTTTAGGACAGAGGTCAGAAGATCCGGACAACTACAATAACATTAAATTGATCATCCATGAACTGCTTAGCAAAACTGATTTAGGTCAGGAAAATACCAACGACGATAATTCTATGGATATTAATGAAAGCAGGGTTCAAAAAGATGAATATTTTTTTGATACTAAAGCGAATATATTTGATTCATGGATAATGGAGTTAGGTAATATTGACCGGATGTTCAACTATTTCGATTCACGGGAACTTTACAAAAAAGCCAAAAAAGAAAAAGAATCAGAAGATATTCTTCAAAAACTCAAAGAACAAATACAAACTCAGCAGAAGTTGCTCAATATTTTTTACCGTAAATTTAAAAAATCCCATTTGCTTAGACAAATTGTCGCGGCTTTTGAAATGAAATCAGTATATGGCAAATACTGTCCGCCTATGGCGCCAAGGCAAGTAAGGGAATTCTTGGTTGATTTCTGGTCAAGAATATCTATCCTCCGTAAACTGAAACGTCTTAAATATTTTTACAGTGAGGACTTCACTCTTGCCCCTCTCCACCAAACTGTCAAACGGATCAACGGCTGTTCCACTATAGAAAAGAAACAGTATCTACTGATGTTTCTAAAACAATTTTTCCGTTATCATCGGGACTTCTATAATTTTCGTATTCTCAAGAATGCAATTGACTCAATCAACCAAGTAACAGAAGAAAAGATTATTTTATTATCGCGGGAAAACCACTCTCTCTTTGAGTTTCTGCTCCCGGATGAAAAGGTCAAAGAAGAAAAACCAATCATTAATCACGTCATAATCAAGGCGGATATACGCGGTTCCATGGCCATAAACCACACGATGAGGAACAAGGGTTTGAACCCGGCATCATATTTCAGCCTGAATTTTTTTGATCCTATCTCATTGGTTCTTTCCGAATACGGAGCATCCAAAGTGTTTATTGAAGGAGATGCTATTATTTTATCAATCTTCGAAAATGAAGACGAGATACAGGGAAATTATAGCGTGGCTCGAGCATGTGGATTAGCGATTAGAATATTGCAAATTGTTCACAGCTACAATGAAAAAAACAAAGAAAATAATCTTCCCGTGCTGGAACTGGGAATTGGAATCTGCTACTGCCAGGACCCACCGACCTTTTTATTCGATGGCGATTCCCGAATAATGATTTCTCAGGCCATCAATCAGGCGGACCGCCTGTCCAGTTGCGATAAGTTACTACGCAAAATATTTAAAAGTCAAAATGACGTGTTTAATTTATTTGTTTTTGAAAATGAATCAGAAGAAATTATTGAAACCGCGTTAGATGACTTCACTTATCGCTACAATGTCAACGGAATTGAGCTCAACGAAGACGGATTTAACAAGCTTGCCAAAGAAATCAACCTGCAAATATTCACATTTCCGTCAGAAAATGATGAAAGCGTAAAGTTATATATAGGCAAAGTTCCCCTAACAAACGGCAATTATCAACGCATTGCCATTCGGGAAGCGGTAATTCATAAATTACAACCGAACGCGCTAGATGTGACTGGAAAAATTTCAAAAAAATACTATGAAGTTTGCACACATCATAAAATTTATAATTTTATAGACAATCGCACGTAAGTCAAACGGTATATCGATCTGAGATAGTTTGCGTGCTATCGAACTCAATAAACTTAAAGAGTATAGATTTTGCAACAAAGAAAAAAGTTAGACAAAGTGTTTATATGTTAACTTCTAAAATCTCAACTGTTTCAGAGTGGACAAAAGAAAAAATCAGTGGAGCCGTAAGAATTAATTATCATTAAAGCATAAAAAAACTGAACTGCCAGAAAACCTCTCTACTGGCAGCTCAGTTAAAATCAACTTCCGGTTACTCACTCAATACTTATATGGACGGATGCTAATTGCTAACTATTTATTGCTCCAAGTCCTATTCTTTGAGCGCTCCGGTAAATACATCAGCTGAGGCCACAATCGCTGATATATCATTATTCATAATACACTCGACCTTGCCAAAGAACTTGGGGAATTCCGAAGCAATGTAGAACTGAGACGACAGCACGCGTCCGGAGTAATAGGCTGCTTCGGCATTATTGGCCAGCAGCTTTTGGCGGTCCGCGCCTTTCAGATCACCGACCAGGGCTTTCATTTTGGGAATTGTAATCGTCATGCTCCACAGGTGCAGCCAGGCTGAGATCAAGGGGAACATGGCCTGCTGCAGCGGCGTGGAATTGGCGAAAAGTTGGGCGATTTTCATTTCCATAAGCTGGGTGCTCATCATCGTGATGATTTCATCTAGCTTCTGCAAGCCCCTTTCCACGGGGGTAATATATTTATCATCAACGATTCCCTTTGCTTTATTGATGGTTTCCGTCATGCGTTTTTTCAGGATGGCGTAATTATATTGCTGAGGATTCATCAGGATCTTGCGCATCTGAAGGTCTAGGGACTGGATGCCGTTGGTGCCCTCATAAATCGAAAGAACCTTACAGTCGCGGGCATACTGCTCAACGGGATATTCCGAGCAATAACCGTAGCCGCCATAAACCTGCATGGCTTCCGCCGTCACCAGCCAAGCGGCATCGGAAATACCGGCTTTAACGATGGGGGTAAGAATTTCGACGATAGCGGTTGCTTCTTTGACCTCCTCGGGATCCGGTGACGAATGCATGATATCCTCATGAATGGCCAAAAACAGGGTAAGCATTCTCATAGCCTCGACGGAACTCTTCATGTAAAGCAGCATGCGCTTGACATCGATGTGCTCGATAATGGGACTTTTCGGCCCTTTCGGCACGGCTTCTCCCTGGATGCGGTTTCTGGCGTAAGTAATGGCGTGCATGTAAGCGGCGCTGGAAACGGCCTCGGCCTGAACACCCGTATGGATACGCGCCGCGTTCATGAGCATGAACATGACCTTCATGCCTTCGCGTTCTTTTCCCAGCAGATAGCCGACGCACTTACCGTTATCGCCGAAGCTCAGTGATGATGTGGCGTTTCCCTTCAGCCCCATCTTGTGTTCAATGCCCGTACAAGCCATATCATTGCGTTCGCCCAGCGATCCGTCTTTTTTGATAAGAAATTTCGGTACGATGAAAATGGAGATTCCCTTTGTTCCTTCGGGATCACCCTCGATTCGGGCCAGAACCGGATGGATGTTATTAGAAACCAGGTCATTTTCACCGTTCGAGATGAATATTTTCTGCCCGGTAATAAGGTAAGTGCCGTCGGCTTGCTTGACGGCTTTTGATTTGAGCGCTCCGACATCAGAACCGGCAGACGGCTCAGTCAGGCACATGGTGCCGCCCCATTCCCCCGTCAGCATTTTGGGAAGAAACATCTTTTTTACTTCTTCGGAACCAAAACTCATAATGATGTACATCGCGCCGGTGATCGAACCGCAATACATGGTCAATGATGTGTTGCCCGCATTAAAATATTCCGCGGCGGCCATGGAGACGATGGAAGGCATGCCCATTCCTCCTTCTTCCGTCGGAATCGACAGACTGTGGAATCCCGCTTCGATGTGAGCCTTGAATCCCTTGTGGAATGATTCGGGTACTTTTACTTCATTGGTCTTGGCGTTAAATTGTAATCCGATCTTATCGCCGTCAGCATTGGATGTATAAAACTGATCAATGGCAATCTTTTCAGCCAGAGCGAGTGTGTCTTCATACACGCTCCGGTCAAAATCTTTAAAATGGTCAAATCGATTTAACTTTTCCAACTCCAGCATTTCAAACATAATAAAACGAACATCACGTGAATCTACCAACGGATTTAACGACATAAAAATATCCTCCTTTTATTGTTTTGTTTATATTAATTTCTACCCCGCCCTTCTTATTACTTCAATGCTCATGTAAGGGAGATGGGTAAATTATCAAAAGTTTGATGTATAATTTGCATTTTTGCCGTATATCAAGTTGTCTTCATTTATTATTGAGTTGCCAAACCGTAATAATTTCTTTCATTCGTATAATCCTGCGTTGTGAACTACCAGATATTTGAAGGTAAAACAAGATTGAAAGTGGAGCCCCTCTGGCAGGAGCCGGAGGCTCCCTATAATAACGCGAACTCCCGCGAGTTACACCGCATTCCTCCCCGGCTGGTGCCGGGGAATTCCAAGTCGCGGGATTAATAACGAATCGCTTTCATTGGCGCTTTCTTTGCTGGCTCAAATTAGCGGCTTATTGTAAGCATTTTCCTCATCATACCATTTAGATGATATTGAGACGGCTAGGCGTATTTGTGCATATGTTGCGGAAGCCGACAATGACTCATGCATGCGCCGGGCTTCGCTGCAAACAAAAATAGTGATTTGATTTAGAATTGGAATAAGAACGGATGTCACAATATACCACCCCCGGCATTATCATTGGTGCCGCACCCTACATTTTGTGTCCAAGATTTCCTTGACATACAAGACCGGACTTCCTATAGTTTATCCATACAGCAGCAAGGATATTGGAAATAGATAGAAATCTATATCCGTCAGCATTCGAATGCAGAATTTACGCACGATATTTGTTCGGAGTGTGTAAAAATATTTCACCCTGAATATTACAAAAAGATTTTTGATAAGGGAAATAATAAATAATCGATCAGTCGTCACGCAACAGATAGCACGAAGGGAGATGGACAGATGAAGAAAGATGTCATACTGCATTGCAAGAACGGCCAGAAGCTTGAGGTCGGTCTCGCCCGCCCGTTCCACTGCGAAGAGAACGAATTGAAAGTCATCATGGCTGAGGCTGGAGCGCAGTTAAGTTTTCATTTCGATGAACTTAGCGGCATTCTCTTTCTTAACGGTTCCTGCCCCAACAACGTGGCCGCATCTGATGATAATCTGGAAGATGTGGTGACCCTTGACAACACACAGTACCTTGTCCATACCGAAGCTGCAGGAAAGTGTTCTGAAGGCTTTTATGCGGTCCCTGCAGGGGAAGGCATATCATGGCGTTATGCCTTCTTCATATCCAACGGCATTAAAATGCGCGCTCAGAAACGAGAGGTTGGTCGCATCCTTTCAGACGCAGGTCTAATCAACGACACAGACATCGGAGAGGCGCTGAATATCCAGCAAAAACTTCGCACCCGAAGGGTCGGTGAAATCATAGCGGAAACTGCCAATTTGAAGCAGGAAACTATCGAAAAGACCCTAGAGGACAGCATTAACAAAGGTGATATCCCTCGTAATGCCCGTATCGGCGATATTCTCGTTTCCGCAGGGCTTGTAACCCCTGAACAGGTGGAGATTGCGCTTGCAACCCAGAAGACGGGCAAAGGAAAGAGGATCGGCGCCCTGCTTATCGAACAGGGTCTCATCAGCGAAGAACAGCTCCTTCAGGCCCTGGCTAAAAAGTTCCGACTGCGCATGGTTGACCTGGAGCAGGTCTCCCCCAGCCATGAGACGCTCAGCATTCTCCCTAAAGGTATCGTTAATAAGTTGCAGGTATTCCCGTTTGAGTCAAGCAGCAGCCATTTTGTGGTAGCCACCTCTGCACCCACTGACCCGACCATTACTGACAACCTCCGTTTCATAACTAACCGGCGGGTGGAATTAGCGGTAGCCACTGCGGCCCAGATTATGGCGGCCATAGATAAATATTACAACATTCAGGAGGCCTCGCCAGTAGATTCCCTGATCGGTGAGATGGGGAATGTAGATGCTACGGTTGAAGAGGATGAGCAGTCGCAGGAATCGATGATTGTACAGCCGGATTCCAAGATGATTACCTTTGTCAACCAGGTTCTCATAGACGCCTATAAAAAAGGGGCTTCCGATATCCACTTCGAACCGGGAATAGGGAAAGAGCCGTTCACAATCCGTTACCGGGTGGACGGGGAATGTTACATTGCTCACCGGATAGATTCCACACACAAAGCGGCTATCCTCTCGAGGCTGAAGATTATATCCGAATTGGATATTGCAGAGCGACGCAGACCGCAGAGCGGGAAGATCATGCTCCGGTATGAAGGCCGCAAGATCGAATACCGCTTGGAAGTCACACCCACAATCGGCAACCAGGAGGACGCTGTCCTTCGTATCCTCGCCGCTTCCAAACCTCTTCCTTTAGATGCTATGGGTTTTTCAAGTCCAAATCTGATCAAATTCCGGGAAATCCTCGCGAAACCTTACGGCATCATCCTTTGTGTCGGCCCGACCGGTTCTGGTAAGACCACAAGCCTCCATTCGGCCCTCGGGCACATCAATACGCCGGTCCGCAAGATCTGGACGGCTGAAGACCCGGTAGAGATCACCCAGAACGGCCTGCGCCAGGTACAGGTCCATCCTAAAATCGGTTTCAATTTTTCCGATGCGCTCCGCTCCTTTCTTCGCGCCGACCCTGATGTGATCATGATCGGGGAGATGCGGGACCCGGAGACTGCCAAGATCGCCATAGAGGCATCCCTGACCGGACACTTGGTTTTCAGCACCCTTCATACCAATAGCGCGCCGGAAACAGTTGTCCGCCTTATAGAGATGGGGATGGACCCTTACAACTTTTCCGATGCGCTCCTTGGCGTCCTGGCCCAGCGCCTGGCGCGCAAACTCTGTGAGCATTGCAAGAAACCCTATCATCCGGACCGCGAAGAATATGACGAGCTTGTTCACGGTTATGGTAAGGATTGTTTTGCAGCGCACAAGATGGCAGACTACCTTCCCGAACTATCCTTTATGAAAAAAGAGGGCTGTGAAAAGTGCGGCGGCACCGGATACAAAGGACGGATCGCCTTTCATGAACTACTTCTAGGAACAAAAATGGTCAAGGATGCTGTCAAGAAGAGCACCGGCGTTGAGCACCTGCGGGAATTGGCGATTGAGGAGGGAATGAGGACACTGAGGATGGACGGTATACTGAAGGTCTTCCAGGGGATTACCGATTATGAGCAGGTGAATAAAGTCTGCCTCTAGCGCATGACTTAACAGTACGAAGTACTGGATCATCGGAATCGGGAAGACAGTTAAGAAAGATAAATAATAATTTGGGGATGAAAAAATCGCCAGATACTTCATCAAGCATGTACTACCCGAAGTAGAAGCAACGGCGAAGTCTATTAAGAGCGAGGACATTTCCCCCAGTGGAGCCCCCTCCGGCAGGAGCTAGAGGCGCCCTACAATAACGCGACCTCCCGCGGTTTGGATATCACCACCGAAAGCTTTATCTAGTCTGACGGTTATATTACGGCCTGATGTTAAAATGCCACGGAAAGTGGGACTCTCCATGCCGCGTGTCCCGTAATTTATAATTTTGTTTTTTTCCTTCGTGCGGCGCTGATTATTGGCGGGCGCCGCGGTCGAGATAATTGTGATCAATATTTTATTGACATACAAGTATCGCTTCCTTATACTCCTTTCTCCAGAAAACAAGTTCTTATCCAGTCAAAGACTGGCACGAGCCGTTTGACTGCAAGCGGTTCCAAGGCGCTATACTATTTCGCTTTCAATTGTATCATCAATGGAAAAACGTAAATGAAGACACGTACAAAGAAGATTCTTATAGCCGTAGTGGTTCTCCTGGTAGTCGTGATAGGGGGCATGGCCCTCTACCATGCCTATCTACGGCCCGAGGCGTTGCGCAACCTGGTACAACGAGCCCTCGAGACCAAGCTTCAAAAAAAGATCGTGATCAAGAACTTCGAGATAGATGTCCTGAACAGGCCCCGGGTGACGTTGGATAATATTTCCCTGAGCGGCGACGGCGGGTATGTCATGCAGGCGGATAGGGTGATAGCGCGCTTCTCACCCTGGTACCTGCTCCTCGGCCGGCTTGAAATCAATGACGTTTCCCTCAAGAATCCTCATTTCACCATTGATTTTGAAAAGATCACCAGCCAGGGAGAATCCTCAAAACTCCCACGGATCAGCATTGAACAGGGCAGTGCACGGCTGATCTACAAGACCCATGTCGTGGATCTGTTCAATATCCGGGGCATCCTGAGCAATAAGCAGGCTAAGCTGGATGCCGATTCCTTGGGAGGCACCATTGCTATCTCCGCCACCAAAATTTTTGGCACTTGGCGTGGAGGTGCGACAGTTCGCGACCTCCACCTGTCACAATTGGATAGCGGATATGAGGGCGTATCGAACATTGATGTATCCTTCAAGAAAAATGGGAAGGGTTATGAATTTTCTGCTGATGCTGCAGGAAGAAACCTGAAACTGCCCCAGAGTACACCTCTGGGCAAAGCCACACTGACCATAAATGCCCACGGCAATAAGGAAACTCTGGACATCGATAAAGTTGCCTTTAAATCTTCTTTGATCCATGCCACGGGTACGGCAAAGCTTACCGGACTTAAGGATCCGCGCAATGCGCACATCGACCTGAATCTCAAATCAAATGAATTCGGCTATGAGGACATGATAAGCGCCTTGCCTACTGCACAATTTCCGGGTTGGCTTAAGGAACTACTCACCGTTCACATCAGGGGCGGCCGTTCACAAGTAAAGTTTCTGAGCTATCAAGGCACGCTTGACGAAACGACCGCTTGGCAAACTTGTCTGAGAAATTTACAGGTAAACCTGAGCATCAACGGCCAGAGTTTCGGCGTGAGTCAGGGTTCACGCGTGACCGGTGTGACCGGTCTGTTTTCCATTGCAAAGGGCACGATCGAGCTGAAAGATTTGACCGGCATAATGAACGCCTCACGCATCAAGCTGGTCAATGTTAAATTCCCGGATATCGTGTCGCGCGGATTCAGGGTCGAGGTGGCCGTGGATGCCAACATGCCCGTCTCCGATTTCGTATCAAGCTGGAGGGCATGTGTGGTCCCGCTAAAAGTGCGCCAGCTTCTCGATTCCATAAACACGGTTGAAGCAGGAAAAATGCAGGGTATCGTATGGGTCTACTATGAAGACATCACCGATACCGCCGTAATAAAAGGAAACATCGCTCTTACGGATGCAAGCATGTTATGGGAAAAGAACCACTTGAGGCATTTCACCGGTCAGGCGTCTGCCCAGAAATATGGCGATCCGGTCACCATGAAGATTGCAGGCACACTGAACGACACTGCCATGGATACGCTGGAGGTCAACCTGAGGGAACCGCTCAAGCGCCAGCTTTTCACCTTTGCCCTCAAGGCCCATGGACCCTCCATATCCGATTCATTGGGTTTGGACAGACAGGCGTCTATTCAAATGACGGGTACAGGGCAATGGCCGAACCTTACAGGTGATCTGGCCTTCAGTGCGCAGGAGATCAATCTCTTCAACCATCATTTGATATCCAAACGTGGTCCTATCACCGGCAAGTGTACGATGAAGGCCAGCTTTCCTCCTCAGTCACGAATTGAAATCCCCGACCTGGCCGTGAATCTGAACCCGGATGTACTCCGTTTGCAGATTTCCCTGAAAGGCAGCCAAGCGAATATCAAGGTGGCTGGAAAAGTGGATATGGCCAATCTGCAAGGCGCCGCAGGAGATTCTCTGATACCCAAGGATGGTAAAATAATCGGCAAGATCAATATTGTGACAGACAAGGCTTTTCATATAACCGGCAACCTGGATCTCAGACAGGCCAGATTCATATACGAGGACAAACCTTTGGCCTTGACGGGCATCATAAACATGACCGGCAGCAAACTAACGAGTAAAGCCTTAAAAATCCGTCAGGATCAGATGACCATTGATATGAATGGCAGCCTCAGCTTGGATAAAATACCGTATTTAAAGGGCGACGTGGTTGTGGACAGACTTTCGATCAGTGCCGGCGCAAAGAGCGAAATCGATATGCTCAAGAAATTTCAAGGCAATGGCAAGCTCAAACTTACCAACCTAACCTATAATGGCATATTCATCCAGAAAGGCAGTGCTCTGGCGGAACTCGGACCTGACGGTCTCAGGCTGACGAACTTGGAATTGTCCGATAAAACAGGAACTGTCAAGGGTATGGTGATCTTTAATCCGGATGGTCAGTTTGAATACAATCTGGATATGGATCTGCAAAACGTTCCCGTCGCCAACTTCATCACGGCCGCCTGGCCCGCCACACCTCCATGGATGGACGGCCACATGGATTTGCAAGGGCGGGCATGGGGGAAAAACGATTCTATGAATGGCGATATATCGTTCAAGGCACGCGCGGGCAATATCAAACGGTACAATTTTTTATCCCGCATATTCTCAGTTTTAAATCCCTATAAGATAATCAAGACCGGTGAACTCGACTTCTTGCATTCCGGCTTCCCTTACAGTACCATTACCGCAACCTTTACCATCCGAGATTCGGTGGTGACTTTCAACGATTTCTATCTGCACAGCAACTCACTCCAGATATCAGCCGTGGGAAAGTATCTGATCCGCACTCATTATATAGACACGGTCATGGGTATCGAGCCGCTGCAGACATTCGATAAAACCATCACCCAAATCCCCATTGTGGGCTGGGTACTCACTGGGAAAAAGGGGGTTTTGATCGTGATCACCCTGCACGCGCTCGGGCCGGTGGACGACACCACGGTCACGTCCAAGTCGGCTGGCGCCCTGACCAAGTCGGTGGCGGAATCCCTATTGAGGATACTGAAGCTGCCGCGGGATATTATCACCAAACCCGGGGATGTCTTCCTGCCGGGGGCTATGAAAAAAAACGAAAATAAGAAGCCGTAAAAAACCACGTAGCCACGGTTTGGTTTTGTAGTGCTAAGAACTACATTTTGCGGCTATGGGTTGACTTTTTCCTGCCCATGTTTTAATAAGATTCATCTACAATAATAGGGAGTAATATTTAATGAAGAAAAAAGATCTATTGAATAAAACTGTTGAGCACATTGACATCAAAGCCATTAATTCTATGGACATAATTAACGCCATGAAGAAGATGTCCTTTTCCGCCCGCGATCTCGCCAATGCATCCGATATTTACGACCGGATGCTCAAAGAAAAAAAATGCGCAATTATCTTAACTTTGTCTGGTTCTACCTCTGCTGCCGGCTGTATGCAGGTTTACGTTGATTTGGTAAAAAATAACATGATTGACGCTATAGTGGCCACAGGAGCTGCGATTGTCGATATGGATTTTTTTGAAGCTCTGGGTTTTAAGCATTATCAAGGCACGTCTTTTGTTGACGATAAATTATTGCGTAAACTTTATATCGACCGGATTTACGACACCTTCATTGATGAAGAACAATTACAGGTCTGCGATAAAACAATTAAAATAATAGCAGATGCGCTGCCGCCCCGGGCTTATTCTTCGCGTGAATTCATTTGGGAGATGGGAAAATACTTAAAAAAGAAAGCGAAAAAGAAAGATTCTTTGGTGCAGGCGGCCTACGAGTACGATATTCCCATTTTTTGTCCGGCCTTTTCGGATAGTTCCGCAGGGTTTGGTCTTGTCCTGCACCAGCAGGACAATCCCGATAATCATGTTTCTATTGATTCCGTAAAAGATTTTCGCGAATTAACCATGATTAAAATCGGAGCAGGAACCAGCGGCCTATTAATTATCGGCGGCGGCGTTCCGAAGAATTTTGCTCAGGATACGGTTGTATGCGCGGAAATACTGGGGAAAGAAGTGCCTATGCACAAATACGCCGTTCAAATTACCGTCGCCGATGTGCGTGACGGCGCTTGCTCCAGTTCCACTCTCAAAGAAGCCAATTCCTGGGGCAAAGTGGATTCATCTTTTGAACAAATGGTTTACGCTGAAGCTACCACGGCATTACCGCTTCTCGCCAGTTATGCTTATCATAAAGGAAGCTGGAAGAAGCGCAAAAAATGGCGATTAGCCAGGATTTTTAATACACTAAAGTGAACCTTTTTCTTGGTGGATGAGGGGAACTGATAGCTTAAAATGTTTTAATCATTACATTTCTTTATAGTGCTTAATCGTCGAAGTGCTTCCGAAAACTGATGTCCACTTTTCCATTAAACTCCCCGATCCGGGCCATGCTGACGCGCCGGTTCATCAGGGAATTGCAGTCCGGGCAAATGGCAACGAGGTTGCCGAATTTTTCGGTGACCGGATTATAGTCCGCCATGTTTCCTGCTGGTAATCTCGGAGCGCGGCAACGCACGCAACAGAGTTTACCCGGCTTGTAGGTCTGTTTGTTTTTTAGGCGGTGTGCCTGAAGAAATGCCATCAGAACAGGACTAAGAATCAGTATAGGGCGTTTGTCGTTGATGGTCTCAAGCCCTTCCTTAATCCACTGACGCACGGTATTTTTATGGATATCAAACAGTTTGGCGATTTCTTCCACCGTATAGTTGCGGTGAATTTTCACGAGACGGTAATTAGGATGACGTTTTCTCATCATCGCCTCCCGTTACCACGCAATTTTACGGGCCGCTTCCAGTTCTTTTACCAGGACGCGGATTTCGTCATCCGTATTTCCGGCAATGCGAGCCGCATTGATCGCCTCTACTTCATCAGACGACCGCCCGAGTGCCGAGGGACACCGGCTTTGTCCACAACCCTTGAGAAATCCGCAAATAAATAGTCGAACGGGAAAGCCCCGATTCGGATTTGACGGCTGGAATTATTAGTATAGTACGCTTCATCTTCAAACCTCCTTGATGGTTTTTGGAAAGAGCGTATTGGGGCGATTTGGGCGATACAATAGCAGTACAAAGCCAAACCTTGAATTGATATCCCTATTAAAATCATTGAATTAAATACTTAAAAGGCTTCTGTTCCCGAGATGGTGTAATTGATGTTTGATAAGAAATGAATAAAGAAAACATCTTTTTGCAGACAGGAAAAGTTGGGCGAAAAAATTCCGCCCAACTTTTTTTCAATTTCATCAGGTTGTTCCGTACTTTTTAAAACAGATAGTCCGATATGAAACTTCACTTAGTTTCTATAGAGGGCAGTTGTGAAAATTGAGGATTATTACTTGAAGAACTAAAAATCCAATTCTCGAATCGTCAGAATTGTTTGTTTCACCTACAACTGTTCAGTGATGAGCAGTTGTCAAAATTGAATATTACGGATGTATGCCGTGTAA
>PLGI01000063.1 GCA_003139775.1 Syntrophaceae bacterium | reverse complement strand
CACAGCCCGAATGGGCCGCGATCCCGGCGAAATCTATCGTGAACTCACACGCGAGTTCGGTGAGCCGGCCTACGACCGCGTTGAGGCACAATGCACTCCGGATCAAAAGGTACTTTTGGCGAAGATATCATCCCGGCAGGTTAAGATCACCGAACTGGTGGGTGAAAAAATCCGGACCATCCTCACCCAAGCACCGGGCAATGGCGCGTCCATAGGTGGAATAAAGGTGATTTCCGAGAGCGGATGGTTCGCGGCGCGTCCGTCAGGGACCGAAGATATCTACAAGATATATGCGGAGAGCTTCCGTGGAGCGGATCATTTACGTAGTATCCTGGAGGAAGCACAAACAATCGTCAACGACGCTCTTGCGGTATAGGTGTCACCAGGAAATACCTTGAGGAAAAAACATGATTGAACAGAAAAATGCGCGTGATATTGCGTTGCAGCCACATGCCATCACTGATGCTGAGTTGGAAATGCTTCAGCGGGAATCGTTCAGCTACTTTCTGCAGGAGACGAATCCGGACAACGGGCTGGTGATCGACAAGACCGCAGCGGATTGGCCTGCCAGTATTGCCGCTACCGGTTTCGCGTTGGCGGCTTACCCAGTGGCTGTCGAGCGCGGGTTTATGCCGCGGCACGCGGCGGTAGAACGAACGCTGACTACATTGCGTTTTTTCTGGAACAGTCCGCAAGGCCCCGAACCCGACGCCACCGGCTACCAGGGATTTTATTATCATTTTCTTGACATGAGGACCGGCCGGCGCGCCTGGCAATGTGAACTGTCAACGGTAGATAGCGCTTTTCTGCTGGCGGGTGCGTTAACGGCGGGAGATTATTTTGATAAGGATACGGCCGACGAGCATGAAATCCGCACCCTCGCTGACACACTTTATCGCCGCGCGGATTGGCAATGGGCGCAAAACCTTGGCACAACGGTTACGCACGGCTGGAAGCCCGAAAGCGGATTTCTCGGATACCGTTGGGAAGGCTACGATGAGGCGATGTTGCTGTATATTTTGGGACTGGGTTCGCCCACTCATCCATTGCCCGAGAGCTGCTACACCGCGTGGACTTCGACTTACCGGTGGGAACGCTGTTACGGATATGAATATCTTTACGCCGGGTCCTTATTCACGCACCAGCTCTCGCATGTCTGGATCGACTTTCGCGGTATTAAGGACGCTTTCATGCACAACAAGGGCATCGACTATTTCGAGAACAGCCGCCGCGCGACTTATGTGCAACAGCAGTATGCGATTGATAACCCGCTCAAATTCGCGGGCTATGGACGCAATTGCTGGGGAATTACCGCGAGCGACGGTCCTGGTCCCGACACGATCAAAGTGAACGGCATCGAACGCCAATTCTTCGATTACGTTGGACGAGGCGTGCCGTATGGGCCCGACGACGGCACCATCGCACCGTGGGCGGTGGTGACATCGCTGCCGTTCGCACCCGATATCGTGCTTCCCACTATAGACTATTATATTAACCAGCTTAAATTAACAGCGCACAAGCCCTATGGTTCCAAAGCAACTCTTAACCCGACCTACCCGATAAAAGCCGGCAATGCCGTTGGTTGGGTATCGCCGTGGCATTTCGGGATTAATCAAGGGCCTATTGTTTTGATGATCGAAAATTATCGTACCGGCTTATTGTGGCGATTGATGCAAAACTGCCCATATATCGCCGGCGGCCTGCGACGTGCTGGTTTTAACGGGGGTTGGTTATGACTCCTGCGCCACGTACGTACTGGTTGAAAATGCCAGATAAATCTATAATAACGAAATTTCTTGCAAGAGTCTCAACGATATGAAACCGGCAAGGTCTTCTCTGGATGTTTTACATTCATTAAATGAACTAATGATGAACTTAATAATGGTGGCAGGATTGAAATTAGAGGATTTGGGAGCTTTACTGTTCGTAAATATAAAGCTTATAAAGGAAGGAATCCTAAAAATGGGGAACATGTCGATGTGAAACCGAAGAGATTGCCATTTTTCAAGGTGGGAAGGGAATTAAAGAAGATGGTGGATGGTAAATAAAAAGTTACAAGCAGTGCGAATATTGTAGCGGATTTTTAAGCAGTGTTAACCATAGCCAATGAAGGTGCTGAGGATGAAGGAATTGATTAAGCATATCGCTCAATCTTTAGTTGATAATCCCGACAAAGTGGAAGTAACTGAAGTCATCGGCGAACAAACATCTGTAATTGAATTGCGTGTGGCAAAAGAAGATATGGGAAAAGTTATTGGGAAGCAGGGCAGAACGGCCCAAGCCATCCGCACCATTCTNNCTTTTTGTTTTTGGGGTGCCATTATATGATCAAGAATATCCGAAAAAATAGAGTTAAACAATTTAGAGAAGCTATTCCCCTTAGTGTGTCAGAACTAGCCCTAAAAGCTAGGTTAACGCGACAAACAATAGCCAAAATGGAAAAGGGCTTGCCAACGAGAAGAAATTCGGAATTAAAGGTCGCGAAAGCATTGCAAAAGCAATACGAAGAATTATTTTATTAAGAAGACAATATAATTGTCTGAGAATTTACCATGGTGTAAAAACAGACAGACACTAAGAAATTTTTTCGTT
>PLGI01000107.1 GCA_003139775.1 Syntrophaceae bacterium | reverse complement strand
CTTTGGATTGACGCTTATTCGAACGAATCAATGAAAAAGGCAGAACCATTTCTGACTCTGCCTTTAATTAATTAACCAAGAAGAAGTAACTCACATCACCATTTTACTCTTATCTACAAGATAACAACAATTATTCCTATACTCCCCCTTCTGATTGACAATAGAGATAATCTTCATTTCTTTCTCTTATAACTTACCAATAGAAAGATTGCCCCTCCGATAATAAAAGTCCATATGAATTGAGTTATCAACTGGAACATATCAATTGGACAGAAATGCGTCCCGAAGATAAAAGGAGAGCCACAATTGATTTTCCTAACGACCATGATGTTCTGGTAAGGCGGAAAAATTATCATAGAAACTATAACCCAAAAAACTACACACAATACGAACTTTTGTTTCTTATTTAACTCCATACTATACCCCTTTAAAGGTCAATCGATTTAAATGTCTACTTATAGTATCTTTCTTCTCTCGAGTCCTTACACAAAGGAAATAGTCGTGATTTTCAACTATTTCTTATTGTAATATAGCATAAAACGACGGAATGGAAAAATAAAGATTTCAGGAAGAAGGTGATAGAGGATAGCTGTGGAAATAACATTTTTTTATCCTCATCCTTTTTGTAAACTACAAACACTGAATCAGCAATAGTTTCACAAATCAAATTTTAAAGTGGTTTCTCCTCACCACCGTTATTACATAATCCCAGATTGTGCAATCTGGGATTATGGCATCTTAACCAATTGCCTTCATCGTTGCGATATACTTTTTGCAGAGCTCACGATAATAGTCGATACCGGCTTTCGCCATTATTTTCTGATCATCAGTGACATCATAAGTAATTTTTGCCGGGTTGCCGGCGACGATTTTACCGGCAGGAATATGCATGCCTTTAGGCACAATTGAACTGACAGACACAAAAACATCTTCTTCGCAAACAACGTTAAAAAGCACAATAGCGCCTATGCCGATTACGCATCTTGATTTGATGTGCGCATCATGAAGGATTACTCCGTGAGCCACGGTAACGTCTTCCTCAATAATGACACGAGAATCAGGATACACATGAATAACCGAATTATCCTGAACGTTAGAACGATTGCCGATTACAACCGGTCCGAAATCAGCCCGAATGGAAACACCGGGAGCAATTAAGCATTCATGGCCGATTTTTACGTCACCTGTTAAAACCGCATCCGGATGAACAAAAGAATCAACCGGAACCTGCGGTCTTTTGCCATCAAATTCATAGAGGGACATAATTTCTTATCTTCCTGTAATTATTGAGTTAGAGAAATATTCACCGATCCGCCCCGGCCTAAAATGTCATGGAGATGGATATATCCCTTAAGTTCCTTTTTCTCATTAACCACGGCATATGATGTTATTTCTTCTTTTTGCATGAGTTCCATAGTCTGCGCCAGCGAAACATTTTCGTCTATTGTCTTGGGATTTTTAGTCATCATCTCATTGATAATTTTTCCTTCAAAAGATATGCCTTTGCTAATCATGCGGCGCATATCACCATCAGTAAAAATTCCCAGAAGTTTATTTTTTTTGTCGGTGATTAAAACAAATCCCACATTTTTACTGTTAATTTCCTGTATTGCCTTTATTGCGGAAGTTCCCGCAAGCACTTTGGGAATTTGTTTTCCTACGATCATGGCATCTCCGACTGTTTCTTTTAACCTTGTGCCCAGATTCCCTCCCGGATGAAACTTATAGAAATCTTTTTCTTTAAATTGCTTTTCATCAATAAGGACAATGGCCAGAGCGTCACCAATAGCCAAAGCAGCGGTAGAGCTGGAAGTAGGAGCAAGACCGAAAGGACAGGCTTCTTTTTCCACGGAAACATCAATGACGATATCGCTTGTCCGAGCAAGAGTTGACGACTTATCGCCGGTAAATGAAATGATCGGAGCACCGATGTGACGGACGGAATTGATGATGGGCATAAGCTCACTGGTTTCACCACTGTTGGAAATGGCGAGCAATATGTCTTCTTTAGTGACAATGCCTAAATCGCCGTGGATGCCTTCAACAGGATGGAGAAAAAGCGCCGGTGTTCCCGTGCTCGTTAACGTGGCAACAATTTTTCGCCCAATCAAGCCAGATTTGCCTATTCCGGTAATAATTACTCTACCCTTGGATTTGGAAATTAAATCCACAGCACGGGAAAAGTTGCTGTCGATTTTTTCAATCAACTGCAAAATACTCTGCGCTTCTATTTTTAATACATCTATTGCCCGTTCAATTACCTTTTGTTTTTTTATCATTTTTTTGCCTTTAACTGAATGTGTGAATTTTAATATTTGTCCAATTGGGGCTGTTGAAAAACGCTCATCTGCTGTGTTACGCTGCAAACCGCATCGCTCAACGTATATTTATATACGCCTCGCGGTTCGGTTTTTTGCGCGCCTTGCATCTGAACATTTTTGAACAGCCCCAAATTCGATAGCTCTAATCAAAACTAACAAAAAAACCTGGACAAAACAAGAATCAATTTAATGAGACTCAAATTTCAAAAGCGTAGCGCACTGAAATTTGTTGGACGAATTATCCCTTGTGCAAAGCACATAGGGATATCCCGCGAAGCAGAGGATAAAGCGACCTCCCGCAGATTATGGCGCATTCATCCTCCGGCAGGAGCCGGAAGATTCCAAATCGCGGGATTGACCTTGCAGAAGGTATCTGCTAAAGAATATTGCATTAAATCGATGGGATTAAAGTAATGAGGGCTATTTTTATTTCCGATGCTCATTTAAGGCGAGCCAATGATGAAAGATACAGAAAACTAATAAATTTCTTCAATGATATTAAAGAAGGAAAGATCAGTCGCCTTGTCAATTCCGATGAACCCAATACAGGACCAGTATATATTGATGATCTCTATATTGCCGGCGATTTGTTTGACTTTTGGTTTTGCCAAAAGGAAAAAATTTATCCGGAATTTATGCCGGTCATTAATAAATTAATTGAATTACAAAAAACTGGTATCCGTATCCATCTGAATGAAGGAAATCATGATTTCTTTATGGGAGAATATTTTCACGATGTTTTAGGCATGGAAGTATTTGAGGAATGGATGAATGTAAGATTAGATAATTTGAAGACTTTAATTGCTCACGGCGACACCACGGATAGTACCAATATTAAATATATTTTGTTACGTAAATTTTTGCGCAGTAATGCTTTTTATAACATTCAGCGCTTTATTCCAGCATCGCTGCGGTGGGCACTGGCCGGATTCAGTTCTACCGCCAGTAAGGAGATGACTATAGAGGATGGTGATGCCTTGGTTAAAAAAATGCTTTCTTTTGCTTGGACTAAATTTCAGGATGATTACGATGCGGTTATCCTGGGACATTGTCATGTGCCAAGTTTAAATCATTATACTGTTGCGGGAAAGAAAAAGACTTTTGTTACGCTGGGCGACTGGATCAATCATTATTCTTTTCTCTATTATAAAGATAATAATTTTTTTCTCGGGTATTACCGGCCGTGATTTTTGAAACTTTGTGCAAATGTTTTAACATAAATTATTAGTGAGGATTGAACTTATGAATTTTGGAGGAATTTATCCGGCGCATTCACTGCGCGACGCCTTGTTTGTCGTTGTTCCCGTTCCATATGATCTGACTTCCACTTATCAGCCCGGAAGCCGCCGGGGACCGGCAGCGATCATCGAAGCTTCGACCAATATGGAGCTCTATGATGAAGAGTTAAAAAAAGAAACATATTTGGCCGGAATCCATACGACTTTACCGCTTACAATTGATGCCCGAGGGCCCAAGAATATGATAAATGCTGTGCGCAAGAAAATCTCCACGGTTTCCGCTCTAAATAAAATACCGGTAATGCTGGGTGGAGAACACAGCATCAGCTTCGGCGCTGTGCAAGCTCTTAAAGAAAAATATCCTAAACTAAAAGTGCTGCAATTGGACGCCCATGCCGACTTACGGGAAAGCTACCAGGGAAGCCCTTACAGCCACGCCTCTGTGGCAAGAAAAATTTCGGAAATATGTCCACTGATTCAGGTGGGCATAAGAAGCATGAGCAAAGAGGAAGCGGATTTTCTACCGCCAAGCAAAGTTAAATCCTACAGCGCCGATTTCGCCTCAGAAAAGAAAGACTGGTGTGAAACAATTTGTAAAGACTTAAGCGGCGATGTGTTTGTCACTATTGATTTAGATGTTTTTGATCCTTCCATAATGCCTTCAACGGGTACGCCGGAACCGGGCGGTCTTTATTGGAGGGATGTTTTACGCTTGCTGAAGTTAGTTTCGCATTCCTGTAAAATTCGCGGCTTTGACGTGGTGGAACTGGCGCCGATTCCCGGTATCGTTGCGCCGGATTTCATGGCAGCCAAGCTTATTTACCGCTTTATGGGTTACATAACTAAATAGCGGCTTTATGCCAAATATAGTTCGAATCATCGTAAGCAAGCGCCATTTTGAAAGGCTTTAACAAAATAACTCCTTGACAAATTTTGGAGATAATGGTGTAAACTCAATGATTTTGAATATCGCCATATCGCGGGGTGGAGCAGTCTGGTAGCTCGTTGGGCTCATAACCCAAAGGGCGCTGGTTCAAATCCAGCCCCCGCAACCAATAAAATCAATAACTTACAGAAATTGGTCGCC
>PLGI01000105.1 GCA_003139775.1 Syntrophaceae bacterium | reverse complement strand
TCTGACAATTGCCCAGTACTGAAACTTCGTAGGTATACTCGTTAAAAGAGACGAGAGTTAATTTGACTGTAAAAATAAAGGTGACAACATTTAATTTGTTGTCAATCTCGACAAAAATGCAGGCGATCAATTTGTAATCACGGGGATGACTCCAAAGTAAGCTGTTGCGTATCATATATAGTCCCACTTAGCTTCGCACGGGGGATAATTCAACTTATAGATATTACTTCGCTGTGCTTGTAATATCTGAGTTTCATTAAATTGGAGTTTCACAATAAACACAATTTATACCGACGACAAACATCGACATTACCTCCACTTTTTTGGCCAAGCTTTCCTTGGCATACAGGACCGATATTCCGATAGTGCAACCATGAACAGGAAATATCTTATCAAAAACCCCTTGTGTTTTGCATAACCTATTGAGATAATAATATGCGAAACCAATTAATGGTTTGGAACACTCGGAAGAAAAGAGTGAAAAACGGACATTCTGGAATAAAAAAAGGAGGAATGGATCGTAATGGCCAAAAAAGGGAAAGCGAAACTACCGAAGAAAAATGTAAAAAAGAGGACGGAACGAAAAAAAGAGGACGAACTAAGGAAGTCGGAACGACTGAATGAAGAGCACGAGATCACAATAACTATCGTCTCCGAAGTCGAAAATCTTCCTAAAGAAAAAATCCGTTATAAATTCAGCAAGGATATTTCTGAGTCCGGCATTAAAATTCAGGGCAATATTCCTTTGCCCGTCGATACCCTCCTCAAGATAGATTTAACATTAGAGAGTCTGCACCAAAAGATAACTGCTTTCGGAAAAATAAAACGGATCGAATTCAACACTGAGGATGGGTCTTATGAGGCGGGAGTGGAATTCGTCGATACATCCAGCGAAGCGATCCAGAAAATTGAGGATTACATTTTATCGAAACAGAAGTTTACAAATGTTAATCCGCTCGGTGTGCCTTTTTGGATTTTTGCGAAATTCAACAGCGCTAAATCGAAATAGACGAAAGACATTTTTTACACATTAATTGAAACTCTCCGCGGCAAGCCGAGTAGAATCTTCGATTCTTAGGGATCAATCCCGCGAGGCTTGGAATCTCCCGGCTCCAGCCGGAGGGGGCTCCACTATCATTCAGTATTCGCTCGATTACGCCGCAGTAAGCTATGGGGAATGCGCTCGCTATCGGATTCACACTCGACTACAAACAACGGCATTTCCCCACTTTTTGTAATCATATAAGCCCTTGACAAGCAAGGGCAGCCCTCCTATAATTCCACTGTGGTATCAAAAAACTACAACGAATAAAAAACCAATTTCATATTGGGCATTATAAGCGACAATAAAGATAGAGGAAAGAATCAGATGATAAAGCATACCTTGAGCATAGAAGCAGAACCATTGCGGTTGAGTTTAAAAACAACCATCCGTCATGCCGCCGCAACCAGAAACGAAGGAGAAAGCATCTGGGTTCAGGCCAAAAGAAATGGAAACACTGGATACGGCGAGGGGTGTCCGCGAGTCTATGTCGCCGGCGATGATCTTGACGCGAGCCTCACTTGGATAAAGAAAAACTTTTCCTCCGGCAAGGTGAATTTTGAAACACTGGAAGATCTGAAGCAGTGGGCTGAAGGGAATGAAAAGAAAATTGATAACTACCCGTCGGCATGGTGCGCCATAGAAATGGCGATGCTTGATCTGCTTTCCCGGGAGAGGGGTTGCACTGTTGAAAAGCTGCTGGGACTGGACGATGGCAAACTTTGTGGCCGCTACACCGCTGTGCTGGGAGATGACAAAAAATGGAAATATACCACGCTGGCAGATAAATATCTGATCCGCGGAATTTCGGATTTTAAAATCAAGTTAAGCGGCAATCTGGAACGTGATATTGAAAAATTAGATATTCTTGAAGAATTGTCTGTGCAACATCATGCCAAGTCCATTCGTATTCGTCTTGATGCCAATAATTTGTGGAAGGATCGCTGTGACGAAGCTATAGAGTATACAATGATGCTGGGGGCTGGGCGAACATTTGCCATGGAAGAACCGGTCAGGGCGAAAAATGCCGAAGATATAAGCAAATTCAGCACTGCTACGGGGCTCCCTGTTATTCTGGATGAAAGTATTTGCACTCTTGATGATTTGTCGCTTTACAGAAATATTGCAGGGAAATTCATAGCGAATATCAAAATATCGAAGGTGGGTGGCCTTATAAGATCCTTGAAAATGATTGAAGAGCTGAAAAAACTGCGCTGGCCTGTTATTATCGGGTGTCATGTGGGTGAAACCTCTTTGCTCACAAGGGCTGCTCTTGTGGTCTCCGGTGCCGCCGGAGATAGTCTTATTGCCCATGAGGGGGCATTTGGCGACTATCTGGTGGAACGGGAACCGGCGAGTCCGATGTTAAAATTCGGCCGTCATGGTCTGTTGGATTTGAATACTCCCTACTACCTCAAAACGGTTCAGGGACTTCAGGTCATACCGGCCGAAAACTGGAGCTCCGGATTTGGAATGCAGTGTCGTATGCCCCTCATCACAGATGACGGTGCAGCGGGCATCCATTTTCTCGAAATGCCCAACGGTTATAAAATTAATTACCGGTGCTGGGGTAAACCCGAAGGGGAAGATGTGGTAATGATTTTGCACGGAGGCATGAGTCATTCCAGCTGGCAGGCGCCGCTGGCGAAGCAATTACGATCCATGTCGCCGAACATAACCGTTGTCGCACCCGACCGGCGGGGATGCGGTTTAAACGAACAGCGTGGAGACCTGGGTTCAGTTCCCGCTGTTATTGATGATGTAGTAAAACAGGTTGAATTTTTAAAAGGATCTTTCCGGCGTGTTCATCTTTCGGGCTGGTGCCAGGGGGCGCAATATGCCGCTGTCGCGGCGGCCGGACTGGGAGATGAACTCTCCAGCCTGATTTTGCTGACGCCGGGCTTTTTCTGGAATGAGCGTTTCCGGTCTGTCTTAAGTATTGCCGAGAAAATCATGCTGGGGATGATTTCCGAATTCAAACTTAAACCGGAACGCGACCATGCCTGCATCCCCATTCCCATGGAAGCGACCGATTTTACGCTCGTCGATGAATGGCTTGATTTTATTGAAAACGACGATCTTAAAACCACATTGATCACCTTAAAGTCCGTAAGCATCATGGACGAGATTCAGGAACTTTCCTGGTTCGCCATGCTGCAGAACCGTCTTCCCGTGCTCACGATTATGGCGGAACATGATCGAATTGTGGACAATAATAAAGTCCGTCAATTCATCGGGCATTTGTTTTCCGGTGAAAATAAGAACCGGATGGTTTCATTGGCCAGCGGCCATGCCATACAATTTGAAAGGCCTGAGGAAGTTGCCACCGAAATTTTAACCTTTATTGGGAAGAACTGATGAAAAATTAGGACTCACAAAAAGAAGCAGCTTTGTTAATTTCCTGTTTTTGGAAGATAGCCGGTAATAAATTGGGAAACCTCATCAACAACGGAAGATTCTAGTATGGATCAAAATATTAAGCCAACATTCAGGCTGTATAAAGGCCTACCTGAACGCGACGAAATATCTATCCCCTTGCGTTTTCACAACCAGGATCTTCTCCGAAATCTCGATCCGGGAAAGACCATCGGACAGAAAAAACTGATTAATATGTGGAACCGTCATCACTTCACGGATGGCATGGTATACGTGCAGCTCCATCATCCTCAGTATAAGGAAGATATTCTAGTCTGGGCACACCCGGAACCTTGCAGCGATGATTCGATGACATGCCGCTGGCCGGAGGAGGCCAGCAGCATTACAGAAAAGGCGGAAATTTTAAATATCATTTTCACGGATGGGCTTTTGCTGTTTCTCATCCCCACCCGGCTCAAGGACGTTCAAAAGGATTCTTTCACCATTCACCTGCCAGACAAGGGTTACATCCTGGGTCCGCGCCGGGCCCGGCGCTATCTTTGCCAAGGCATCGAGGTCGAAGTGGTTCAGAGCGGTTTTGAGGCTCATGGCCGGCTTGTTGATTTCAGCGCCCTGGCCTTTAGTGTTGAGGTCAGTCCGGAGGCAACCGGTTCTTTTCGCTGGTTTAATGCCGACAACCCGTCAACCATCCATCTTTATCGCAATGAGCAAATGATTTTTTCGGCATCCTGTAACTGCATCCGGCAGACATCTGATCAGGCAATTCGAATTATTGTCTTTGCCCCGGCAATCAGACGAATGAGTCGTTTTCTTAAGAAAAAATCGCGTAATCCCCGCGTCGGGGTCACCCCCCTGCCGGATATTACTTTTGATCACCCGGCAACAAAAAATAAAATTAAACTGGATGTTTATGATCTTTCAACCTCGGGCTTCGCCATTTATGTTTCGGCCGAAGAGGATGTCCTGATGACCGGGATGATCATTCCTGATCTGACTATTAATTATGCCGGGGTCTTGAAAATACAATGCAAGGCCCAGGTTCTCTACCGTCGTGAAGATAAGAAGAAAAATAGTATCCACTATGGTTTTGTCATCCTCGATATGGATGTTGTCAGCTATGATCGGCTGAGTCATATAGTGATTAATGTCATTGATCCCGGCATCCATATTGCCAATGAAGTGGATATGGATCAGTTATGGGAATTTCTTTTTGAAAGCGGGTTCATTTATCCTAAAAAATATGATCTAGTCCAGTCTCACCGGCAGCACATGAAAGAAACCTATAGGAGGCTTTATCGCGATAACCCGGAAATCATCGCTCAACTGACTTACCAGCGAAACGGCCGGATCTACGGACACATCTCCCTGGTCCGCTCCTACGAGCGGACCTGGATGGTTCATCATCTGGCCGCAAGTCCATTCAAAAATAAGCGGACAGGCCTGCAAGTTCTGAAACAAGCCCTCCGTTATATTGATGGTTTCTGTCGTCTCCCCGCCGCCGGAATGGACTATCTGATGTTTTATTTTCGTCCCGAAAACAGTTTTCCCGATCATTTTTTTGGCGGTTTTGCCAGGCATCTCAATAATCCGCGTGCCTGTTCCCTTGATCTCTTTTCCTATCTTAGCTATCCGAGGTCCGGTGTTCGTCAACCGCTCCCGGCGGGGTGGTCGCTGGAACCGTTTATATCATCTGATTTCGGCGAAGTAGACCGTTTTTACCGGAATATTTCCGGAGGTCTCTTCCTTGATATTTTACGTTTGGACAAAGAGCAGGAAGACACTGAATCTCTGTCGCAGTTGTATGCCCGGCACGGGTTCAAAAGAAGCTATCAAAGCTTCTCGCTGAAGCATAACGGAATGTTAAAGGTGATGTTCATTGTAAACCAATCGGATCCGGGCCTTAGCCTGTCGGACTTCCTCAATGGGATCAAAATTATAGTCAATGATGCGGACGGATTGCCCTGGGAAGCGCTATCTGCCGCTATTTCTCAATTAGTCATCTCTTTTACAATTGACAAAATACCTATTTTGATTTATCCAACAAGCTACTTGGAGGCGAAGGGCATTCCTTCTAAAAAACAATATAATCTCTGGATCATGGATGTGAATTATGGAAGAGAGCTTAGTGAATATATGATGGCAAATACAAAAATGAGCCTTAAATTCTTAATCCATTTTCTCATTAGGAAATATCTGAAGAAATGATGGATGACACACCCCTTTATAATAGCCGTATCTTCAAGAGCTACGTGGAGTATCTGAACAAGTACTTTCCGGATATTGATATTGCTCCCCTTTTAAAATATGCGAATATTGAAGCCTATCAACTGGATGATGAGGGTCATTGGTTGACGCAGGAACAGAGTGATCGTTTTAACACAATAATTGTGAAGAAGACCCAGGATAAGGACATTTCCAGAAAAGTGGGGCGTAATTCCACTACCTCCCGCGCCTCCGGGGCTTTGGGACCGTATTTTATGAGCTTAATTAATCCGGCTACGGCTTATGCCGTTCTGGAAAAGCTTAACGCCCGTCTCAGCCGGGCGGTTGTTTTGAAGACCAAAGCAATCGGAGTTGATCAGATTGAGGCGATAGCCGTATTGCAGCCGGGTGTGGTTGAAAATCCCTATCAGTGTCGGTACAGGCTGGGTATAATGGAGTCGATGGCGAAACTTTTCACCAATAAATTTGCCAGAATAGAGCATCCTACCTGTATTCATGAGGGAGGGGATTGCTGCCGTTATATCATCACCTGGGAAAAAACACGCACCTTTGTCTGGAAGAAGATCCGCAGTTATTTTTTGGTCCTCGGTTTAGTGATCTGCCTCATCTTCTTGGGTATCCTCAGCCCAGCTCACTGGAATAAACTGGTTTTGTTGTATATGGTTATGATCCTGGGCGTCACGATGTATACGGAACATCTGGAAAGGAAGGAACTCCTCGCCAATATACAGAACCAGGGGGATTCGGCTGAACTTCTCCTGGACCAGATCAATAAACGATATAATGAGGCCCTGCTGATCCAGGAAATCGGCCAAGCCTCCTCCATGATCATGGAGGTTGATCAATTGCTCAACTTCATAATGGAGTCCCTGGGAAAAAGACTGGATTTCGACCGGGGCATGATCATGCTGGCCAACAAGCAAAAAGACAGTCTCGTTTATACGGTCAGTTATGGATACAATCCAAGAGATGAAAATTACGTGAAGAACATTAAATTTCATCTGGATAACCCTCTCTCCAAGGGTACAGCTGTAGATGTCTTCAGAAAACAAAAACCAGTCTTGGTTAATGATATCTCCGAAATCGAGAATGATCTTTCACTGAAAAGTATCGATTTCGTCCACGCCATGGGCTCCCAGTCTTTTATCTGCGTTCCTATTGTTTATAAAGGGGAATCCATGGGTATTATGATTGTGGATAATGTGCAATCAAAGAAACCTCTCGGCCAGACTGAGATGAGTCTTTTGATGGGCATTGCCCCGCAGATCGGCATCAGCATCAATAACGCCATCGCTTATCAGAAAATAAAAGAGAGCGAGGCGCGTTTCAGATCGCTCAGCGAAAATGCGCCGGATATAATTTATACCTTGGGTATCAACGGGGAATTTACCTATATCAACCCGGCAATTGAAACGATTTTGGGATACCGGCCTGAGGAAATTACCGGTAAATATTTTGTGGATATTGCCAGAAAAGAAGATATGGCGAAATATGTTAAATCCTTCAATCAAGTCAGGGATCAAAAGCAAACCATTAAAGAAGATGGAGGCATCCTTCTTCACAAAGATGGTACGGAACGGTACTTCAGCATAAGTGGTGCGCCAAATTTTGATTCAGAAGGCAATTTTATCGGATCAGTTGGAACATTTAAAAATCTGACCGATATCAGAAGATCGGAAATGGAACTGAAAGAGAGCCTTGAAAAGCTTCAATTAGCCATGAGCAGTACCATTGACGCTATTTCCATGATTGTTGAATCAAGGGATCCCTACACGGCAGGTCATCAAAAGCGCGTAGCTCAGCTCGCCGTAGCCATAGCCGATAAATTGGGCTTATCGGAAGAAAGAATCAACTTGATTCGTATGGGCAGCCTGATCCACGACATAGGGAAAATATATATTCCTTCTGAAATCTTGACGAAACCATCACTATTGGGCGATCTCGAATTCGCGATGATAAAATCTCATCCTACCGTGGGTTATGATATATTGAGTAAAGTTGATTTTATTCCCATTATCGTTGATATTGTTTATCAACACCACGAAAGAATGGATGGCTCGGGATATCCATTAGGGATTTCCGGTGATGCAATATTATTAGAATCCATGATTGTCGCCGTTGCAGATATTGTTGAAGCCATGTCCAGCGATCGGCCATACAGAGCCGCAAAAGGATTAGCGGTTGCGTTGGAGGAAATTAAACAGCGGCGGGGTTCTACCCTCTACGTTGAAGTTGTGGATGCCTGTCTGAAACTTTTTGAAGAACAAGGGTTCGAGTTTAAGCAGAATGAAGTGTAATCGACTACTGCTATCCAATAGGTTTAGACCCTCTCCTAACGGAAGTGCGCCATACACTGAAGAAACTGATTTTTTTACGATAAATCACGGGTATGAACCCCAAAGCAAGATTTGGAAACAGATTCCGCGGCAAGCTGCGGTGTATTAAACCCTCCGCTGCGCGGGATTGTTCGACCAACGCTTTAAACTTCACTACGTTCGTTTTCAGCGAGTCTCATTAGAATTAGAGTTTCAACAATAAAATTTGTTTGAATATGGCTGACGCAAAAAAAGATTCTTTTATCAATTTATATAAAAAAATTCTGGCGCCGTCCAAAGCTGTTTGCCAGAAAGATTTTACTTTTTCCGGATACAGCTACGGCGATGTGTTTGAATTAGCCGCCGGCCTGAAAAAAACTTTGGCGCGGCGCGGCGGAGAAAAAATGCTTTGCCTTTGCACCACAAACAAGGCAGTTGCCGCCGCTTGCGTGCTGGTCTCACTTGCCGGTTCCTGTCAGCTGATCCTGCCTTATTCCTTTTCTGCCCAAGCGCTTACGGAACTGTATGACGCTGTCGGTTTTGACTTCGCCATCGCCGATCATCCGGAAGAAATGCCGGCTGGTGTGGAAGTAATCACGCCCCTTCCCGCGGCCATAGAAAATATTAACCCTGAACTACTCCGTGATCCGGACGAGCCGTTTTTGCGTCTTTTCACCGGCGGCTCAACGGGCAAGCCGAAAGTCTGGTCTAAATCTCCCCGCAATTTATTTGCGGAAGCTTTTTATTTGAAAGAAAAATTCACCCTGTCGGATAATGACCTTTTTGTGGCTACCGTTCCGCCTTACCATATTTACGGATTGCTTTTTTCTGTTCTGGTTCCTCTTGTCGCGCACGCGCGGGTATTGCCGGATATTTACACCTTCCCGCAGGAAATTATTTCCACTGTTAACAAACATAAAGCCTCTGTGCTGGTCAGTGTGCCCATTCATTACCGCGCCCTGAAAGTTGATAATTTGTCCACTCCTTCGCTCAAAGTCGCGTTTTCTTCTTCCGGCGTTCTGAATCGCCCCGATGGTTTGCATTTCCTTAAAAAGACAGGATTGGGAATCACGGAAATCTACGGTTCCACGGAAACGGGCGGCATTGCCGCGCGCAACATCAGCGGACACACCGATAGCTGGAAGGCTTTTGATATCGTAAACTGGAAATTGGCCGGCGGCAGGCTTTCCGTCAAATCCGATTTTACATCACAGGAAATGGAACGCGATGCCGGTGGTTTCTGTCTCACCGGTGATGAAGCCCGTGAAGACAAGGGTAATCGTTTTGTTCTCTTAGGCAGGGCCGATGGTATTGTCAAGGTCGCCGGGAAAAGAGTTGACCTGCTGGATGTACAGAATAAAATAAAAGCCTTACCTACCGTCAGCGACGCTGTTGTTGTGGCGCTGCCCACGGAGAAGGGACGGGAAAGCGTCATTGCGGCAGTCATTGCCTGCGACCTGACCGAAACTCACTTTAAAAAACTTTTAACGGATATGCTGGAACCTTACGCTGTGCCCCGCCGTGTTAAAATTGTTTCCTCAATAGCCAGAACAGCCACCGGCAAAATTGACCGCCACCGGATTGAACAATTGCTAGCCGTCAAGAAGCCGATATTAAAATGACGATGATCGTCTTCATGTATAAAAAACAACTGACGGAAATATAAATGAACTCATGGGTATGAACCCCAAAGCAAGCTGCGGGATACTATATCCCTACTTACACGGGATAATTCGACTAACAAACTTCTATTCAATTCGCTTTTTGAAGCTTGAGTCTCATTACCCTCAGCTTCGCGGGATTGTTCAACTTGCCAAGCTTAAGTACATTCTGTTATAGTCCCATTTAGGTTCGCACGTGGGATAATTCAACTAACAGATATTACTGTGCTACGCTTGTAATATCTGAGTTTCATTAGAATTGGAGTTTCACAATAAAATTATAAAGGAAAATTACCGTGCCTCTTTTCAGTATTGATCAGGAAAAATGTAAACGTGACGGTATTTGTGTTCAGGATTGTCCGGTGCAAATAATTGTCCAACCCGATAAAGATGCCTTCCCCGCGCCTGCGGAAGATGCCGCGGAATTCTGCATAAACTGCGGTCACTGTGTCGCCGTATGCCCTCACGGCGCGTTAACGCTTTCGACGATGCCTATAGATACTTGTCCTCCTCTGCAAAAAGACATCCTTCCGGGATCTGCGGCCCTCAGACAGCTTTTAAAGGCGAGACGTTCCATTCGCCAATATAAAAAAACGCCCGTGCCTCATAGTATTTTGGCTGAACTGATTGATACAGCCCGCTATGCTCCCACGGGAAGCAATAAACAGCAGGTGCATTGGACGGTATTTGAAAATCCGGACGACGTAAATCGATTGGCGGCTTTGGTTGTTGATTTTATAGGGGTCACGCTGCCTTTTATAAATGATGAGGACACTGCTAAACGCGTGAGGCGCATAATCGCTGGCTGGGATAATGGTAAAGATCGGGTCATGCGCGGAGCGCCGAATTTAATTCTGGTTCATTCTCCGGCAGATCTTCCTTTTGTCGAGACGAATTGTGTTATTGCCCTGACTTATCTGGAGCTATACGCTTATGCCCAAGGTCTGGGAACATGCTGGGCCGGCTATTTTACGGCGGCGTCCAATATGCACGCACCACTGATTGAAGCTATGGGTCTACCTGCGGGACATCGTTGTTACGGCGCGGTCATGCTGGGTTATCCAAAATACGAATATAAAATGATTCCGCAACGCAATGCGCCACTGACAACATGGCGGTAATCATTAGCGCTTATATCTGCCCATTACCTGCGCTTCTGAGAGGATGTGTCCTTTCATTGCTTTGAGCAGATCTTCTTTGGATAATCCGGCATTCAGATTCAGCATTGCATCCAGAGCGTACAATTTAAAATAGTAGCGGTGTGTGCCGCCCGGAGGACAGGGCCCGTCGTAGCCGTATCGCCGGGAAGAATTTTTGCCGTTTTTCCCCAAACCAGCAATTTCTTCCTGCTTGGCAACTTTTTCGGGCAGAGAATTGACATTTGCCGGAATATCAAAAATGACCCAATGCACCCAGGTGCCCGCGGGCGCATCGGGATCATCGCAGATGAGCGCGAAACTTTTTGTCTCTTTCGGCGCATCACGCCAGGCAAGCGGCGGCGAAATATTCTGGCCGTCACAGGTGTACTTGGCCGGAATCATATCTTCATGATTAAACGATGAGCTTTTTATTTCCATAGTTTTTCCTCCTTTTATTTTGGTGTTCATTTGATCTTTTGCTTGCGCGAGCATGTTTCCGCCGCCGGCAATTAAACAAATGGTCAGGAAAAAACAAAACAAATAGTTTTTCATTTCTATTCCCTCCATACTTAAAAACAAATTAAAACCGATTTGGAAATGGTATCAAACTCAAAAAGTTTCGCTGCCCCACCCTGAACCGTGCAATCTACCTGACAAATCCCAGTGTCGCTGGATACACAGTCATCACCACACGCACCCCGGCCACAGGGTCAATCTTCCCTTGACATACAAGACCGAAATTCTTATAGTGCAGCCATGCAAAAACAATATCTTATCAAAAATAAATTTGAAACGGACTTCATATATCCGGGAAAGTACGACCATATATATCAGAACCATCAAATATTAAAAGAAATATATGACAAATTGTACAAGGTGACAATGTGAAAATATTGTTAATACACCCATTAAAACGCGGGAGACTTGGCGGCAAGAAACTGATCAAACCTTACATACCCCCTCTCACCATCCCCACCCTCGCCGGTTTGACACCGGAAGGGGTTAACGTAGAGTTGTGCGATGAAAGTGTCGATGAAGTTGATTTTAACACTGATGCAGATCTAATAGGAATCACTGGAATTACAAGTCAAATAAACCGCGGCTATGACATTGCCAAGGCCTTTCGTAATAAAGGCAAGAAAGTGATTATGGGTGGGATTCATGTTTCTTCACAAATAGAGGAGGCGCGTCAGTTTGCCGACAGCATAGTAATTGGCGAAGCGGAAGATGTCTGGTCTGACATTATAGAAGATTTTCAAAACAACAATTTAAAAGAAGAATATAAGGC
This sequence comes from Syntrophaceae bacterium, assembly GCA_003139775.1. Taxonomy (GTDB): domain Bacteria; phylum Desulfobacterota; class Syntrophia; order Syntrophales; family Smithellaceae; genus Smithella. The sequence continues at coordinate 32,579 of PLGI01000105.1, read as the reverse complement.
CGATAACTACTGCGATTTAAAAACCTTGGTAATCCCCAAATATGAATTGCTGAAACTTAATAGATACCGAAAGTCTACTGGCACGAATATACCGCGCTTGCCAATCCAGGCTACAAGAGGTTGTCCGTTCAACTGTAATTTCTGTACTGTCACGAAATTCTGGGGTCCGAAGATCAGGAAGAAACCTTTGGAAAATGTTGAAAGAGAATTATTAAATATCAAAGCCCTTGGTACGAACAGAGTTTTTTTTACAGATGACAATTTTATCGCCGACGTACAATACACCAGAGAGCTGCTTAAATTGATAAAAAAACATGACTTCACCTTCTTTTGTCAGGTAAGTACGAATATTGAAAAACATGAAGATATAATAATTGCGATGGGTGAAGCCAAATGTACAGGGGTGATGATGGGCATCGAATCGTTTTCAGCGGAGAGTTTAGCCAATATGAATAAAAAATTCAACAAACTTGCTGATTACAAAAAATTATTTGCATTATTCGATAAATCAAATATTCAGGTAACGGCAAGCTTGATCATGGGCTTGGATGGCGATAATAAAGAAACGATGGAAGGCACAATACAAAAACTCAGCGATATGAGCGTAAACTATATTCAACTATATGTGCCGGCATTACTTCCTGGTACTGAGTTAAGAGAGCAGTATGTGAAAGAAGACAGAATTACGGATTACAATTGGGATAATCAAGATGGCACCAGTGTTACATTTCGGCCAAAACTGATTACCGCTGACGAACTGCAGCATGCATATTGGGAAATATATAAGGCCTTCTACTCTTATCGATCCATAAAAAAGCGCATCATTAATCTGAATAATTTACGACGTGGGCTGAAGACTATGTTAATTAGGCTAAGAACAAACATATATTTTAATCACAGATTAAAATACGGATTACATCCATATGAGAATTAACGCGGATACCTCTGAATGACGGCAATGGATGACATATCTTTACATTTGGCGTAGCGATCACTTCCAGCTTCATACTGTTTCCTGAAAATCAGTTACCGCTATCAGCGGCATTTGCGGATAACACCATTATAATAATGAAAGAATAATATTATGTTCTGTCCAAAATGCAAAAGCGAGTATCGGGATGGTTTTTATAAATGCGCCGATTGCGGTGTTGATCTGGTTGCCCAAATACCGCCGGAGCCTGAAGTTGGTTACGTCGATCTCGTTGAAGTCTATTCCACGTATCAGCAAAGCGATATAGCCTTTATAAAATCTGTCTTTGACGGCGAAGGCATAACATATTTTTTTGAGGGAGAAAGCTCTATTATGCTCGTCGCGGCGGGAGCTTATGCACGTCTATTGGTTAAGGCCGAAGAGGTTCAGCGGGCAAAAGAAATTTTACAGGACTTGGGATTTATAGAAAGAATCTAACGAAAAATTTACCGGGAGTGCTCTAACGATCCGTTGAAATGACTCATTATACCAATTGTTTATTCCCAGGGAAATTTGTTAGCTTCAGTTAGAGCTTTCAGATGTAACTCCACAATTGCATCTACCATGGGCTTTAGTATGTACTCATCTCCCCTGAAAGTGATAGAGCCTTTTATTGTATCAAAGTTTCGAAGATAGTCTCCAGAATCAGGTCCGGAAATCATTCCGGAAGGTCCAACGTTCGAATCGACAAAGCCTTGGTGCTTAGATGAGGTCGCCCAATTTTCAAGCCGTTCATCGAAGTGTTCGAAATGATTTCTGAAGGTTCTTGGGGCCAATGGAGAACTATCATCCACACCAAGAGAACTTTTCAATTCCTTGGCCCGGTCAGAAATATGTGCGGCGGACGGCCAGAGCAGTTTGGACAAATTGCCGGCCGCAACGAGAAACGTTTGAACGGAATACCAGATTCGGTCAATGTCTCCTGTTTGCAGTGCTTTCTGTAAGTCCTCAATAGCCATAATTGCGAACCTACACTGCCTTTCTGTCTCCAGTTGGAAGATTCTCAGTACATGTTTATCCATAGGTTCCCTTTTTTTATTAGTTATAACGGCGACAACAATTAATATACGAACTTCGTTTTTTCTATAACCTTAAATAAAGGTTCAGTCCTATTTAATTTTCGTGTGGTAGCTTTGCAGAGATTATGCCCGGCCAGGTCACTGCTGGAACGCAGCGATGCCCTTCACTGCAGCAATAGTCGCCGCACTCTTTGTTATCCAGAGATTAAATCATTTTATATTCCGCATCGACAGTTATTCCGATGCCGCCGCGGGATGCAAATTCCGCGCTTACTTTGCACCAGCGCGGCTGGAGCGCGGCTACCAAATCATCAAGCATTATATTGGTAACGTGTTCGTGGAAAACGCCTTCATTGCGGAAAGACCATAAATATAATTTTAATGATTTGGACTCGATAATTTTCTTATCCGGGATGTATTGGATTTTAATTTTGGCGAAATCCGGCTGGCCCGTTTTGGGACAAACACAGGTAAATTCTTCGGTTTGCAAGGTAATTACATAATCGCGTTTATCATTGTGATTGGGAAACGTCTCCAGCTTGCGCGTAGGTTTTGTAGGTTTGCCCAGCAGAGTTAACCCCGCCAGATCATTTTTCTTTGTGTTTTTTGCCATGATTTCCCCTGAAAAATAAGTACTGTACTTGGTTACCAAAAGAAAGGATTAATATCAAGAATATTTGATGTGCAAAAAGATTTCCCTTTTGGAGATGTTTTTGTGATAAATTTATAGCAATATCTAAGAAGGGAGAAATGTACTATGACAGAAAATAAGGCAGCACCACCTGAAAATACGTGGAAATGCAGTAATTGCGGCAATACTATTGTGGAAATTCAGCCGCCGGAGGTATGTCCTTCCTGCCAGCAGAAATGCGAATTTCTGAATGTGACCTGCTACCAGCCGGATTGCGGGTTTACAGGAATGGATAAACGTTTGAAATAAGTTACTGGAGTTCACCTTGAATATATTCCACAATAATACGTCCTGCTTTTTCGCTGTGAGTTTCCATATTACTTTTAAGCTCCATGTAAGTGGAATCAGGTAGCATCTTTATAAGATGCTTTATGTTTTCTGTATCATGGAGCATGTCTGTCGTAGCGCCGATAATGAGACATGGAACGGTGATGTTGTCTATACGATCCCATATCGCGTAGTTTCTAATAGCAAGCGCGTTAGCTTTCAGTTTGTATGGATCTGCACAGTCTATGGTGTTTTCATATTTTTCAATTTGTTCTTTACAGTTTTTTTTATCCAGCCTGAAGTTTCTTAAATACCATTTTATTACAGGCTTTACCGTAAAGTAGATTGAAGGATGTATTGCTGGAATTATTGTTCCCAGTATTTTGGGGAATCTGAACTCGGTATTTGGAGCGATCAATACCGCAGATAAAGGTTTCTGCTTCTCTGATCCGCAGTATTCAAGTATCGCCGAAGCGCCAAGTGAACTCCCCGCAAGTATAAACTTTTCTGACGGTGGGATAACTTTTTCTATGATCTCACCTATGTCGAGTTTAAGACGCTCGATAGAGAAGCTTACTTTTTTTACATCAGGAACCGCTGATGACTGTTTTTCCCTCGATTCAATATAGATGACTCTGTGCTCAGCAGTTAAAACTTTCAGCACGTCTTTCCATCCGGAGATCAGAGAAATCCATCCTGCCACAAAAAGAATAACAGGTTTTCCCTGTGAAACATTTCGTGGAGTGAAATCAATTATCTTAAGAGAAACTCCATCTGATACATCCACCATATATTCTTTAACGGTTGTTGAATGGTTAGTGTACAGAGAATAATCCATATCGTTTGTTCCGAAATGCATATATTAAAATGAGTTTCTACATTAATATATTAAAGCACAACCACTAATTATTAGGAACTGCGTCCTTTTAAAAATGGGTGCTGTTGTCTCTTATTCCTATTGTCAGGGAACAACGATTCGGGAAGATTCCTGTCGTTCCATTTCCTTGGCCTCGGCAATCATCGCCTGAACTGCTTTTTCAATGGCTCCAGGTAATTTTTCCGCCGCTTCGCTAAGATTCTTTGCCCCTTCAATCATGCACTGAACCGGAATCGGTCCGTTGGGGGACATGAGCTGGGTCATGCCGGTAAAAATGGCTTCCCGACTCTCATCAATTGAACCGTCAATTTTTACGGGCGTGAGTCGCCTGATTGTGGCAAAGGTCAGATCAGTGAAAGCTTCTTCCTTGTAAAGATTGCCAGTATTTATTTTTATTTCCGCTATTTTGGTTCCGTTAGCATTACTCATGAGTTGTCTCCTCCTGATATTTGGGCTTGATTGTTCGGTACGTCCCGAAAAACAACGGAAACTGTAAGCTAAACGGCTCCCCTTTTTTCGGATTATTACTCACTTCAATATAATTTGAAAACCAGTTACGTTAAATTAAGGAAAACTTCAATTAATATTTTATACCACTTATAAATCAAGGCGCTATCTTTGTTGGCTGCGTCGTCGGCTTCCTCGACGTATTTTTATATACGTCTGCGGTGCCTCCTCCTTGCCGCCTCGATATCATCTTTGATTTAGAAGCGGTGTCATGGATGATAATCAGCTTTTTTCAATTGTCTTATGGAATTGTATCCGCGGCCATTCTTCCATGGTGTGGGACAGGCGCCATTCACTTAGCGCTAGGTAAACAAGGTTTCCTTCGGTGTCTAAAGCAAGGTTCGTTGAATTTTTCTTCTGGAAATCTTCCATTATTTTGGCGTCGTCACAAGTAACCCAGCGGGCGGCGGCATAATCTGTTTTTTCATAGTCGGCATAGACACTATACTCGTTTTTGAGTCGCGACATCGTTACGTCAAATTGCAAAACACCGACGGCGCCAAGGATATTGTCCGAGCCCCACAAGGGTTTAAAAACCTGAATCGCGCCTTCTTCGGAGAGCTGAGTAAGTCCCTTTTGCAGGTGTTTTATTCTCAGAGGATCTTTTAAGCGCACGCGGCAGAAATGCTCCGGGGCAAAATGGGGAATGCCGGTAAACTTGAGCGGTTCCTTTTGCGTAAAAGTATCGCCGATCTTGATTGTTCCGTGATTATGAATGCCGATAATGTCGCCGGGATAAGCCTCCTCTATATTTGTACGATCCTGCGCCATAAAAATTGTGGCATTAGATAAAGAAATTTCTTTGCCGATGCGGTGATGGATTACATGCATGCCGCGCTGGAATTGTCCCGAACAAATCCGCATAAACGCGATGCGATCGCGATGCGCCGGGTCCATGTTGGCTTGTATTTTGAAGACAAAGCCGGAAAAATCATCTTCTTCCGGGCTGACTATTCTGGTTGTTGTGGGGCGCGCGACAGGCGGCGGAGCGATTTCCACGAAAGCGTCAAGAAGTTCCTTAACGCCGAAATTGTTGATGGCGCTCCCGAAGAAAACCGGCGTTTGGCCGGCTTTTAAGTATTCTTTCAAATCAAAAGGATTAGCCGCGCCTTCCAGTAAGGCGACTTCTTCCCGGAGTTCATTAGCCTGGCTCTCCAATAATTCATCAAGTAAGGGATCAGATAAATCGTTGATGACAACTCCGCCTTCCGAACGCCGCGCTTTTCCGGGTGTGAACAGATGCAGTTTCTTATCATACAGATTGTAAACGCCTTTGAAACGTTTACCCATGCCGATGGGCCAGGATAGCGGCGAACACTCAATTTGTAGTTTGTCTTCAATATCCGCGAGGATGTCCAGCGGCGCCAGAGAATCACGATCCATCTTATTAATAAAAGTAATGATCGGCGTGTTGCGCAGACGGCATACTTCCATGAGCTTCTGTGTTTGCGTCTCGACGCCTTTGGAGCCGTCGATAACCATGAGCGCGCTATCCACTGCGGTCAATACGCGGTAGGTATCCTCTGAAAAGTCCTGATGGCCGGGCGTGTCCAGAAGATTTATCTCACAATCAGCGTATTCGAAATTCATGACCGACGAGGTGACGGAAATGCCGCGGTCTTTTTCGATGGCCATCCAGTCGCTCAAGGCGTGCTTTGACGCTTTACGGGCTTTGATTGCCCCAGCAAGTTGGATGGCTCCGCCGAAAAGCAAAAGCTTTTCAGTTAGAGTGGTCTTGCCTGCATCAGGATGGCTGATAATGCCGAATGTGCGGCGGCGATCAATTTCTTTTTGGAGATGTTTACTCAAAATATACTATTCCCGAAAAGTCCAATTTAATTAACACGCGTTTATTAACTATAATAAAATATCTGTCAACAATTATCCCGTGTTTTCTATCCTTGTGTAAACCAAAACATCACCGGCCATACCTTCTTTGATGGCGCCTTCAAACTGGAGTTCCTTCAAATAGGTAAGGGTTTCATTCAACGCCAAAAATTTATCGAAATCGGAAAGCTCAGAGCCAAACATTTCGTGAGAGATGGCATAAGTTGTCTTGGGCTTCACGTTCAGATGATCAAAGACCATCTTTTTTCTTTTTTTATGGTGCAGACGTATTTCTTCTAATCTTTCCTTCAAATCGATAAACGCGTTGCCATGCCCTGGATATATTGTGGCGATAGGCAATTTCTCTATATCGTTTAGAGACTCCAGATAGGTTGCGAGCGGACGGAAATTATCGTCAAATATATTGGGACTCAGGATAGGCGCTATATAAGGCAGAATGTGATCACCGGCCAGCAAAAAGCCTTCTTTTCTGAAGAAAAAGCATGTATGTCCGGCGGCATGTCCGGGAGTGAAAATGACTTCAAATTTCCAATCGCCGAACTCACGAATTTCGTTGTTCTGCAAATAATTATCGGCATTAAATTCGGTGATGATGCCGCGTATATCTTCATATTCTTCGATTACCATGTCGATTTGGCCAGATGTCATACCTTGGCGCGCATAGAATTTCTTTAACTGCTTTACTGCTGAATCCGCCTGACGAAAATGTTGATATTCTTCGAAAGCGGCGGCGGAAAGATAAATTTTCGCACCTGTTTTTTTTTGCAGCAAACCAGCCATACTGCAGTGATCGGTATGCACATGAGTTAAAAAAATATGTCTGATATTATTAATGCTGAAGTTCAGGCTTGCCAAATCCTTCTCCAGCGTTTCATAAGCGCCGGGCATATTGAGGCCGGTATCAAAAAGCGCCAACTCCTTATCCTGAGCGAGAAGATAAGCATGTACGTGCTTTAAACGATAAGGCATACGCAAAGTGATACGGTAAAAGTTGGTTTGAATTTCGTTGATCATTAATTATTTTATTCTTCTTTACGGCTTTTCTGCAGACGTCTTGTCGCGTCCAGCTCCATTTTTCGCAGTCGTACACTTTGGGGAGTTACTTCCACCAGTTCATTTTCAGCAATGAATTCGATGGCCTGATCCAGAGAAAATGTACGCGGTGGCCGGAGAATTATTGTGGCATCGGATGTGGATGCCCGCATGTTCGTCAGTTTCTTTTCTTTAGTGATATTAACATCTATATCGCCTGTACGGTTGCGTTCTCCCACTATCATTCCTCCATAAACTTCCGTGCCGACTTCCACGATCATTTCTCCACGGTCTTCCATGGCGAAGCTGGCGTAAGACGTGATCCGTCCGGGACGGTCAGCCACTAAAACACCGGTCGTGCGTTGAGGAATAGGGCCGAACCAGGGAGCATAACTTTCCAACAAAGAATTCATTACTCCGCCACCTTTGGTATCCGTCAAAAACTGGCTGCGAAAGCCGATTAAACCTCGAGACGGGATTAAAAATTCCATGCTGACTCTGCCACTGCCCTTATTCACAAGGCTTTCTAACCGACCCTTGCGCACAGCCAGTTTTTCCGTAATTTTACCGATAAAATCTTCCGGTATATCCAGAAATAATCTTTCCACCGGCTCCATAGTTTTGCCGTTTTGTTCTTTGGTGATGACCTGCGGGCGGGAAACCATTAACTCATAACCTTCGCGGCGCATGGTTTCGATTAATACTGCCATTTGTAATTCACCGCGTCCGCAAACTTCAAAGGAGTTGGTTTTTCCCAATTTTTTAATTTTGATGGCAACATTTCTTAGTGATTCTTTTTCCAGCCTCTCCAGCAAATGGCGTGAAGTGAGAAATTTACCTTCTTTGCCGGCAAAGGGACCGTCGTTGACATAAAAAATCATGGATATGGTTGGCTCATCGACAAGCAGTCGGGGTAGCGCCTGTGGAGATATAAAAGAAGAAATTGTATCGCCGATAGTGACATTTTCCACTCCGGACAGGGCAATAATATCTCCGGACTCAGCTATAGTTACCGGTTTTTTTGCCAGACCATAAAAAGTATAAAGTGCGCTTAGTTTGACGCCGGGAATTATTTTATCCTGGGAACAAAGGCTGTAATTGGTGTTCATTTCTAATTTGCCGTTTTGCAGACGGCCAATAGCAATTTGTCCAACATAAGGATCATAATCCAAATTGGTAATCAGAAACTGTGTAACGGTGTCATCATCTCCCTGCGGGGCCGGTACATGCTCAATGATTGTCTGGAGTAGTGGCTGCAAGTCGGTGCTGTCATCGCCTAATTTTTTATGGCTGACTCCTGTTTTGGCATTGGTGTAGAGGATGGGGAATTCAATTTGTTTTTCTTCCGCGCCTAAATCGATAAAAAGATCGTAGGAATCATTGATCACTTCTTCAATACGGGCATCTTTTCGATCAATTTTATTGATGACTAAAATTATCGGCAGACGTAGTGCCAGAGCTTTTTTTAAAACAAATCTTGTTTGCGGCAACGGTCCTTCGCTGGCATCAACCAGGAGGATTGCGCCATCAACCATATTGAGGCTGCGTTCCACTTCGCCGCCGAAATCGGCATGGCCGGGCGTATCAACGATATTAATTTTTACCCCGTTGTACTCCACCGCGGTATTTTTCGCCGTGATGGTGATTCCACGCTCTTTTTCCAGGTCCATCGAATCCATAACGCGATCCTCTACAACCTGATTGGAACGAAAAACTCCCGTCTGTTTTAACAAGGCATTCAGCAGCGTAGTTTTGCCATGATCGACATGGGAAATAATGGCAATATTCCTTAAATGATCTTTTTTCATTTCTTTAGTCCTTCTGGGTTATGGTTTTGAACTGAATTATATGATTTATAGCAGTTTTGAACACAACCAATTTTTACTTAGGGATGGTTAAAAATATTCTTTCTATTAAGTAATTATAACAAAAGAATCGTATTTAAGCCAGTTATTTCTTTAAAAACAATTTATGCCGCCTATATTAAAAACTTTAATGAGGTCGCTATGAAGAGGTGCTACGTGTTTATACCAATTAGCTATCAGATATTAAACGGTTGATTTGCCTGGCATAATACCAAGTAAGCTTTCAAAATTTCATATTTTTAATTTTTGAAAGCAACTTGGTATTATATTACAGTAAGTCAATAATGTTCTTGACTTGCACTTCCCTTTTTTTTATGCTCGCCAAGCTTAATTTAATATTATGTATTTTTAGGAATATCATTATGCTGAATTTTTTACCATCCAGTTTATTGGGAGTCATCGCGGGTTTGCTTTTGGTCGTGAATGTATTGATATGGACGTCGCTCTTGTTCGTGTTCGCCATTCTGAAATTTCTTTTACCGCTGCCGCAATTACGCCGGGGGTTCAACTGGATTATTCACCGGATTGCGGAAAATTGGATTACTTGCAACAGTGGGTGGATGCGCCTGACCCAAAAAACCCGGTGGGATGTGCAAGGATTAGAGGACTTGAATTATCATGGCTGGTATATGGTCGTCAGTAATCATCAATCCTGGGTTGATATATTAGTTATGCAGCATCTGTTAAATCGCCGCATTCCCTTGCTGAAATTTTTCCTGAAAAGCGAACTTATTCGAGTGCCGATAATGGGTCTTGCCTGGTGGGCGCTGGATTTTCCTTTCTTACATCGCCACGGCTTTGAATATTTGAAAAAGCATCCCGAACAAAAAGGAAAGGATTTTGAAACAATGCGCCGGGCCTGTGAGAAGTTTGCATATATTCCCACCAGCGTGATGAATTTTCTCGAAGGCACACGCTTTACCAAAGCAAAACACGACAAGCAGAACAGTGAATATAAGTTTCTCCTGCGTCCGAAATCCGGCGGCCTCGCGTTGGCTCTAAACGTGCTGGGCGACAAGTTTAATTCCATGCTGGACATTACCATCGTCTATCCGGACGGCGTTCCGGAATTCTGGGACTTTCTTTGCGGAAAAGTCAAAAGGATAATTGTGCGTGTCCGGACAATAGAAATTCCGCAACAGTTTCTGCATGGCGATTACGAAGGCGATCAGGCCTTTCGCGCTGCCATTCACAAGTGGGTACAGCAACTGTGGGAGGAAAAAGACCTGCAGATAGAATCATTGAGGAAAAAGGCTGGAGCCAAGTAGTACTGTAATTTCTTAAACTGCAATAGGTAGTCTTAATAAAAAGAAGTTCGTATATTAATTGTTAGGTTCAATACGATGAAACGAAAATTCTATTTAATTTTGACAATCGCATTATCATTCATTAATATTTCCATTGCGTCCGCAATGGATCTCCAAGTATTTCCATCTCCTGATGGAAGACTCACAGCCAAGATCATTCCCTCTGCAAAACCGCCTGAATGTATAGTAGAAATTTATGGTGAAAAGGGAAAGGTATTGGTAAGAATAGATTACTCATCGCCTGATGGGGAACATGGTCAATATGTGGAACAAGCATCATGGACACCGGATTCAAAGTTCTTCGTCTATAGCACTTATAACACTGGTGGACACTCAGAATGGCAATCAAAATATTTCTTCTATCGTCGCCGAGATAATAAATTGCTGTCTTCTTCTGATTTCTTGCCGCCTATAGTTGCCGCCAAATTCTCGCTTAGAGCCCCGGATATTATTACCCTTACTATATGGTCGCCTTTCAAATCAGACAAGGGTATTCAAGGAAGTATTAAATTGCCGATCTCCTTTAAGCTTCGCGATATAAATGAAAACACAATTGAAGAATGAATCTAACATCCGCTTCCAAGACGACGCCCTAAAAACGGGCGCGCATGAAGCGGAGCGTTAGCTTCGAGGAAGCATGAAAGACATAACAAAAGCTGATGAATGGATTGTTTCGAATTGCTGGGTGGCCTGCTTCGATATTCTTGGCATCCGCAACATTATAAATGTTGACGAAGACGACGTAAGAGCCTTTGTGGTGCGCGTCGACTATGAAACCACTATAGACTATCTAAGATCGAGCTGCGACGATTGGGAGCCAGGAATAATTGACTACTGCTGGTTTTCTGATACATACCTCATGTTTTCCAGAGATGCTTCCGGTCAGTCGTACTCAATCGTGGAGACAGCTGCCAAGTTCTTCATTCGGAAATGCATATACTCAGGAATACCTATACGTGGCGCAATATCAGTAGGCCCATTCATACGGAGCGCCGATAATCGATGTTTTGTAGGAAAGGCTTTCCTAGATGCCCTTGAGTATGCTGAGGATCAAGACTGGATAGGTTTGCTTATGACCCCGAGCGCCATTACTAAAGCGGAGTCGATGGGTCTATACCCGGTCCGTCACGACTTTGTTAGATCCGCCAAAATCCCGTTGCGCAGGCTGAAGAACTCAGAGGTTATGGCTTATCGTTTTCAAAACGGCATGGCGAATTTCTCAAGTCCTTTGCTGCCTAAACTAAACGAAATGAAGCAGCTGTCGGAACTGCAGTATCGCCATAAGTACCAGCGCACAGAGGACTTCATTGAAGAAAACTATACCTATATTGATGTGAAAGCTAACAAATAGGTCCACCGGATAGCCGATAAAACCGGCTCCCGGTGAGCCTTAGCGTTCGGCGGGAACGAAAAGACAAAAGACTGTTCCCGCCGAACGGAGCGGCGCTGCTCTAACGTTCAGCGCGCCTGTTATCGGCGCCGCACAGGAGAAAAGATAAAAGAAATATATATAAAATAAAAGATAGGGGCATATAGGCGCCGAACATGGCGCTCGAACGGTTGTCACGGATTGCATGTGACGCTTCGCGTCCCCCGCGACCGCGCCACCGATAAGCGCCGCTTCGTTGGCCGCCGCTTAGCTCCTCAGTTATGCATGCTGACAAATGAATTAAAATATGATATAAAGACGCATGAGATTAGATAGAACTAAAACCGTATTAAAAAAACAAACCAAACAGGATGACTGCTTTGTTAATGCCTCTTTTCAGGAAAGAATATCTTTTGTTTGGGATCTGACATCTGAACTTTGGTTCTTTAAAGGCGATAGAGATGCTGAACGAAGATTACAAAGACATGTTACAAAGCTTATTAGACAATGAGGTAAAGTTTCTTATTGTCGGTGCGTATGCCCTTGCCGCGTATGGATACCCAAGGGCAACTGGTGATTTTGACATATGGGTAGAAGCAAGCCAGGAAAATTCTAAAAAAATATTGTCTGCCCTTATCTCTTTCGGCACGCCGACGTCAGGATTAACAGAAAATACTTTTATGCAAAAAAGTATAATCTTTCAAATCGGTGTTGCCCCCCGCAGAATAGACCTTATAAACCATATTGATGGTGTTGATTTTAATAACGCTTATCCTTCCAGAACAATAATTGTTATGGAAGGATTAAATCTTCCATTTATTTCTAAAGAAAACCTTATAAAAAATAAAAAATCAACTGGAAGAGATAAAGATCTTATTGACGCAAAGCACCTTGAAGAAAACTCAGATGCATAACAAGATCAATATAGCCTGTCGCCGTTCTCTGTTTGATTTTTTCATTAAACCGCCATTGGTGATCTAGGCGACCATAAAGACCGATTACTATTGTCGAAGGATCGTCGCGCCGGACTTCTTTTTGTTTGCGTCCGGGCAGAAAAAATCTTTCTGCCTCCATTGAACTTCATCTCGTTCGCGCCTCGATTGCTATGAGCAGGGGCCTTATCTGACGGCATTCCAATGGTTAATCCATCAACACTGCGGTATTGGAGTTTGTCTCCGAGCACTCTTTTCAGAGAATGAGCAAGGCCTGCATCATCGGCTGTTACAAAAGTAAAGGCATCGCCAATTTTGGAAGCGCGCCCTGTTCTGCCGATACGATGAGTGTAGGCATCCGCAGTCGACGGCATATCATAATTTATGACATGGGAAATTCTTGTCACATCAATACCGCGGGCGGCGATATCGGTCGCCACCATAATTTCATAACGACCGTCGCGGAAGCCGTCAAGAGATTGCTGACGTTTCTGCTGCGATAAATTTCCATGCAGTGAAGTAACTTTATATCCCGATTTGTCCAACTGCTGGGCAACACTTTTCGCGCGCGATTTTGTCCGGGTAAAGACGAGAACGGAATCAGTTTCTGTATTATCAAGAATATTTTTCAGCAGCTCTGTTTTAGAACTCATTTGTACCGGATAAAATTTATGTGTAATCGTTTCTACCGGTGCCGCGTGGCCGATTTCAATATTGACCGGATTTAGCAGAAGATCATTAGCCAGGCTTTTTATATCGTTGGGCATCGTCGCGGAGAAAAGCAACGTTTGACGCTGTTTGGGAAGATGTTTTACGATTTTCCGGACATCCGGCAGAAAGCCCATATCGAACATATGATCCGCCTCGTCCAGTACCAGTACCTCTACATGGGACAAATCAATGGTATTGCGTTGGATATGGTCAAGCAGGCGGCCGGGACAAGCGGAGATGATATCGACTTTATCCCGTAGCCTTGTTATCTGGCTGCCAATGCCCACTCCGCCATAGATGGAGGCGCTGTGGATTTGCGCCCTGCGGCCTAATTGCCCTATCGCCTTGTGTGTTTGCTCGCTCAACTCGCGCGTTGGCGCTATGATCAGGGCGCGGATATGGCCGCGTGGCCCCTGCATAAGACGTTGCAAAATCGGCAGCACAAAAGCCGCTGTTTTCCCGGTTCCGGTTTGAGCAAGCCCCATAACATCGCGGCCTTCCATAATCGGCGGGATTGATTTTAATTGAATTGGTGTCGGCACTGTGTAGCCAAGCGCTTGCACGCCGGCAAATATTTTCGCATGTAACTCGAACTTCTCAAAACTCATTTTTTCTTTTTCCTTCATTTTTTATTATGCCCTTTCGATTTCAAAGGATAACGCGGCGGCAAGGAGGAGGTTCCGCAGGCGTATTTATACATACGTCGAGGAAGCCGACAACGCTGCTAACAAAGTTAGCCAAAGAAAGCGAAATGGCATTGGTGACAATTGAACCCATTTCTAATCGTTGCGTGAATATAAACTGCCTCATCCGCTGATCTTGCGCCTGAAAGACAGATTAGAAACGTCACACTATAGCTGGATTCTATTACGATTAGCTGGATTTTCCTGCCGAAGTTTCCAAGAGAAAAAAGTAGGGAAGGTAACTAACTATCGCTATCACGGTGAGCTATCTACACGCATATCAGTTAAATAGCAAGGAATATCTTTATGCGGGATGAGTCTTCCTTAAATCATATAAATTGCCGGTTAGGCATTCTGCCTTCATAGATGCCAATATAACAAAAATATCTTGACATATTCCTCATAATATTTAAACGTATGGTTAAACCGATCGGTTAAATTCCGACTTCGTAAAAAACTCCCGGCATTCGCCGGGCTTCGCATATGCGGAGTTTATCCGGCGTATGCCGGATGCGCCACGGCGGTCGCACGCCTCAGGATTTGCGTGCCTTGCCTCTGAAGATCGCCGTACCCGTTGGGGTATTTTACGAAGCCGGTGTATAAGTGGCTTCTTGCCTGTGTAACCTGATCACCTAACTATCTGAATAACCTAATACCCTAAAGGGCACATCGAGGTCACTAGGGGTCACGCGAGGTGACGAGAGGGCATGAAGACAAATTAACGCGATCATAAAAAAATATTGGTGAAGCTTTTGATTAAAAAAGTAATTGATATAGAAAAACCAGGCAAAACCGCTGAAAAAATTTTAACAGCGGCGCGAAAGGTGTTTGCCGAAAATGGTTACAGCGGGGCGCATGTTGATGAAATCGCCGAACGCGCCGGTGTGAATAAAGCAACTCTCTATTATCAAATCGGCCACAAAGATACTCTTTACGCCAATGTGATCCATCAGGTTCTAGGTAATACCGCCCAGAATATTGCCGGTGCTGTGGCCAAAGTTGATCATCCGGAAGAAAAGCTCAAGGTTTATATAAACTGCATTGCCGCTAATGTGGATAAAAATCCCGAATTGCCTTCGATTATGATGCGGGAGGTGGCGGCAGACGGCGCCCATCTGCCCCGCGTTGTCGTTGAAGATATAGTATCAGTCCTGACGATTCTTGTTGGTATTTTGGATGAAGGACGAAAAAAAGGAATCTTTGTTGAGGTGGTTCCATTCCTCATCCATATGATGATCGTGGGAACAATTCTTTTTTATAAAAAGGCCATACCGATTAAAGACAGGCAGTTATGGCTTCCTGCTGAGATTAAAGCCCGTGATAAAAAATTAAAGGGGAGTCTGGGAGATGAAGTGGCGAAGCTGGTGCTGAAGGCGATAAAACTATGACCAGAAGGATGGCACAATCATTATAAATAGCAGTAATACCAATTTGCAGTCAAAAGTATACCGAGGCGGCAAGGAAAAGGCGACGCAGGCGTATTCTAATATACGTCGAGGTGCTGATGACGTAGCCAACAAAGGTAGACGAATGAATGCGAATTGGTATAAATACTTCGGACTAAAATATACGACGGAGGTTTAAGCGTTGAAAAAAAGAATAATAATAATTGTTTTTATAATTCTCTTTGTGACCGTCGGATTACTGGTTTATTTCGGGCAGAAAAATAATCGCGAAAAGGGACTATTTTATTCCGGCACAATAGAAACAACACAAGCGAATTTGTCTTTCCAGGTTCCCGGACGTGTTGTTAAAGTCAACGTTCAGGAAGGACAGTCCGTTACTAAAGGCCAGATTATTGCTGAACTGGACCGCGCGGAATTTGAATCACGTTATGAGCAAGCCAGAGCAAATCTGGATCGGGCGCAAAAAACAAAACAGCAACTGGGAACAGTGCTGGATATCAACAGGAAAACGCTGCCCTCGGAAGTGGCCAGAGCAAGAGCGGCCGTGAATAGCGCCAGAGATACTTTAAAAGATGCTGAGAAGAACTACAAGCGCTTTGAAGATCTATTCAGTAAGGGTGTGATCACAGAAAAAGAACGCGATAGCATGAAACTAGCCTACGAAGTGTCCCAATCGAGGCTTACCGAAAGTGAATCCATGCTGAAACTGGCGCAGGGTAATTTAACCAGAGTAGACGCCGCCAAGCAGGATATCGAAGTCGCCTCTGCGCAAATTAATTCGATTAACGCGTCATTAAATCAAGCATCCATTCAGTTGGGTTATACGCAATTAAAATCGCCCATGGATGGCGTAATAACCAGCCGCAATGTTGAACCAGGCGAAACTGTAAATCCCGGAAGAGAAGTTCTGACTATTTCCGATCTTGCCCGCGTTGATCTGAAAATATTTGTGGATGAAACGGAGATCGGCAAAGTCAGGCCGGGCCAGAAGGTGGATGTGAAGGTAGATACCTTCCCCGGTAAAACTTATACCGGATCGGTTTCTTTTGTTTCTCCGGAAGGAGAATTTACTCCGAAAATCATTCAGACGAAAAAAGAAAGAGTAAAGCTGGTATATCTGGTTAAAGTATCCATAGTTAATCCCAACTTTGAACTCAAGTCGGGAATGCCGGCTGATGCCTGGTTGCGATAGTGGAGCCCCGGATGGTCGCCTCCCTAGAAAATTCTCCACCCATGGTGGAAGTCAAGAACGTTACCCTGCGCTTTGATCTTGTCGAGGCGGTCAAAGACGTTTCTTTCCATGTCGACAAAGGCAATATTTTCGGCTTAGTCGGTTCCGACGGCGCCGGCAAATCAACGCTCCTGAGGCTGATTGCCACCATGATCAAACCAACGCAAGGCGAAATTTTCGTGGACGGACTCAATGTTGTTGCCCAGCGGCAAAAAATCAAAAACATTATCGGTTATATGCCGCAGCGGTTCGGCTTGTATCAGGATTTGACAGTGGAAGAGAATATGACTTTCTTCATGGATGTTTTTGATATACCGCGCAAGGAAAGAAAAATGCGCAAAGAAAAATATCTGGGATTTTCCAACTTGTTGCCCTTTGTGGATAGGCTGGCCGGCAATCTTTCCGGGGGCATGAAACAAAAACTGGGGCTGGCCTGTGTGCTGGTACACGAACCACAACTGCTCATTCTGGACGAGCCGACCAACGGAGTTGATCCGGTCTCTAGGCATGAATTCTGGGAAATACTGGGCAGTATGAAAAAAGAAGGCATGACGATCATCGTTTCCACAGCCTATCTGGATGAGGGCGAACGCTGCGATAGTCTGGGATTGATGCATAGTTCTATTCTTATGGATACGGCAACTCCCGCCAGTATTCGCGGCGGCTTTAAAACTCTGGAAGAAGCAATTATTGAACGCATTAAAGAAGTGGATGGAGATCTGGCACATGATACTTTCCACTTCTGATTCCATTTCCGTGACGAATCTGGAAAAAAAATTCGGCGCTTTTGTCGCGGTAAATAAAATTACCTTTTCCGTAAAAAAGGGCGAGATATTCGGATTCCTCGGCGCCAACGGTTCCGGCAAGTCCACTACAATTCGTATGCTTTGCGGAATAATCACACCTACGTCCGGCGGCGGATTCGTTGCCGGGCACGACATTATGACGGATGCGGAAGAAATAAAGCATTCCATCGGCTATATGTCGCAGAAATTTTCTCTTTATGAAGATTTAACGCCCTTCGAAAATTTGCGCTTTTATCTGGGAGTCTACAATGTGCCGCAAGCGCAGTGGCCCCAGCGCATTGATTGGATTTTGGATATGACGCGCCTGCAGGATGTCCGCAACCGGAAAACGAGGGAGTTACCGACTGGCTGGCGTCAGAGACTCGCGCTGGGTTGTTCGCTTTTACATAAACCGGAAATCCTCTTTCTCGATGAACCTACTTCCGGGGTTGATCCCGTCACCAGACAGCATTTCTGGAATTTCATTAAACAACTAGCCCTTGGCGGAATGACGATATTTGTGACAACCCATTATATGGATGAAGCGCGTTTTTGCGAAAGGATCGTTATGATCAATGACGGTAATATTGTGGCGTCGGGCAGCCCCGCGGAAATTATCGCCGGCGCCTGTCCGGAAAAGCCGGATGCTGACTTGAATGATGCTTTTATAACTTTAATGATGAGGGATAATACTTGAGATTTATAAGACTCAAAGCCATTGTCCGTAAAGAATTTTATCATTTGATCCGCGATTACCGCAGCCTTTATCTGGCATTCGCGATTCCGCTGCTCCTTATTATTCTTTTCGGTTACGCGCTGAGTCTTGATGTGGATCACGTGGAAACGGTATTTGTTGATTACGATAAATCCGAGCTCAGTCGTGATTTTATCCGCAATTTCGGCGCTTCTTCTTATTTCCATGTTTCACAGGGGCTGTCCCAGACAAAAGATGCCATTAATTATCTCGATCATGACCGGGCAAAAGTAGCAATTGTCATCCCGCCCAATTTCATGAAAAGCATCCGTGCCGATAGAGAAACTCCGCTGCAAATTATTATTGACGGCAGCGACCCGACTTTCGGGAACATCATCCGCGGCTACATTATCTCCTTTACTGAACAATACAATCAAAAGATGTTGCTTAGTTTTCTTAACCGGCAGGGTAAAGAAGAAATAAAACCTCCCGTGGACGGACGCATCCGAATCTGGTTCAATGAAGATTTGGAAAGCCGTAATTTTATCATTCCGGGAATCATAGCTATTATCATTATGATCGTCGGCGCGATTCTGACCTCGCTCATCATCGCCCGGGAATATGAAGATGGCACAATGGAAACCATCAAATCAATGCCGGTTAGAGCCGGGGAATTACTGCTGGGCAAAGCTATTCCTTATTTTTTCATCGGGCTTACTAATGTGTTGATAGCAATTCTCCTGGGCCAATTACTATTCGGCATAGTTATGAAAGGGAATTTCTGGCTGATGATCGTATCCGCTTCTCTTTATTTAAGTGTCGCTTTATCCCTGGGAATGCTGATTTCCATAGTAACCAAATCACAATTGATGGCCAACCAAATAGCCATTTTAACGACTTACCTGCCATCGCTTCTTCTTTCCAACTTTGTTTTTCCGGTAATCAATATGCCGAAGTTTTTGCAAATGCTGACTTTAGTCGTTCCGGCAACTTATTTTATCGATATTTTATCGGGAATTTATCTGCGGAATGTAGGATTCGCCTATTTATGGCCGAGCATGCTGGTTCTGGCTTTAATGTTTACAGCACTGACGACCGCCAACTACATATTATTAAAAAAGGAAGGCCTATGAGCTGGCTTAGAATCAGAGAACTGGTGCGCAAGGAATTTATTCAGCTTTTCAGCGACAGGCGAAATCGCGTGTTGATGTTTATTTTCCCCTTTATCCAAATGTTCATTTTCGGCTATGTCGTAAATTATGATATCAGCAATATTCGCGTGGCTGTTCTGGATAATTCCAAGACCTACGAGAGCCATAAACTTGCCGACAGCTTTACCGGCAGCAATATCTTCCATATCACCAATAACGTGGCCGATGATCGTCAGATGGCGGAATTGCTGCTGCGGGGAAAAATTGATATGGGCATTAAGATCGACCATGATTTCGCGTCTATTATCAGGAAAGGACAAACAGCTCCCATCCAGATTCTTGTTGACGGTTCCATGAGTAATATGGCTTCCATGAGAGTGGCATACACCGCGTCTGTTTTAGATAAGTTCAACCGCGAAGAGCTGCGCGAACTTTATCCAATGAATATGAGCTATGGCAAAGTGGATGCGCGCATCAGAACCTGGTATAATCCCAACCTTAACAGTCAATACTTTTTTGTTCCCGGAATTGTCGCTGTTCTGGTAATGATTACTTCTTTTATTCTGACCTCCATCGCCATCATCAGGGAAAAAGAAGATGGGACGATGGAACAATTGATTGTCACTCCCTTAAAATCATATGAGTTCATCATCGGCAAAACTATTCCCTATATAATTCTTTCTCTGGGCCAGATGGCGGCCGTTATTGTTCTTGCCATTTACTGGTTTGAAATACCTTTAAACGGCAGTATTCTACTGTTGTTTTTCGCCACCTGCTTATTTTTGCTCAGCACATTGGGCATAGGACTCTTTATATCGACAATATCCGCAACCAAACAGCAGGCCATGATGACATCCTTCTTTTTCATTCTGCCGTTTTTTATGCTCAGCGGTTTTGTTTTTCCCATTGTCAATATGCCTCAGGTTGTGCAATGGCTTACTTATCTTAATCCGCTGAGGTTTTTTCTGGTCATTCTCCGGGTGATTTTTCTCAAGGGGGTAGGCTTTGATGTGCTCTGGCCTCAATATCTGGCCCTGACTATTTTAGGAATTGTTGTTTTTTCCGGCGCGATCAGCCGTTTTAAAAAACGGCTGGATTAGTAACGCTTTCTCATATATTATTAACACATAACATTTCAGGAAATTATAATTTATGCTCAAAGTCATAGAAGAACAACCGGCCATAAAAAAATATGCCGGTCAATTTAATAAAAAGTTTAAATCCTTGATTGACGAAGAAATAAAAGTAAAGCTCGGGCATCAGGGAGCAGGTTTTCCCGCAAAAGTTTTATGGTCGAAAAGCCTCGGTATTTGGAAATTTTCCCGCGCCATAAAGGAAGTGCGCTACTGGAATGCCTTTGGTGTGGGAAAGCCGGGAGCGTCCAGTGTTCTTTCCATAGCTTCTGAAATTAATTTTCCCTGGTCCCAAATAGATCGAAAAACCGGCGGTGCATTTGCCGAGGATGCATGGGGGAATGTCTTTGTAATTCATCGGGGTAAAATTGGCGGCGGGAAAAAGGGAATCGGCAAATCGCTTTTTGAGCATAACTACCGCGGCGTCTGGTCATTTATGGAAGACGGGGATTTACTAAGCCAGGTGGCGGTAATCGGAGCGCTTAACTCGCCTCGATTTGCCTTGCAGGCCGCTCAGTTTGTCAAAAAAATCGAAATACTGAAATCCACTGCCGCCCCTTCCACGCAAACAGAAATGAATTTTTCGGAAATAAGTTTTCGGGAAGATTTAGTGGGAAGCGCGCCTTCCTTGGTTGAGGACGAAATCAGCTTCGCGTGCGACCATGATCTGGTTGTCGGTAGCTTAGCCGCTTTACTTCAGCGGCAGAAAATAAAAATAGGCAATGACACGGAGAGCGAGCTTTTTACAGTTGATCCTTCTGAAAACAGAATTTCTTATATTTTTGAAGTTTTAACCGATACAAAAGAAAAAAATGTGCTGGCCGCGGCGGCTAAATTACTTTTGCAGACTTCCGCCGCCGCTTTAAATCCTCTTCCCGTCATGGTTCTGCCGGAAGACAAAGTAAATAGTTATGCGCAGGAGTTGCAGAGAATAAATATTTCCGTTCTTGGTTTTCGCTGGCAGGAAGAAAAAGTTATTTTTTCAGGGTTGGAGAAAATCAAGCTCGCTTGATACCATTATGCTTTCTTCGGCTAACTTTGTTGGCATCGTCGTCGGCTTCCTCAACGTATTTTCATATACGCCTGCGGATCCTCCTCCTTGCCGCCTCGTTATCCTTTGAAATCGAAATGGTATGATATCTACCTTCTGGGACAAGCCATGTATAGATATTTCAATAGTGTGGGGTTAACGCAAAAATCAGCGGTAAGCGTATCGAGTCCGCGGGATTGAACTTGTTATGCGTCCTTCCATGTGTAGGCATTCAAATTCATTGTTTTATACGCTTCGCCGACCGATAACCGTTATTTTTTATATTCTTGCTATATACTCTTCTTAATCCAAGAAACATTTGATATTGTTTGCGGCCATCTTTATATTGCGTCCACACAAAACCCAATTCAGTTTTTGACTTTTTTGTTCGACTAGTCCGCACGTCTCTTGGTGCGAGACCTTGAGTTGCCATAACTTCGTATGCTTTCTTAACAAGAATTTTGATAGTATCCCAAGCTATTCCCTGTACTATACCCTCCCACATAACCATAGCTATTCCGACAAGCCAGGGATCAGGATGCACTAAAGAATATGTGCATTTTTTGCCTTGGCGTTTATCTCTTGCTTCAATGGCGGGGTATAAAATATCGTGGTAAACAATATCAGAAAGTGGATGAGAAACAGGGTCGCCGTTCCAAGGCGTGGCTTTAATAGTTGTCTCAACTGGTCCCTTCCGTGAGACTATCTTAACGGATAAGGTTTGACTATTAAATTTTATATATTTCTCATTCATAATAATAACAATTAATATACAAACTTCTCTTTTCCCGTTAAATTGAATGTCACTATAACATATGCTATTTATAGGAATCAAATTTCTTAGTCTGTTCGTTATTCTTTACATCTTTTTCACCACCGCGCAGACGGCGCCGTGCATGTTTCACCTAATCATGACCATGTTTTCCATGGCCGTTATCGGCAATGCAACATAAAAGCTGTCCGTTGTTACAGGTGTTGGATTCAAACTGCAATGTCGGATGATCAATTTTAAATTTATCGGCAAGAACAGTTCTAACTCTTTCCGCCAGTTCATCAACTTTACCGAGCATTTGATCAGGAACAGTAATATGGACCGCCAGCGCAATACTTTCCGCCGACGGATTCCAAACATGCAGGTCGTGAATTTCCTTTACTCCTTCGAGCGATTCCAATGATTTCTGAATATCGTGCAAGTCAATTCCCGGCGGTGTGGCATTCATCAAAATAAGAATACTGTCTTTCAGCAAACCCCAACCGCTGAATAATATCATCCCGACAATTAACCAGGAGAATACCGGATCGAGCCAAAACCAGGACTTGAAAATCCATACAACTCCCAATATGGCAACAACCAAAGAGGTCGCGGCGTCACTGAGCATGTGCAAAAAAGCGCTCTTCATATTCAAATTGACCTTCGAGCCGGCGCGCAGCATCAGAGCGGAGATGATGTTGCCGGCAAATCCCAGCAGAGCAATCCAGATAACTAATTGCCCGGCAATCGGCTGGGGCGCGCGGAATCTGTGCCAAGCCTCTATGGCAATATAAAAACCGGTGCCGTATAATAAACCTACGCTGACTAAAGTGGCAAATATTTCTACTCGTTTATAACCGAATGTTTGCTGATCAGTCGGGCCGCGTCTGCCAATGGCCAGTGCGGCATAATTGATGACCAGAGAAATGAAGTCGCTTAAATTATGCAGAGCGTCGCTGATAAGCGCCATACTGCCGGAGATAATGCCGCCGTAAATCTGCACCGCCGGAATGATCAGGTTCATGATCATGGAGACGACTAAGCGTTTGCCCCATGATGCTTCTTCATGATTGTGATGTTGATGCTGATGAGTTGACAAGGTTCCTCTTTATTAAAGTAGACTTGATATAAATATTTATGCGTCAGTTTAGCACATTTCCCGCTCTATTAAAATATCCTTTGCTGGAGGGCGATTTGATTATGAAAATTATTTCTATTGACAAAATTCGCCGGAAAAATTAGTATATAAAAAAACAGACAATAGTTGGAACTATGAACACGATCATCATTAGAAAAATAATAATTAGCAACATTATAATTAGCTTCTCCATAGGAGGCTTGGTCGCGGAATAGTATCAACTCGAAATAACCGAAATTTAAAACCGCTGCCAGGGAAACCCAGCAGCGGTTTTTTTTGAAAGTGAGGGGAAAATGACAAAAAATAAAATACTGGTGTACGATACAACTTTGAGGGATGGCACGCAGGGGGAACAAACCAATTTTTCGGCGGAAGAAAAAATGCGTATCGCCCAGCGCTTTGATGAGGCTCACTTTCATTATATCGAAGGGGGCTGGCCAGGTTCCAATCCCAAAGATGTGCGTTTTTTCGAAATGGCCAAAGCCGTTAAATTTAAGAATTCGCGCCTGACCGCGTTCGGCAGTACGCGCCGGCCGCATACCAAAACCGAGTTATGTCCGAATTTAAAGGCTTTAGTAAAAGCCGGCACTCCTGCCGCCACTATTGTCGGGAAATCATGGGATTTGCATGTAATCGAAATTCTTAAAACTGACTTGGACGAAAACCTCGCCATGATTGCCGACTCTATCAAATATCTGAAATCAATGGGCAAGGAAGTTCTTTTTGATGCCGAGCATTTTTTCGACGGCTATAAAAACAACCCCCGTTACGCAACCAAAGTTGTGAAAACGGCGCTGGCCGCCGGAGCGGATACGATTGTTCTTTGCGATACTAACGGTGGTTCTCTGCCCTATGAAATCAGCTCCATCGTGAAAAAAATTTCTTCTTATATTCCTTTAGACAGTGCCGGGATTCACGCGCATAATGACTGCGGGCTTGCCGTTGCCAATTCCATCGCCGCCGTGCAGGAAGGGGTAGTGATGGTTCAAGGAACGATCAATGGTTACGGTGAAAGATGCGGTAATGCCGACTTGATTTCTCTGGTTGCCAATTTACAATTGAAGCTTGGGAAAAATTGTCTGCCGCCGGAATCGATCCGTCAGCTCACCAACCTTTCTCATTACATAAGCGATGTTGCCAACGTTCCGCCGATTAATTCGCGGCCATTTGTAGGACGCAGCGCTTTTGCGCACAAAGGCGGAGTGCATGTCAGCGCTGTGGTTAAAAACTCCATGGCCTATGAGCATATCCAACCGGAACTTGTCGGTAACCACCAGCGCGTTCTTGTCTCCGATCTGGCGGGTAAAAGCAATGTTGAATACAAAGCCAAAGAACTGGGCATTGACATTACTAAAGATGACGCTATCAGTAAAAAGATAGTGCATGAAGTCAAGCTTATGGAGGACCGAGGCTTTCAGTTTGATGCCGCCGACGCCTCGCTATCACTGCTAATTAAAAAAACGATCGGTGAATTTATCGAACCATTTAACTTGGAGTCCTTCAGCGTTGTTACTTCACGCACAGAGGATAACCCCTGTCTTTCTCAGGCAACCATCAAAATATCGGTAGCCGGTGAGGAAGAGTTAACGGCCGCCGAAGGAAACGGTCCGGTGAATGCTCTGGATCATGCGCTGCGCAAGGCACTCACGACATTTTATCCGCAAATCAAGGAAATGCGCCTGGTTGATTTTAAAGTGCGTACGCTGGAAGGTTCGGAAGGCACAGCCGCGGGCGTCAGGGTGCTTTTGGATTCCACGGATGGCAAAGATATCTGGAGTACTATAGGTGTTTCGGAAAATATTATTGAAGCCAGTTGGCAAGCCCTTGTTGATAGTATTGAATACAAACTCAGCAAGGACAATCTCAATATCAAATAATACCATTCCGCCTTCGTTTGGCTATTTTTGCCGGCAGCATCAGTCTGAAATGCCGTAGGATATGGAATGACATTCTTTGCTATTATGACACAGTCTCGCAGGCGGCCTTGTGCCCTCGCGTGACCTCGATGTGCCCTTTAGGGTATTAGGTTATTAGGGTAAATTCAGGTCACAGTTATTCTTTAATCTTTAAATTTTTCTGCAAATAATTTTTAAATTCATCGTAATTATTTGCAATAGAAATGGCAGAGCCTTCTCTGAGGTCAAGGTCTTTCATGCTCTCCGGCAGGGGCATGGTTAATCCCAACAGATTTTGAATCTCCTCCGGGAATTTTGCCGGATGGGCGGTTTCCAGACAAATGGCCAATATTTTGTCTGGTGCTGTGTTTAAATATGCTTCCAATCCCGCCCAGCCCACAGCTCCATGCTGCTCCAAAACTATGTGATAGCGATCATAGACGCTCTTGATAGTTTGTCTGGTTTGCTCATCCGTAATGCTTACCGAAAAAATATGCCGCCGCATTTCTTCCAGATTAGGATAGCGATGAACTTTACCCACACGATCAACCGTCCCTCCATACAATTCAAAGAAACGCGCTAAATTGCTTGGATGCCCGACGTTCATGGCGTTGGAAATACACGCCCGTGAGGGAGAAACTTTGTTGTATTTTCCTGTGGCCAGAAAGACCGGAAATTCATCATTTTCATTAGTGGGCATAACAAGTTTGTCCATCGGCAAGCCCATGCGGCGAGCGTATTCGCAACCCAGAGCATCGCCGAAATTCCCCGAAGGAACAGAAAATATTGCCTGCTCTCCATTTTCGGCAAGCTGGGCGTAAGCGTAGACATAGTAAATTATCTGCGGAAGAATCCGGCCAAAGTTAATGGAATTAGCCGAGGTCAAATTAAATTTTGTAAGTTGAGAATCGGAAAAAGCCTGCTTGACTAAATTCTGACAATCATCAAATTTGCCCTGCACGCAAAGCGCCCGCACGTTGCCGCCGATTGTGTCGAGCTGTTTTTTTTGCCTTGGGCTTACTTCTGTTTCCGGATAAAGAATAGTAACGTCAATTCCCGCTACTCCCTTGAAGGCTTCGCCCACAGCGCTGCCTGTATCACCTGATGTGGCGACAAGAATATTAAGCCTTTCACCTCGCGGGCGACAATGGCTCATCAATCTTGCCATCATGCGCGCGGCAAAATCTTTAAATGAAGCTGTCGGCCCTTGATCCAGGCGCATCACGTAGGCCTTGGGTTTTACTTCTTCCAGAGGAACGGGATAGTTGTAAGCTTCTTTAACTACTTTTTTGAGAACTTCCCGGGGAAACTCATCGGCAAGAAACGCTTCAGCCACAAGTAGTGCTGCTTCCCGGTAAGGCTTGCCTTTCAGTTTCTGGATATCTTTTAAGGAAAGAAGCGGTATCGTATCCGGCATAAATAGACCTTCATCCGAAGCCTGGCCTTTGAGCAGGGCTTCTTTAAACGAGACCTTGCCGGTAAAAGGAGTGATTCCCTCAACATTATTCAAATGACGATTTGTGCTGTAGTAACTTATTGACATAATAATAACCTTTTAAATGGCATTCTTTCTTTAAACTTATTTATGGGAAAAAATCAATTTAAAAGACGCACTATGTCATTGCCCGGCTCATTACCGGGTGTATGCCGGGTGACCAGGCAATCTAGTCCCAACTTTATTATTTCTTGACAACGCCGAATAATCTTTACATAAAACAACGTATGATTATACCATTTCAATTTGAAGCTGCCACCTACTCGGCGTCACTTCCCGGCAGGGTAAAAAGGTTTATTTTTATTGCGCACCCGGTCAAAGGATAACGAGCCGACGCCCCCGGCCTCCGCCGGTGCAGGCTGCGCCAACAAAGGTAGACGAATGAATGCGAATTAGTATAAAATAACCTTTTTATGAGGAGAATCACATGCTATTCAAAGGTCTGGTGACAATTCTGGCTTGCGATCTTATTTTCGCGATTATCGCCATTCCATTAATCCTCCGAAAAGTGCCCAGAAACGTGGTTTACGGTTTTCGCACACGATCAACATTAGAAAATGATTTCGTCTGGTATGAAGCAAATGCCTATTTCGGTCGAGCCTTCTTCATCTCCAGTTTTATCTCCGCGCTATTAATCATATTCCTTTATTTCTCTAACCTTGTTTCAGTGCAGAATTTTTTAAAGGCCAGTATTGCTGTTTTGGTCGTTCCTCCATTGGTCGCGGTATTATTAACACTTCACTATTTAAGGTCCATCACTTAATCAAAACACCTCGATTTTACGACCAATATTTCACGATTAAGATTCCATTGACATACAAAGCCGTTCTCCTTATACTTTCAACTATCAGAAGCAATGTCTTATTCAATGACATAACCAAAAGGAGGACACCATGAAGATAAGCGCGCGTAATATACTGAAGGGGAAAGTAATCAAAGTTACAGATGGCGCTGTGAATACAGAAATACTTTTAGAACTTTCGGGCGGAGCTAAGGTCGTTTCAATCATTTCCAAAGAATCCGCGAAAAAACTAGGTTTGAAATCCGGTAAAAAAGCGTACGCTATTGTAAAAGCTTCCAATGTAATGATGGCTGTTGATTAAGCCTTTCGTTTTCCGGCAATAGGTGCCACAGAATTTTGCGGTCCATTCTTGATTGTGACATACAAGACCGTTTTTTTAAACCGCTGTTCATAACTTTTACCACAGAAAAGCGGCTGATAAAGTAAATACAACATGAGCGATGAAAAATTATACATTGTCCTGATGGGACTGCCCGCCCGAGGAAAATCCACACTGGCCGTGCGCCTGCGGGATGCCTTCCGGAAGGATGGCATCCCCACTCGAATATTCAATAATGGAAATTTGCGCAGGATTTATCGGTCGCTGGATGAGACATCGCGTTCCGAATTCTATTCTCCGGAAAATTCTGCTGCCGTAGAGTGGAGAAAAGAATTCGCCCGCATGAATATGGAAAGGGCCAAGGCCTATCTGTGCAATAGCGGACAGATCGCGATTATGGACGCAACCAACGCCGGACGGGAGCGACGCGCGACAATCGAAAAATATCTTGATGATCATTCGATTTTCTTTATTGAGTGCATCAATGATGATGAAGATATCCTGAACCTGAGCATACGGGAGAAAATTAAGTTGCCTGAATTTGCCCGTCTTAAGGATAAAGCGGCAACAGAATTCTTAAAACGAATCGATTACTACCGGATAATTTATACACCATTAAAGGTCGAAAGAAATTACATCCGCATAGATTCTTTACAAAACATGATTATCGAGGAAAAGCACAATGACGTAATTCCTTTTTATGACCGGTTGCGCGACTATCTTGTTACCGATGAAGTAAAGAATCTTTTTCTGATCCGGCACACGGAAACGGAATATAACATTGAGAATCGAATCGGCGGAGATTCGCCGCTCACAAAAAAAGGTAAGGAGCAAGCAACAGCCTTGGGCCTGTTTTTCAAGAAAAAGAAAATTTCCTACATTTTTACCAGCAAAAAACAGAGGACAATCGATACGGCCAAAGCTATTTGCGAAAAGCAGGATGATTGCAGGATCCTTTCGCTTAAGGAGTTTGATGAAATCAACGCAGGGACTTGCGAAAGAATGACCTATGAAGATATCGAAAAAAAGATGCCGCACGTTTTCAAAAAAAGAGGGGCAAGCAAATACCATTATGTTTATCCTGATGGTGAGAGCTACAAGACAATGAAGCCCCGAATCATACAAGGAATCAAGAAGGCATTTTTTTTAAACCGGCGCGCGAATAATATTATGATCGTCGGCCATCAGGCTGTTAACCGGATGATCCTGTCTCACTTTCTGTACAGGCGGGAAGATGATGTTCCCTATATCTACATTCCTCAAGATCGTTTTTATCACATCGTTTCCACACAAGACAAAAAACTTTTTGAACTCAAACGGTACGATTAAAATGCCCTGAATAGAACTTGGCTTGACAGTGAGTATCAAGTCCCACGTCGTCGTAGATGCCCTTCAGGGTACGTCGCTCCTGGGATAATTCGACTAAACAATTTCAATGCACTTCGTTTTTAAAATTGGAGTCTCATTAATAATCGATAACTTCCTCTTCAAATTATCAGTCTTTATATTTATACAACCTTTCAAGCGGAAATCATCAAAAAGTGGCTGAAAATCCAGATTAGCCTATGGTATCAATCATTTGGGGCAGGTTAATTATAGGAGTAGGTTATATGGTTATAATTTTGTAGGGAATTTATATCTTGTAAATAATCAAATATTTGGTATTTAAAAACAGTCATTAGATTCATTTAGCCATTCAATTTAATAAAATGGAACTTTGAAAATGTATTGTTCACAATGTGGAACAAAAATTAGTGGTAATTCATATTTATGTGAACATTGTGGTAGTTCTATTAGTAACACCAGAAGAGAAACATCCATTAATAATGATAGACCTATTCCAAAATCGGAAACACATCAATCAAAGGGGAAACAAGTTCTTATTGTATTAGGTATAATTTCATTAATTGTTGGTTTATTAGTTTTCATATTCTCTTTTAAAAAATCGGAAATTGACAAACAGATACCTCCTGTTAAAACTATTGTCCCGAAATCCACTGATGAAACCATTGTCCCGAAAGCTACTAATGAAACTGTTGTCCCGAAATCCACTGGTGAAACCGTTGTCCCGAAATCTCCATCTAGTTCATCCGATTAAACAAGAGGAATTTGTATCTTGTAAATAATCAATAATTTGGTATGTAAAAACATTACCTTCAATAAGAAGATTTAATATTATGTTTAATATCAGATTGAAAAACTTATTTTTTATCCTGTTTTTATTAATTTCATTAACCTTAATTTATAAATGTTCTTCAAAACCACCCGAAGGAACAATGAAGATTATTATTGTAACACTAGATGTTCCTTCTTGTGGTAATCCAAAGAATATTTTAAGATTAAATTATGAAAAATTTCAAATAACAAACGAATTTCATAAGAAAGTAAATAATGAAGAGTATTATTGTATAGAAGTAAATTACAAGTATACTTTTTATTTCAGAAATTGTTTACCATTTACTGAAGAAAAAAACCAAGGTCGTTTTAGTTTTATTAAACGTGGAAAGGAATGGTATGGTTATAATGGGTGGAAAGGGGTAAATTAATCTACAGAAACTTTAAATATCTTGATTCTGTTTGTAGGTATTGTAATTGCACGGCGGGGTGGATTTCTTTCTTCCTGTAATCCTTATTTTTATATTTTTAATTTTATACTAGGTTACAAACGTGCAATAGTCGCTCCTCTAATTCTTGGCACAAGAACTCTCTTTCCCCCTATTTGCCGGTATTTGTTTTTACAGGAATTCATGTAAAAAAAGAGGCACAAAGGTGAATTCCCTCGTGCCTCTTTAAGCACATCAACTTCGAATCTAAGAGATTAGTTTGCGTGTTCGACTTTGTCCGCTGCTTCTTTTTCTGCTTCAAGTCTCTTCTTTTCTGCTTTCTGTTCTGCTTTGAGTCTCTTCTGTTCTTCTTTCTGTTCTGGTTTGAGTCTTTTTTGTTCTGCTTTCACTTCAGCCTTTACGGCGGCGGCATCTTCCTTTTGCTCTGCATTAGACTCAGCCATTACCGTAGTGGAAAATACGAAAACCAATGCGACTATAAACAATCCTAAACGCTTCATCTTAAAATCCTCCTTTTTAAATTTATTTTTATTTTAATCTCTATGGGTTCAATTCCCCGCTGCTTGCGGCGGGGTTGTTCATTATTACGCTTACTCCTTGTCACACTCTTGTGCTGTTACAAGGTTCCTATTTCATCGTCCGCCTTTACCCTTTGACTATAATAGGCTCGCTCGGCAAGAAATATAAATACTATCAAAATAATGGACACAATAAACGCAAAGAACACCCAGACAGACCTTTCAAATGGATTCATAATTTTCCCCAATTTCATTTAAAGGTTTTCTACTTGTTTAGGTTTAAAGGTTCCCTTCCTATACAAAGTCACACATGGCAGCATCACGGAGAATCAATGATAACCGTTTGAAAGTCAGTTTATGATTGCCGAAAGGATTCGCTCTCTTGTTATACAATCTCATGGCTTGGGGATACGGAAAAAAAACCAAGAGAGCAATGCCACCATCGAGAGAATGAACCCGCACCACAGCGAACCAGAAGGGACGAATGACTCGTGTGCCCTTTGACTCTTCCAGCTCTCGTGTCTTCTCGCTTTGTTTCTTATCCTTGGTGTCCCGCTTTCTTTCTGTCTTCTTCTGCAGGTCCTTTTTCTGTTTATGGTCCACGGATTCACCCCAGGAACGTTCTTAGTTTACCAGACAACATGACTTCGGGTTTTCGTTGCTCTCCTTTTGTTTAATTATGACTATGAGCAAGTAAACTCATTTGTCGCATATAACTAAGCGGTTCTATTTCTCCCTTCCGTTTAAGTAGCATCTCGTAAAGCTTTTGATGATCCTTATCGCCCATCCAAGATAAACATACTTGAGCATAGGATAGATAATCCCTGTAGTCTTTAAATCCCTTCAATCCTTTTCCCATTTCTTACCCCTTTGTTGCTTTATAAATAAGTTCTCTTGTTTCTTTGAGTAATTCCTTATTTAGAAAATCATTTATTCAGATCCTCGCCCCTGAATGACTTGTATCACTATAACGATAATGGCAATGACCAGCAGGACATGAATAAAATTACCTAGTGTATAGCCAGACACCAACCCGAGTGCCCACAAAATTATCAGTATTACAGCTATTGTCCACAACATAGTATTCTCCTTTCTTATTGTTCATTCCCTCTCCCGGCTTGCGGACCTCGCACAACAGGCAGGGGGAATAAAGTATCTTTATTTTTTGGACTTGGTCTTGTCATTGATCTCGCCCATTGTTTTCCTTCGTCGGTATAGGATACGCTGTTCTTACTACTGTCCCAAAACCTTCTTGACCTGGCCGACCTTTTCCTGAATCTTGCCGGCTATCTTTTCACCGGTGCCTTCGGCTTCCAAATTTTGGTCATTGCTTACTTTCCCGGCGACTTCCTTGACCTTACCCTTCACTTCGTGAAACTTACCTTTCGCTTCGTCCTTCGTACTTGATTTCATGGTATTCCTCCTTTAGGATTTTATTTATCTGCTGGACTGACATCCCTTCTGCATCGGAATGGAACCGGACAGGGAAGCAATGGGTCTGTGGCAATTCCATGCACTTCCCAGTAAGGACACTCATTCATATAATGACCAACATCATACAGATAGTAAGTGCAAGCAGCCTGCCAACA
>PLGI01000134.1 GCA_003139775.1 Syntrophaceae bacterium | reverse complement strand
ACTTCGGATTGACGCTTATTCGATAAAGATCAATTGCATATTGCTAACAAAGTTCTTTAAATTATCTTTGCTAAGGGATTAATTATAAAAGCTTTTATTGACCAGCCCAAACACGTTCCATTTTATCTGAGGATCGGCATCTGGATTTCCATAAAAGTGACCGGCCATAATCTACTGCCATCTGTTTATATGCCATTTATCATTTTTGCCAGCGATGGCACGTCGCCAATGTTCTTCCCATAATGAGCGTACTTGATGATCTTATCCGCCGTCATGGCAAACGCTGCAGGAAGTTGAGTTTCCTTCCCTTCAAATTTACCATGTAAGAAGCCGCGGCAGGTAGCCTTGATTGCCGCAATCAAACCGGCGGGATGCAGATATTTGATAATTCCACCGGCTTCCACACCATAGAGTTGGAAAACTTTCCCTTGAGAGTCGCAAATAATAGTGAAGGGAAAATCGTCTTTTTTGATCAAAGAAGCAATCGTTTCCGGCTTGCTTTGCAGAACTACAAACACGCGCCCGCCTTTTTTCCTGGCCAGATCTATTCCCTGTTTTATTTTTGCCATTTCCATCTGGCAGACCGGGCATCCGTAATAGCGCAGAAAAATCAAGACAGCCGGATTATTGCCTACAGCATCATAAAAATTAAACTCATCATCCCAAGCAGTTTTAAATTTAAAGTCAGGAGCTTTATTCCCTGGAGCCAGTTTTGAATACATATCAGAGTTCCTCCTCCATTAAGTAAGATTACCATAAGATTTTTGAACAGCCCCTCTATTTTTCTCTACGCTTGGAACGTTTTATCAAGGCTAAAAGATACCTTGATCTAAACTGGTTACTTGCCAATATTTGTTTCGCGGGAGGAAGTTTAAGAATAACACCAAGCACCGCGGCCATCGCCCGATGGCTAAACAGTACCTGATTATCAAACAGGAGATTCTGAAGTTTTCCCCTCTCGATTGCCATCAGCACAATTCTATGAAGTGAATTTACAGGTGTAATAACCTGAGCTTTACGTGATTCCAATTTGAGGGCATCAACATTGCAGCCTTTGAAGCATACTCCGCAACCAAGACATTGATCACCATCCAGCTTCGCTTTCTTTTTTCCCGGTTTATGCGGATCGCTGGCGGTGACGAGTGTCATGGCCTCTACTGGACAAATCGATACACACTTTCCGCATCCGGTACATTTTTCTTCAATTATTTTTGGAATAAAATTTGTCGTGTGAACGGGGTTGTAGAAACCAAACTTTCTGGCGACAATTAATGCTTCGCAGCAACAGCCGCAGCAATTACAGATAAAGCCAACCTCCTCCTGAACATTTTCGCCAAACTGAACAAGGTTACAATCCTGCGCCTTATCCAGTAAATCCAGCCCTTCCGCCGCATCAACTTCTCTGGCAATACCATGACGAATCAATGATTCAGCGGGGCCGTTAAAAGTCAGGCAAATATCCATTGGCGCGTCGCAATTTTTGCCAACATGTTCCATCTTGTGTCGGCAATAACAAACACCAACGCCTATTTGTGAAGCTGTTTTTATAACTTCCGATGCCCGCTCAAAGTCCAGGACATAGAGAGCATTTTCGCTGGTCAGGACGCTTTCGTTTATAAAAACTCTTCCCACCTGAGTTTCTCCGTTAACGAACAGATCTTTTATAAAATCCTCTTCAACATTCAGGTACTGATAAAATAATTCTGACAGCATTTTTTGATCGATATCGTTGCGATACCTCATCAAGGAGAATTCAAAAAATCCCGCCATTGGAGGAGGCAGAATATAGGTGGTATTCCCATCTTCCTCGTAATCTAGAAGAATTCCACGGTCAGCAAGATCGTTCAAAATAACTTTAGCATCAGTAAGATTGAGCTTCCAGATCGCGGCTGCTTTTTTATCAGTAAAAGATTTAATGGGAAGGAGAGAAACAAGTTTAGCTTCCCTTTCGGAAAAAAGAACTTTAAGGATTTTAAAGAGCAGCTCTGAGGGTGGAGCGCCCTGTGGAAATATGTTTAATCTCTGAACCAGACTATTGTAACTGTTAGCCTTGATGGTATTGTGATGTGCCATTTAATGTTCACTTTGTCACCCCCGGCTCACTTGCCCGGCGGATAACCTGATAACCTAAAGGTTATTTAGGGTGATTCCAGAATTTAATGTTTATTCCATCCAATGGACGAATTCATCCAGTTTCGCTCTATTCCGTTCGAAATTATTAAGAGGAAATGACGGATCAGGATAGCCCAGAGCGATGCCCACAACAATTTTTTTATCATCGGGAATAGCCGCTATTTTTCTGATTTCGGCGGGGAAACGAGCAGTTGAGGCCAACAAACAGGTGCCGAGACCTTTGTCGTGAGCAGCCAGGCAAATCGTTTGGGCGATGAGGCCGATATCCAACATCTGGTATTCGATGAGATTATCCCGGGAAATGCAGGCAAGAATCAGACATGGGGCGTCAAAGGCGACAACCATATTCATATAGTACTTATCACGTCCTTCCTTATCTTCTCTTTTTATGCCCTGCGCTGATAAAACAACTTTGCCCAGTTCTCCATACCGTGCTTTCATGGCATCAGGCCATTTCTCCAGCATAGGCACATCGGACGCGATAGCCGCACCAGCCAGCGTTTGCCGCCGATTCATTTCTTTAAATTTTGCCAGTGTTTTACCAGTTAATACAGATAAGTCCCAGGGCTGCGTATTCCCCCATGATGGCGACCAGCGCGCCTCCTCCAGAATCTCCGTAATTACACTTTTTGGTACATCCTGCGCCTTGAATTTACGAATGCTCCTTCTTCCCCTTATTGCAGCAGCTAATTCCATATAAGCCTCCTAGTGAGTCCCAAGTTTCAGAAGCGTAGCGTATAACCTAAAGGTCATCTGCGACTGAATTTTGTTAGTTGAATTATAATTACACTCGCTAAGAACAAGCATAGCACAGTTCGAAGCGCAAGTGGAATTATCCTGTATGCAAAGCATACATTAGTTCCCAATAGCCAAAGGCTATTGGATACAATCCCGCCAACGTTGTTGGCAGGGACGTGGAATTTTACTTCCCCCTTTCTTAAAGGGGGATTGAGGGGAATTTTAAAAATCCTCCCTAACCTCCCTTTAAGAAAGGAGGGCATAAAAACTATTTTATTTTTCCTTCAGTACTCTGCATGTTCCTCTGTAACAATCGGTTTGGGTTTCACCGCGCGTTTGCAGAGTATTTGGTGATAGTTCAGACCACGCAACAGCGCTCTTAGAGCTGATCACATGGAAAAGCCCGTTATTCATCATCACCGTGATATTGAAAAAATCGGCCTGATAAGACGCCCGATAGGATTTAAACTTTGTTTCCTTCCCGGTGAGCAAAGCGACGCGCGTTCTGCCCATTTCGGCGAGACTGACACTCGAAGGAATTGGGTGATCGAACCATGACGCGAAAACCTGCTGAAAATCAGCCGCTCTTGACTCCACCCATTTTTCGCCGTCTCTGAACGATTCAACATAGGCGGCTATTGTCGTCATCAGCGTATTCCATGATGCATCATTTTCATAGATCATACTGATTGCGGTAAGCAGCGCCGCGGCATCGAATAAGAAATTTTTATTTTGTTTTGCTCCATTGTAATAGGAATGCCCTAGGGTTTTGCCATCCCAAAATAGATCAATCAAACGCCTTATGATCTGTGCGGCTTTTTCTTCCAGTTCAGGCCTCTCCAGATTCCGGCCTGCCTGAATCATGGCAATAGCGACTAACGCATTTATCCCGCAAATAATTTTATTGTCACGCGCCGGCTGTGCCCGTTTATTACGCAGAAACAGGAGCTTATCCTCAATATCATAAAGAGAAACATCATTTTTTCTAATCAGGTGAATAAGGCCTTCAAAGTTGCCCTGCTCATCAATATCGTACGATGCACAAAATCGTTTAAACTCATCCGGCCCGAGGAAATCTTTAAGTTCAGTATAGCTCCAAACATAAGTCGCCCCTTCGACATGTTCCGTATCCGCATCATGCGCCGAAATGAACAATCCATTATCCGCAAAACAATCATCGAGACAACGGACAATACTTTCCGCCATTTTTTTATATTCGCTTTTTCCAATAACCTTATAAGCTAAGGAATAACACCACAGCGCCATTGCCTGATCGTAGAGCATTTTTTCGAAATGCGGAATTGTCCATTGGCGGTCCACGCAATAGCGAAAAATACCGCCTTGCAGATGATCGTTCAGGCCCCCTAAACGCATGGCATCAAGAGTTTTGCGGCAAATGGTTTGAACATCAGGGTTATTTTCAACGCAAAGGAAATACAAAAGATATAACAGCGTGGAATGCGAAGGAAACTTTTGTCCCGGGCCAAAACCGCCATAATCGGGATCGTAATAGGATAATAGATTTTTTACTAAAGACTCTTCCCCGGCAATCGGCGGTTGTACTTCTTTGGTGATAAATGGCTCAATATCATCGGCGTTTTTTTCATAATACTCATGAACCTTTTTAGCTATGCTTAAAAATGATTGCTGCGGACCACTTGAGCGCACAGGCGCATAAGTAAGCGCATAAATAGGACGAAGATCGGCAGTCAGAAATACATTGAGAGGCCAGCCGCCATTGCCGCTTAGTGCGGTGAGATATTGCATCATAAATTGATCTATGTCCGGCCTTTGTTCCCGATCCACCTTAATGCAGATAAAATGGCTATTAAGAAAGTTGGCGGTATCAATATCCGAAAAAGCCTCAGCCGCCATTACGTGACACCAATGGCAGGTTGCATAGCCAACGGAAACAAAAAGCGGTTTTTTCCCGTCAACTGCGTATTGAATTATTTCCGCACTCCATTCCTGCCACCAAACAGGATTGGATGAATGCTGCAGAAGATAAGGGGATAGTGATTTATCAAGATTATTTCGTTTAAGGTCAGACATGTTTGTTCCTCAACTGCATTGTCATTGCAATGACACCCGCTAAGAACAAGTATAGCTAAGTTCGAAGCGCAAGTGGAATTATCCTGTATGCAAAGCATACATTGGTATCCAATAACCAAAAGCTATTGGAAATTGTCCCCGAAGCGTAGCGGGGCTCTGAACACATCTTACAATCCCGCCAACATATTATGCGGGGACGAGGGATATACTACTTTCCGCCCCCTCGTGCCCTCGCTTGTTTTGGGGGCTATTTAAATACCCTAAGGGGCACGCCGAATGCTCAGATGCATGGCGCTCAAGAAATCGAACCGCGAGGCGCATTTGGTAATACGTTGAGCGGTGCGGTTTGCAGCGCAAAACAGCAGACCATGTATGCTCTTTAGGGTATTAGCGTTTTTTAGCAGCCACGTCCTATTTTGTTTCGTAACAGGCTAGTATCTCGCCAAAGTAAAGGGTGTGGTAATCTTTTAGCGGATAGATGGCCTTATCATAATTTTTATCCAGATGCGCCGGATTCATGGCGGACTTGTAAACTATTTTGCATTCATAATGAATCCCCGGCACCTTGATGATCGGCGACACGACATTCTGGCCTTCGGCTGTTTCCAGATTGCACTTCTTGAACTTATCCACATCCCGGCCCGATTTCGATCCGCAAAAAGCGGTTGCCTTGCCCATATCACCTGAAGGTATTGTAACTGTAAAGTCTAAAGCTTTTTCTATAATACCAAAGGTGTGACGGGTAGAGCGCACTGCCACCATCATCACCGGCTTTTGCCAGATGAATCCGAAAGTGGCCCACCCGATTGTCATGGTGTTGAGCGCGTCCGCGGCCTTAACGGTTAAGAAAGCTCCTTTTTTGATTTTGCTTATGGCATCTTCAGCAATGCTCATATAATTTAGATTTTTCATTGTAATCTCCTTTTATTATCTTTCATTCCGGCGGAAGCCAGAAAATTTAATATTCAAATAGCATCAACACTAAAACCATATTTCACTTACGCCACTTCTTAAAACGCTCTTCACATTCTTCCCATAAGAGCACAATCAGAACTGATAGGGAATTTAAATAGAACCATACCTGATTTTTTCCGACAAGGCAAATTACTTCTGAGTATCAATTGTCAAGAGTAAACGGCCCCCTATTCAGACGCAAAAAAAAAGGGGCGCCTTGCGGATGCCCCTTGCATTAAATGAACGGATCGAAAAACCCGGAGAAAAACTCAAATCGGTGTGGCGCAAGCGCAGCTCATCCTGCCTCCGCAATATATCCTTGCCTGTCCGAATCATCTTCAATATCCAGATTACATTCACGGGCGCCCCCTTCAGAGATATCGATAATCCTGTTGGCAACGGTGGAGACAAATTCCTGATCATGGGAGGAAAACAGAACAACCTCGGAAAAGGTAATCAATCCGTCATTGAGAGCTGTAATCGATTCCAGATCAAGATGATTCGTCGGCTCATCAAGCATCAGGACATTTGCACCAGTCAGCATCATGCGCGATAACATGCAGCGAACGCGTTCCCCGCCGGAGAGAACGATGGTTTTTTTCAGGGCATCTTCGCCGGAGAAAAGCATTCGGCCTAAGAAGCCACGCGCAAAGGTTTCACCTTCCGTGGGCGGTGAATATTGACCAAGCCAGTCAATCAGGGTCATTTCCTGTTCAAAGAATTCGCTATTCTCCTGAGGGAAATAGGCGCGAGTGATGGTCACACCCCAGCGGAAACTGCCGCTGTCCGGTTTTAGTTCACCGGCCAGAATCCGGAAAAGGGTTGTGCGGGCAACGGAGTTGCTGCCGGTAAAAGCAATCTTGTCGCCTTTGCGTACCATCATGTCCAGGTTATCCAAAACCTTAACGCCATCAATTTCTTTGGTCAGTCCGGAAATGGTCAGGATAACATCGCCGCAAGCGCGCTCCGGCGTGAAGACCACGTACGGATATTTTCGAGATGAAGTCGGCATATCCTCCATAGTGAGCTTATCGAGCAGTTTCTTGCGCGACGTGGCCTGTCTGGACTTCGAGGCATTGGCGCTGAAGCGTTGGATAAAAGCTTTCAGTTCCTCAGCTTTTTCAGCCATTTTGCGGTTATCATTTTGTTTCTGTTTAAAGTGCAATTGGCTGGCTCGATACCAGAAATCATAATTGCCGACATAAATCTGAATCCGCCCGAAATCGATATCCGCAGTGTGCGTGCAGACCTGATTCAGAAAGTGACGATCATGGGAAACCACGATGACCGTATTGGCAAAGCGGGAGAGGAACTCTTCCAGCCATTTAATGGATTTAAGATCGAGATTATTGGTCGGTTCGTCCAGCAGCAAGATATCCGGATTGCCAAACAGGGCCTGGGCCAGGAGCACGCGGACTTTGTCACCAGCCTCCAAGTCTCTCATCTTTTTTGTCCGTAAATCTTCGGATATGCCAAGACCGCTCAAAAGCACGGCGGCTTCAGCTTCTGCTTCATAGCCGTTCATTTCAGAAAAGTCCGACTCAATCTGAGCCGAGCGCAAACCGTCCTCTTCCGTAAATTCGGTCTTGGCGTAAATATCTTCGCGCTTCTTCATGATATTATAAAGCCGTTTGTAACCCATGATGACCGTATTGAAAACGATTTCATCGTCGAAAGCAAATTGATCCTGACGTAAAACGGCTATGCGTTCCCGACGGCCAACGATAATTTCACCGTGATCGGCCTCCAGCTCACCCGCTAGAATTTTAAGAAAAGTGGACTTACCCGACCCGTTTGCGCCAATCAGCCCATAACAGTTACCGGGGGTGAATTTGATATTAACATCTTTGAATAATATTCTCTTCCCATAGGCAAGAGTGATATTTGCTGCTGCAATCATGCTTGTTTGATACTCCTCGTATAGAATCACGGGTATAATTCGACCTACAAGTTTCAGTCTTAGATGACCCTATGGTGACCTTTAGGTTATTCAGGTTATACGCTCTGCTTCTGAAACTTGGGTCTCATTACCCTCCGCTGCGCGGGATAATTCGACTAATGCTTCAATCTTCACTTCGTTCGTTTTCAGCGAGTCTCATTACAACTTACCAATTCCGAAGCGCTACGCTTCAGAATTGGAGTTTCACAATAAAAAAACCACAGGGTATGGTGACCCCCTGTGGTTCACTGACAAGGACGTAGTATCATCTATTTCACCGTGTGGCAACACATTATTGCTGAAAACGTAAAATGTCCAATAATCCAACACAGACGGTCGAATTTTCCAATAGCCTTTGGCTATTGGAAATTATCCCGCCACAGGTGGAGGATATCGAAGATATCCGTGGTATCCCAGGCGCATAGAGCCGCGGGATAATAAACACAAATATTAAAATCCTCCCTACCCTCCTTTAGCAAAGGAGGGTAATGAACCTCCCCGCAGCAAGCTGCGGGGTATCTCATGGTTGGTAGCTACTCTCCAAGCGAAGCAAGCTTCGGGGAATATTACCCGGAGAGATTTAAACCTTTCGTCATCGCCCCCAATTCTGTCATACCGGTCGCTCATGACCTCGCGTGCTCCCACGGTGCCCTTGAGGGTATAAATCCAGAAATTTAAAATAATTAATTAGATCCGTCCCCGATTATTCCCTAGTTGATGCGTCCATCTTTTGAGAAAGGGAAATTGAGGCTTCCGAATACCGAACTGACATTGACATTTCCCTCTATCTTATAAGGCAGGTCACGTTCTGTTAAAATAACCTTCATGATTCCACTCAAATCTTTATATTTTACAGTGAGTGGTACCTGTATCTGCGTTGTTGATGATGATGGGATCAAGATTTCTTTTCCCAAGTGGCCGTTTCCGATTTCCTCATTTTTAAGGTAAATGCTGCATCCAAAAGACGTGAGTGTAAGATCAAAATGGTTTGGATTTTGTACATCGATATCAAGGAGAAGATTAGACTCTGTGAAGGAGATCGGACTGAGACTGACTCTACGAAGAGTAAAGGATGGATTCCCCAGTATCCAAGTCGCACAAGACATGAGACAAATGGAAAAGGCAAACAGGAATAATATTCTACAATGAAGTCTAACTTTCCGTGATTTGATTGCGGTAGATATTAATATATTAGTGAAACTCCAATTACGAAAGTGAAATCCGGCGCATGCCGGGCGAAGCGGAGGATTATGAGACTTAAATTTCAAAAGATTGCTTTGGGGTTCATACCCGTGGTTGTTCATTAGTCTATCTGCCTTCATATCTTTCTGAATGCTCCTTATGCTTATACCAAAAGAGTTACCTAATAAAATTTGTCCACACCCTTTCTTCATTTTCCGGCAGAGCAACCCCCGCTTTTTTACCCGCTTGAATTGATTTTAAAAGCCATGCCATATTCCGTCCCAGCGTC
Organism: Syntrophaceae bacterium; assembly: GCA_003139775.1. Lineage (GTDB taxonomy): Bacteria > Desulfobacterota > Syntrophia > Syntrophales > Smithellaceae > Smithella. The sequence continues at coordinate 12,255 of PLGI01000134.1, read as the reverse complement.
CGCATTGTCTGCAACCCTTCAAGATCCTTCAGCACTTCCTGAGGCGTGTTACCATGAACCATATTCCAGTACTGTGATGAAATAACCGGCATGTTATTGATGGTAAAATATTTTATGTACCTCCTTCAATTAAACTTGCTAAGAACGAGCTTAGCGAAGTAGTGAGTCCCGAATTTCAGAAGTGTAGCGCCGTGGGATGATAAACACAAATATTAAAATCCGCCCTAGCCCTCCATTACAACCTAAATAACCTGAATAACCTAAAGGTCACTAGGGGTCACGCGGGGTCACAAGTAAAAGGAGGGTATTATGTTTTTATTCTTGCCTCAGATTTTTTGAGCATCGGCAGGAATGCTGTGCGTTTGTCCTCGATGAGCTCAACAACAAAACGGGCACACTGATGAACGCATTGACCGCATCCAATGCATTTCTTTTTATCGAGCACTACTTTCTTATCTAAGACTGATATTGCGGCAGTTGGACAGTACTTTTCACACTTTCCGCATCCTGTGCATTTTGAACTATCTGTAATCATAGCTATGTAATAGCAGCTATAGCGCAAAGGTACAGCGCCCATGTTGTATGATCGGAATATTCCGCAACAGTCCCAACAGCAGTTGCACAAACCGGTTTGAGGGAGATTTGCATCATCCTGCTCATGGAACACCGAATGAACAGCGCCATAATCTCTTGCTTTCTGTATAATATCAAAAGCTTCTTCCTTGCTGATTTGACGCATATATCCATATTTCAGATAAGGTTTAATTTTATCGCCCAAACCCATACATCCTATGTCGTCGGGCATCTTAAAGCGGCAGGGATCATCAACATTGGCCATAACCTGCCGGCACATGCATGCCTTGAATTGACCGATGATGCTTTTAGTTCCATATTCCATGATCATATCATTAATGGAATTTGTCGGATAAATCTTGGAATCCGGTGCAACTATTGTTTCATTAATAATGATAGTGGACTTTCCCTTTACATTTTTTGATTCTTGAACCATGCCGACACTATGATGTGATACAGGCGCGTACTTGCCCATGACATTCATTACTTTCCGGACGGGAAAGTAATTGCGATTCCGCAGCGAATCAAAAAATGACATATATCTTTGCGCAAATTCTTTTTCTTCGGGTTTGCCGATTAAATACGTGACAATACCTTCAAACCAGCCGACGATAAAAGGATGGAGGGTATATCGTTCCTCATTTGTTTCAGAAAGTTTTATTCCTACGAATGCCTTTTGTTTAAGGGATTCGAATATTGGAATAAATTTTTCGCTACTCATGCCGCTCAGAGCGGCAACCTGTTCATATGAGTACAAATCAGTGCCCATTTTTAAAAGCAGGTCGAGCTCTTCCGGCGTGATAACCAAATCAATAGTTTTGAGGATCGGATCAAATGGCGGCATAAATCTTTTATTTTGCCTGTTCATTAAAGTGACCAGTTTTCTGAGATCACTCTTCCTGTTGCGCAGCGATATTTTCTTATTAGCTGTCACATCTGCTCCTAATGAGACTCGCTGAAATCTAGTCTCGACGAGTCGGGACCACGATTGAAGCGTTAGTCGTAGTGAGTCCCAAGTTTCAGAAGCAAAGCGCATAACCTAAAGGTCATCTGCGACTGAAATTTGTTGGACGAATTATCCCGCCATAGGCGGAGGGTATCGAAGATATCCGTGATATCCCAGGCACAGTGCTTGTGACTCCCGCTGAGAGCGAATGCAGTGAAACTCGAAGCGCAGGAGGAACAATCCCGCCAACATATTTGGCAGGGACGTGGGACTTTGAGTACATCTTATTATCCCGCAAACATAAATGGCAACGACGTGGGATTTTACTTCCCCCCTTTGCTAAAGGGGGATTGAGGGGGATTTTGAAAATGATCGTAAAATCCTCCCTAACCCTCCTTTACAAAAGGAGGGCATTTATACCCTTGTCATTCCCGTCATGATGACCCCACGGTGACCTTTAGGTTATTTTAGGTTACGAAGGGGCGGCGAAGTGCCCCGGCGTGACCCTTAGGTTATTTAGGGTAACTCCAGGAACATTAAATAGCACCATCCTCGATCCCGCGAGACTTGGAATCCCCCGGCTCCAGCCGGGGGAGGAATGCGCCGTAACTCGCGGGAGGTCGCGTTATTACAGGGAGCCTCCGGCTCCTGCTGGAGGGGGCTCCACTTATTTTTTCAATCAGCGTACGGCGGCGCATTAGCCTGATGGAATATCAGTACCGGCTATCTCATCTTCTCAGTATCTCAGATGGGCTGCTATACCACCCGCATCGGTCAGTGTTTGAATGGGTTCGGTAAAGTGAGCAGTACCTCCCGACTGATACACCATATCCAGAATATCGTTAAAAACCTCTACCTCATATAAGGACTGAGAGCCGCAGGCCAGACAGGACTTAACCAAGCCAATATTCAGGTTGTCGCAATCGCGACAACGCATCCCGGGAGGTTGAAGTGTACGATCAACGACGGCGTGCTCTATTCGTTGAGTCTTTGCCATACTCAGGACATCTTCCGGACCGATAACAGCCAAACCGCCCCGCAGGTATTCTGTACGGATTTTTTCCCAGTGTTCCAATCCGGTCGTCAGCTCCTCTTCACAAAAAAGATCCATAATGTCCTTGTTTATAGAGGCGTCTCCCTTACTCAAGTCGATTGCCTTTTCTACAACTTTATCTTGCAGCTCTTGAGGCATATTCTCATGAATGGCCTGTAAGGTTTCCTTACTTCCCACCATGAGAATGTGGTTAATCTCCTCCGAACTACAGATCTTTGCCAGGGCCTCAACTATCTCCAGAGCATACTTATGGAGTTCATTGTCGCGCCGGCGCTCATACCGCTGTTGCGACCACCCGCCCACCTTGACATGATTCTTCACATTGCCCTTAATCACCTCTTCAGAACCTGTCTCGGCCATAGAGACCACGAAGATACGGGCCTTCTTATTATCGGCGACAACAACGGCTGCTGTTGCATGTCCTTCGATTAATTCTGCGAGTGGCCTGATGAATGGCGAGGAGTCTATGTGGATGAGGTCTTCAACATGTTCGGTAAGAGGAATTGTTTGAAATACGTCGAAGACCTGACACGAAAAAATACAGAGCGCGCCGGTCTTCAGCGGGCAGCGATCCAGATACTCTGTAACCAAACGGACATTGTCGTCGAAATACTCTTTTTCATCCTTTTCCGTGCCGCCGGTTTTCAGCAGACGCCGTATTCTTTCAAATTTCTTCTCAAGCTCGTCCACAGAATGCGGACCTGCCAGATAGACACTTAAGAAGGCCCTTTCGGCAGTGGGCATTTCTGCCAGCTTTTTCAAGTCGGATAACTCCAGCATATTACCTCAACGAAGCAATGGCTTTTACGAAATAAGAGGAATGATGTCACCTGCCAGGATGATCTTATCGTCCTCCATGGTAACAGCATATGCGCTGTGCTCGACAAGTTCGTACAGATGGAGATATTTGGCCACTTCCATAGGTTCTCTGGTTTTTCTGCCGAAGTATTTTCCCGGCTTGCTGAAGACATCGGTAATTACCTTGTCGTCGTAGATAGCAAAATCAAAGGAACTGTCGGTATTCCGGCTGGTGATGTCGGTTGCCGATGGGAGTTCATCGTGGAAGGCAATGCGTACATCAATACCACCGTGGCACTGGGTGATGAGAACCTTCTGGAAATCCGTCTCGGCTAGGTTCTCGCGTTTAACGACAAATATGCGGGTGATTTTCACGCCGCGTTCAATGGCGTGAAGATTGGCCTGATAGAAATTATGCAAGGCGCCGCGGGAATCCCATCCCGTGGTTATACGGTCCGCCGTCTTGACCTGGTGAACCGCCTGTTCCATTTGTTTGGCCCCTTCCAGGTAGAATTCCGCCTCATCCATGGGAATATATCCCTGCTGCAAAAGCGAGATAGTCCCCATTGTAGACGCCATCAACTCCTGGGCTTTGCTCTGGCATTCGGGATCGCTGATCCGGACTACGGCAAACGTGAGCTCGTGGGCATGGTGATACTGTTCAATCAGTTCCTCCCGAGTCTTTTCGATATCTTCCCGCCACAGATAAGTGACCAGTGACAAGAGGATGCCGATGCCAAATATGGTATAGGCAGCCTCCGGATATTGAAGTACCCGGTGGAAAAAGATAGCAAGGCCCGATCCCGTGAGAAATTCAATCAGGACCGCCATATTCTGCAACTTTATCTTTTTAATAAGAACTTCCTTTTTCATTGTGGGAACATATAGAGAATTATCTTGTATGTCAATATAAACCGCAAAATGTAGTGAGTCCCAAATTTTAGAAGCGCAGCGCACTGAAATTTGTTGGACGAACTATCCCCGAAGCGTAGCGCAGGGGGATCAGAGTCCCAAATTTTAATGAGACTCAAATATCACAAGCGCAGTATAGTGATATTTGCAAGTCGTAGTGAGACTCTCTGATAATGAGACCCAAACTTCAGAAAAAAAGTGTTGATAATATAAATTAAATGCAACCGTCCCCGATTAATTTTCAATAATTAATTAACGGATTTTCTCAGCCAGCTATTTCTTCTTCTTGCCAACTTCGTAATTAGCTATCCTAATTGCCTTCGCCTCATCACCAGTATCATGCAATATCGCATTCGCTACCTTCGCAGCCTCCCGCGCCTGTTCTATACTCAACTTCTTATTGTGCTTGCTCCTAAAACTTTTACCCGTCCACGGCATAAATCCACCTACCCTTTCTTCCTACCCCGGAAATAAAGCAAGATCTAACGCTTTCAGGAATAAAAAGCTTCTTAACCTCAAGGAGGGGCCCCAAAAAGGGACAGATTTAGTCTGTCCCTTTTTTCATCCTAATTAAATTGTAATCAACTTATTTTGCTTCTTCAACCTTCTCTGCGGCTTCCTTCTCGGCGGCGGCTTTCTTCTTCGCGGCTTTCTTTTCGGCAGCAGCTCTCTTCTTTGCGGCTTTATTCTCGGCACGCGCTTTCTTCGCGTCAGCCTTTATGGTAGCTTCGTCAACCTTCGCGTCAGCCTTTACGGCCTCTATTTCGGTTTTTTCTTCAGTGGCAGCTGTTGCTGTCTTGACAGCAACCATAACGGTGGTGGAAAATGCGAAAACCAATGCAACAACAAATAATACTAAACGCTTCATCTGTAAATCCTCCTTGTTAAAATAGTTTTAATTTTGATATTACCCTTTGTCTAAGAGAGGGCTGACACTTTGCGATTCATGATGATCTCGCCAATTGGTTGCTTCCCTTTGATGCAAGATACGCCGTTCTTACTACTGCCCCCAAACCTTTTTGACCTGACCGATCTTTTCCTGAACATGGCCGGTTATCTTTTCAACGGTACCTTCCGCTTCCAACTTTGGATTGTCGCTTATTTTCCCGGCAACCTCCTTGACCTTACCCTTCACTTCGTGAAACTTACCTTCTGCTTTGTCTTGATTGCTCGATTTCATACGTTCTCCTTTAGGTTTTTTATTTATCTGCTGGACCGGCATCCCTTCCGCGTCGGCATTGAACCGCACAGTGAAGCAATGATCTGTGACAATTCCATGCACTTCTTAAGTAAGGACACTCATATTATGACCAACATCATACCGACAGTAGCTGCAAGTAGCCTGCCAACAACCGGAAATAATCAGAAGTTCTAATTCATCCATTAATAGTATGTGGTTAGACTAATATGAGGAAATTATGGAATGTATGAAATGATTCGTTTGGCCTCAACATGCGGTGGAACCTCAGCATATTGAGGGTTGCATTTTTAGTGAGACTCGCTGAAAACGAACGCAGTGAAGTTTGAAGCGTTAGTCGAACTATCCCCGAAGCGTAGCGTAGCGGGATAGTGAACACATTAAGAATATCCCAGGCACGAAGTGCCGTGGGATTTTACTTCCCCCCGTCTTTTATTAGCACAGTTACGGCACTTATTTTGAAATCTCTATTTTATTTAAGTCTGACAAAGGAATTACAGTGATATTTCGATCAAGAGGGTATGATTTCTTACCGGGATAAATTATCCATAAATGATTTAACGACAACTCGGCCATTGCGGATCGCATGGACTTCGTACTTCCTGGCGCTTGAGCATATTTAACCTCAATACCATAGAGCCGTCCTTTCTTTTGAAACACCAAGTCAATCTCGGCGGCCTCATGAACACTCCAGAAGAAGACCTCATCTTCTTTAAGTCGGGCTGTCTTTATCGCTTCTTCCAAAGCGAAACCTTCCCAGGAAGCTCCTAGTTTTGGATGCGACAGGACATCCTTTTTATTTTCCAAAGCAAACAACGCATGCAGGATTCCCGAATCGCGGAAATAAATTTTAGGTCTTTTGACAATTCTCTTTTTTGTATTGTAATACCACGGCCTTAATTGACGAACCATAAACGTGCCGGAAAGTAAATCCAGATATCGTTGCGCTGTATGATCCGATACACCCAGGCTTCTGCCGATTTCCGAAGCGTTGAATATCTGACCGTGATAATGCGCAAGCATTTTCCAGAAGCGGCCTAATGCTTTGGCCGGAATATTAAAGCCCAACTGTGGAATATCCCTTTCCAAAAAAGTAGCGATGAAATCCTGTCGCCATTGATAAGATACCTTTTCATCCGAGGCCAGAAAAGACCTGGGGAAAGTCCCCCTGATCCATAGTTTTTCCGTTTTTGACTCTCCCACCAGTTGGGATGAAAACCCCCCTATTTCCAGATAGCTGATACGGCCGGCCAGCGTCTCCGAAGACTGTCTTATTAAATCCCGTGATGCGGACCCCAGGATTAGATACTTTGCCTTTTTGTTGCGGTCGGCAAGTACGCGAAGCACGGGAAACAAATCAGGCGTTCTTTGGATTTCATCAATTACGACCAAGCCGCTGACATTCTCCAGAGCAAGCATTGGTTCTTCAAGGCGCTGAACATCCCGCGGATGTTCCAGGTCAAAGAAAGTCGCCTCAGACTTCCATTGCGAAGAAAACTGGTGGGACAGCGTTGTCTTGCCGCACTGCCTGGGACCTAAAATGGCGACGACAGGATTGTTCTTAACAAGCCTGTTTAATATTTCAATCTCTGCATTTCTTTTTATTTGCATGTCATGAACATATCATGAAATTTCGACATGTCAAGTCGAATTATCAATGACACCCGCTAAGAGCGAGCGCAGCGAAGTTCGAAGCGTAGGTGGAATTGTCCCAGGAGCATAGCGACGTGAGACAATGAGGCACAAGTTTCAGAAACAGAGTGTGCTGAAACTTGATAGCCGAATTGTCCTAGGAACGAAGTGACGTAGGACAATGAAAACCTTTTGATATTTCATTAACGAAGTTCGAAGCATAGGTGGTAGTGAGACTCTCTGAAACCGAGTCCCGAGAAGTCGGGACGAAGGTTGAAGAGTTAGTCGAACTATCCAATCCCGATAAATCGGGATTGGGAATTGTCCCCGAAGCATAGTAGCGGGATTATGAACACATCTTACACTTTCAGGAGCGGAGCGACGTGGGATTTTACTTCCCCCTTTGCTAAAGGGGGATTGAGGGGGATTTTAAAAATCCTCCCTAACCCTCCTTTATAACCTAAAGGTCACAAGCAAAAGGAGGGATTTAAACCCTTGTCATCCCCGCAGTAGAACCCAGCAGCCTGCCCGGCGCATGCCGGGAATGCCTGGGCAAGCGGAAAGCCGGGAAAATCCAACAGACCCATCCCGGATTATTTCTGGCTGCCTTGCTCCGTGGTCTTATCATTATCAGGTTTGACAAAGAGATAATAAAGCCGGCCTTCGCGGTATGTTTTCCCGGCCAGTTCACCGGCAGCATCGCCTACACCCATATAAACATCACAACGGCCTGCAGCCCGGATAGCGCCTCCCGTATCCTGATCCAAAGCAAACCCGACAGGCTTATCCAGATCAACGGCAGCAAAGGCAAACATCGCCCTGGGATAAATGGATTTATCCGTCGCAATCGTTCTAAATGGAGTTACCGACTCATTGAGTGAACCTCTCGGTTCGCCTGTTTCAGACCTGAAGAAAACAAATCGGGGATTTTCATTAACATACATATCAACTTCATCAGGATGAGCCTTAAAATAATCAATCATGACTTTCATGTTGATATTTTGCGCGGCCATCTTCCCATCGGATATCATTTTTTTCCTGATACTCTCGTATTCCCAACCGTTGTGAGCGGCATAGGCAACACCTTCGATTTTACCATCCGGCATTTTTATTTTGGCTGAACCCTGCACATGCACAATATAAGCCTCAAACGGGTCGCTAAGCCAGACAAGCTCATTGCCGACAAACATATTGGATTTTTGTATATCCGCTCTGCTCGGGTATTTCCGGATATTCCCATCAGGTTCCTTCTGTCCCAGAATATTTCCATCATCATCTTTTATAAGATCGGCAGGCGTCTTGTATAAAGGATACTTGAAACGATCCGTGCGCACGGGAGAACCGTCAAAAATCGGCGTATAATATCCCGTATACAATACTGTTCCCTGATCATCACAGCCGACTGAAATATACGTATCGAATTTTTCCCGCAAAATTTTGTTCATTTCCTGCGGGGGCAATTTCAGAGAAACAAGTTTATCCAATTCTTGAAGACTCCTTACCGCATGCTCATGAGTAATGTCGCCATATGGATAGAACTTCTCGCTGGATGGTTTTGCCATATAACTTAAACTGCGGGCGATTGCATCCTTCAAGCCATCAATATTAGCGCAAGCCTTGGTGTAGTCGGGAATCTGGTTGGGATCGGTAATCTTTCGCAGCGCAAGTTCGCCCGGTGGCAATTGACGAGAATAATCTTTTTTAGGTGTTTCTAACGGGATGGACGTAACAACTGTAGTAAGACGTGCCTGGCAGCCCGCAAGAACTAAAAAAGCAATAGCAAATAATAATCCGAAAATAATAATTTTGATTTTCATGGCACTAACATAAGACAAAAGAGTTACATATGTCAAGCGATGAAGAGCGGCACCATTTTTCCGATTATGCCTTCCCTGCCGCTCGTTATACATTCTACTTCTTTCGCAGATCATCAAGAAGCACCCAATCGCCGGAAATATGGGGATAGCAAGGGATTGCGGACAATGTCAATTAAATGGAACCGTGCCGATTATTCCTAACCAATTTTAGTCGCAAAATCAGTAAAATTATTAAACCAATATTTTCTGTAATTATTAGATACTCCAGCCACGCCGCCATGAGCTGGCATAAGTAATAATTTTGTTTTTATATTAAATCCATTGAACGGATAACTTTTACATTCTTTTCGCTCTTTAGTTTCAAATACCTTTGAATAGCCATCAATTTTTCTGTATCCGTCGGTATGTTCCGTACCCTTTGGATCAACGAATAAAATTACATAATCATTTCCTTTTTGCATCCAAAAGATAAAATCAGGCTTAAATTTAGCCATATTATTTTCTTTTGGGTTGTAATATGGAATATGAACCTCATCTAATGTTTGATCAAGTTTTGAAAACATCCACCAATCAAACTGCTTGAATACATGATCTTCTCTTTGCAAATAATCCTCAAGTTGCTCGATAAATCTAATCTCGCTATCAACATCAATAATATGATTCAAATAATCAACTTTCTCATTTTCGGAGATGATAAGTGGAATATAGTAATGATTTTGAACGTATTTTATTTTTAGTTTTTCGTATTTAACTTCTGGTTGAAATTTTAATTCAAGCTGTCTTAGTTCATTTTTATATTTTTCTTTGTTTTTTGTTTTTTCAAATTCCGCGTCTATCTCTTTTTCTTTCGATCCTTTTTGATCATAGTTTTTTACCTTTTTAATCGCATCTAATATCGCATTAAATTTATCTCCATCCCTAAATTTTATTCTTTTGAAGTGAATGATTTCATTCTCAAGCTTTTTGAACTTGTCGAACTCCCTGTCTCTAACGCTGAAATAACCCAATATTCTATCAACAAGCAAATCTGGTTCGCCTATTGATCGAGATTCTGTATAGTCAAAATATTTATCCTTCTCGCTATCTTGAAAACTTTCCCCGGCTTTCTCAATAACTTTGACATCACATTCGTATTTTACTAAAGAAACTTTTTTGCCAAGATAATTAAACATTGCACTCGCTAAATTGAAATCGACCTTACTAATCCCATATTTTTGAGGTTCTTTTTCTTCCGCAAATATTTTATCCGATTCTTTATAAACAGGAATGAGCAGCAACAGTTTTTCTGCGTCTTTATTTACGATAAATTCCTGACCCAAATCTCTGTCCTGCTTTTCTTCTTTGAGCGCCTTGATAATCTCTTTGAGATTTTCTGCATTAGTTCCAAAAACAAACAAACTTTCAAGTGGCAAAACATTTTGTCTTACTTTGTTAAATATTTCCTCTTTTATCTCTTTTGCATTATATAAATTCAAAATTCTTTTGCGTTTGTTTTTTTGAGGTTCAATTCTTACGCCTCGTCCAACAGATTGCAAAACAAATTTCTTAGCATCGCTCCCAATACCAATATTCACAAATAATATAATATTCGGACGATTAGAATCCCAGCCCTCATAAAATGCGCGAGAGCCCATCAAAATATTTATTTCCGAATCATCGTGATTAATCATTTTGAAAATGCTTTCGTTTTCAAAGCTTTCAATAATCTCATACCCTTCAAGCTTTTCCTTCAGCCAGCCAGAAATATCGCCAATCTTGATAAGTCCGAAGGGCTTTTCAGATGTTTGCAGCTTGAAAATAATTTCATTCTTATTGCCAGGAATTTTTAATACTTCTATATTGCCCGGAGATTTGGCATTAAAAACTTGCTTTAAAATGTCATTGTATTCTATTTTTTCTAGAATTTTTTTATCAACAACTACATTGATATTTTCAAACTCATACTGCGGATTATTTTCATACTCTTTCGCAAGTTCTTCTTTTGCTTTTTCAAGTAGTTCATTTCTGATTTCATTTTTGGCTATTTTCTCCAATTCCGAAAAAAATAATTTTAAATCAGCTTCTTTTGTATCAACTGAATTAACCAGTGTTAGGAGTAAAGGACGATGATAAAGTGTTTTGTCTTCTTTTCTTACTTTTTCAAAATACTTATTGATGTAGGTATGCAGTATCAATGTTTTTAAAACAATTTTTTGTTTTTCAACTTTTGAAAAATCATCTTTATCACGAAAAGCAGTTACCTCAGAACCGGACACATAAATATGTTTTCCATATCCTTCCTCAATAAATTTTGAAAGATTAAAGTTGAAAGCGCAGGTAGCGTAATCTCTCGGGTCAGTAAAAGTTGCGGAAAAGTTAAAAAGAAAGCCATTTCTTGAAATGATTGAATAGAACACCTGTCTTTTACTGTCTTCTTTATCGCCTTTGTGTGCTTCATCTAAAAGAATGTACCACTTGCCGCTATTGTCGTAATTTTTGAAATTAACAATCTTCTCTTTCTGCTCGTCGGAAATTAAATCAGAACGGTAATAAAAGACGGTAATTTCATTTTTCGCAAACGGCAAAGCGTTTTCCCGCTTAACGTTTTCATAATCTTTCAAACTTTTTAAATTTATTTTCGTCTCATAATTAAAGCTGTTAAATTCATCTACATGATTTTTAAACTGCTCCAAAAGATCATCTCTGTGAGCTAAAAATAAAATGTCATTTTTCGGTATTTCATTTATTTGAATGAGCCTACCGAGCAAATCAATCAATTTTACGATGATTAAAGTTTTACCCGAACCGGTTGCCATCCAAAAACTCATTCGATTGATAAAATGGGCAAAAGATATTTTGTTATCAATTACCGGATAATCTTTTTCATATTCCAAAAGAAATTTGGCGGTTTTACCGTCTGCTTTTTTCTTTAAATCATAATCAAAATCTTCCGAAAGTCCGTTATTTTGGTATTGTAGAAAAAAAGGGCTTTTTAATCCCTCTTTTTCTTTATAAAATAACCAGAGGGCTTTAAGCACGTTTTGTAAACCTTGTTTTTGAAAATCAAATAACGTCTTATCGGAAGAAAACCTGCCAAGGTCAAAATTCTGCCATTTTACTGGTAAGTTATCAAAAGGTAAATCATCAACGATTGATTGCAAATAGGTTTTCATCTATTCCCACCAGATTAAGTGCTTGATAAGTTTGTAGTCCAATTCTTTCGTATTTATTTTACTCCCGTCTGTAAAATTAACTTCATCGTCTTTTATAGCCTTAATCCATATCCCGGTTAGGTTTGATAATGTTTCCGCAATATCAATATCACCCGGATGGCCACTTGAAAATC
>PLGI01000135.1 GCA_003139775.1 Syntrophaceae bacterium | reverse complement strand
TCCCCCGCGCCACTCGCCTCAACGATTCCGCCTGTTCATAAATTTTGAAAAATCGGTAATTGAAATTTTTTGTTTCTTACTTCCTGTTATCCACAATGTTCAAAATATTAATTTTATGCTAGGTTACAAACAGTAATCGTTAAAAAGCATTTTTTATTAAAAGTATTATAAAGTAATTTTGCGGCTTTTGTAATATTAGCACAGACCAGTTTTGATTGATTTTCATGGTATGCGTAAAGGTTGCCTTTTTTACGATCTCGATTCGCTGATATACGATCACTACGTTACCTTTACCGATGAGGAAAGAAACGAATTGCTGGATTTTTACTATGAACTCATAAATTCTGCACACAGCCACGGTGAGTTTATTCAGAATTTTTGGATGGGTTCCGTTCAGCGGCTTTTGCAGGCGTTGGGCGCTTACGGTTTTCTGGGACTCAAAAAACACAACCCCGCTTTTCTAAAACACATTGCCAACGGCATCGAGAATTTATTAATTGCAATTGATAATGTTGGCGGACTGGAATTGCTAGCGATCTGGCGACTGAATGCGAAACAATTCTCGCCCATAAAAATTACTGAATATCATTCAATTTTTTACGAATGCGTGCAAGATTGAGAGAATTATTTTATTGTTGAAACTCCAATTCCGAAAGCGAAGCGCAGCGGAATTGGTAAGTTGAACAATCCCGCGAAGCGGAGGGTTTAATACCCCGCAGCTTGCTGCGGAATCTGTTTCCAAAGCTTGCTTTGGGGTTCATACCCGTGATTTCCTCATGAAGTTTTGGCGCCTGTTCCCGGCACCGCTGGTATTCCGTAAGACTGCAGAATAGCCGCAATACGCTTAATATTTTTTTCCCAGATTTCTCTTTCGGGAGGATTAAAATAATTCATGGGATAATCCCTGCCGAGAGAAGTGTATTTCTCAACACCCAGCTGCTTATATGGGAGCAGCTGTACCTGTTTCACCCGGTTACCCAGCTCTCCTTTAATAAAATCTGCCGTTGCATGGATATTTTCATCAGCGTCGTTATGCTCAGGTATTACCGGTACTCTGATGATCAGAGGCTTGTTTTTATCTGCAATGGCCACCATGTTTTTCAGAATAAGGTCATTGCTGCTGCCTGTATATTCCCGATGCTTCGACGAATCCATATGTTTTATATCTGTAATGATCATATCTGCGTATGGAAGAACCTGCAGCATAACTTCAGTTTGTATATTAAGTGTAGTTTCAATGCAGGTGTGGATATTTTTAGCCATGCATTCTTTTAATAATTCAATTGTGAAATTCCATTGAAGTAATGGTTCTCCGCCGGAAATTGTTACTCCGCCTCCGGATTTAGCGTAAAAATCCGTATCTGATAATATAACTGTCATGATCTCACTTATGTTCATCTTTTTTCCCCATACAGTAAGAGCATTAGATGGACATGCATCGGCGCATTGAAGGCAACCATTGCAGATGTTACGGTCAATTTCGGTTACACGATCCTCCTTGACAGTAATCGCACCGTTTTCTGATTCGGGACACACTTTAAGACAGTACCCGCATTTACTGATACCGATGCAGCGTGAAGCGTATACTCCAATCTCTGGATGCAAAGAGATACTTTCAGGATTGCTGCACCACCTGCACCGGAGAGGGCAACCTTTTAGGAAAATTTCAGTGCGTATTCCCGGACCATCGTGGATGGTATATCTCTGGATATTGAATATGCATCCTTCTTTAACCGGTTTATGTTTTTCCGCAACCATACTATTCAGTATCCATGTATATTTGTTAAATTTTAAAAACAGGATGATTTTGTAAATGCATCTGAACGTTAATAAAGGAGGCTGGCGGCGCAGTATTGCGGTATGCGCCGCCAGCCTCTGAACATATTTAATTAATCAAAAGATAGCTCGGTTCTTCCCATGATATCATATTGCAGCGGCTTGCTCAGCTCTACAAAGACGGCACTGTATCCGGCGACGCGTACCACAAGGTCCCTGTAATTTTCCGGATGTTTCATCGCATCCTCAAGTGTTTCACGGCTTATTACGTTGAACTGACAGTGCATCCCTTTCCGGTTGAAGTAGGTGTCAATCAATGAGATGAAGTTATCTCTACCGACATCGCCCGAAACAGCCGAAGGTGAAAATTTCATATTGAGAAGTGTTCCGTTACCCGCACGTATATGATCCAGTTTTGAGACCGAGTTAACCATTGCTGTTGGCCCGTTTACGTCATGTGCCCTTACCAGCGTGTGGACTGCGCCCACGCAATCTGAAACCGGCTCAAGGGCTTTCCTTCCTTCCGGGGATGCCCATTGTACCAGCCCGAGGGCGACATTTGCTGAAACCGAGTAGACGCCCGGCAGATATTTCCCGCCGCGTGCATTGGGTCTGTTCTCGACATGCTTACAGTATGTATCTGCTGCGAATTTTGCAAGACTATCAGCATAATCGTCGTCGTTTCCGTAATGATGGACTTTATCACTGTTTACCAGAGCATAGAGAGGTTCATAGCCTACCCAGTTGCTTTCGCATGCGTTAAGAATTTCCCTGCCGCTTACTTTCTTTTCCTCAAAAACGAGTTGTTTGATGGTTGACATCCCGTCCGCGACGGCTCCGACGCCGACAGCCTGCGGTCCAGTAAAGTTATAAACCGCTCCGCCCGCAGTCACATCAACTCCCTTTTCGATGCAGCCATTTATTAATGCAGAGAGGTATGGAAGAGGTTTCATCTCCTGATGCACTCTGTCCATGATTTCTATGCCGGCAATCATCTGGTCAACCCAGTATTTCATCTGTTTATCATAGGAGTCGAGAACCTGGTTGAATAAAGTAAAATCCGCGAGACTTCCGGTTTCCGGCCCCAGACGCTTCCCCAGACCTCCGCAGCGTTCCCAGCGCATGCAGTGCGAACCGCATCCGAGACACCGGCCGTTGTTGATGGCAAGTTCAAAGACTTTCGCTATACTGAAATAGGCGGCGTCGTGCCAGCCATATTCCTTGCCGCCCGCGTCTATTTCAACGCAGCCTACCACATGATAATTCCTGGAATCTTCCAGACTTCTGCCTGAAAGGAGTGAGGCGGGTATCGCGGCCTGGTCATTGAATATTTTGGGCTGGCCGGTGCCGATGCGGATTACGTTGGCGGTTTTAATTTTTAATTCACGCGGAGTATTCTCGTGCCACCTGACGGCAAGCCAGGGCGTACCCCACCTGGTATGCGCCAGTGCATCAAGACACATATAGGTCAGATCATTTGTCGCGTCCTCTCCTTCTTTGTCGACTCCCCCTATTGTTAGAGAATCGCCCCCCATACCCCTGCCTGAGTTGGCTATTACAGTCATCCTGTCACGAAGTTTCGTCCACCATATATCTTTCATATACAATATTTCGATCAGTTCCTGTATCGATTCCCGGGTAGCGGCGCCGGACTTGATGTCCGCGCTGTAAAATGGGAACATATACTGGTCAAAACGTCCGAAAGAAACAGAGTGACCGTTTGTTTCTATAAGTGTTATAGTTGTTGCCATAAATAAAAGCTGAAGCGCTTCCCAGAATGTCCGCGGCCTGTCTTCCGATACCCAGTCACAATTCTCCGAAACTTTTAAAAGAATCTCTTTCCACTCTCTATTTTTTTCCTTTTTCGCCATATCACGAGCCAGAGCGGCATATCGCCGCAGGTAATCGCTGGCGGCTTCAAGGACTATAAGTTCTGCCCGGTAAAAGTCCCGTTTCCTGAGATTTTCAGGATTGGATTGATCAAGCTCAGCCATCTTTTTTTTAACGGTTTCTTTAATACCGCCGTAGCCCAGGGCAAAAAGTTTTTCATAATTCAGCTGGAGATGTCCGATTCCCGCGAACATATAGAGATTCAGGAGATAGAGGTTACGCTCCAGATTGCTTCCCTTCTTTTCATCTTCGCTCATCATCGAAGAGATTTTTTCATCTATGCTCTGTCCTTTCCAGAAGTCTTCAATACCGAAAAGTTTATTTTTTGATTTTCTGGTGATATAGTAATTGTCATGAAGCCTTTTTTCCCACGGGTGATTTTTAATCTCGTCTATAACCCATGAATACGAATGCTCAGGGAAAATTGGAGCTGCTTTCATCGGTGCAGCCATCTCTCCGACAATAAGCTCATCAGGAAGAATGCGGATTGTGACATTATGCAGAACATGTGCAAGGGCCTGGGCACATTTGATGATCTGCGGTGAGTCGCTGTATTTTTTATATGCCTCGGTTACAAGACATGCCCTTTCGTGATCAACAGTGAACTCACTGTCTATGACGAATCTCCGGAAGCGATTCACGCGCGGAAAAGGGGAATGCGTATCTCCCATTGCATTGACTCCTACACCCCAATCCTTTTCAGCCGGTTCGACCGGGAGAGGTTTTATAGTATTTTCAATTGAACTGTCTGTTAAATTCATGGTTTTCCTCCTGTTTGTTAATGTTTCATGGAGAGTATAACATCCGTGATGACGGATTTTTCCCCGTCAGTTTTGCTGTGGTGAAAGCTTGCTAAGAGCAGTTAAAAACCACATGAAGTCCTTATAGTTCCCTTCCGACTGGAGTTTTTTTTCAGTCAATGCAGCTATAATGGCTTCATCGTCACCGGATGACAATACGCTGAAAGCCGTATTGCCATCACACCATATTAAGGCTGCGTCGGCGCTGGAAAGATCTTTTGACGATGTACTGACACTGCAATCCTGTATAATGAATGCTTTTCCCTGACCAGTTGCGGTCTTCATAACTATCCTGATGTTCTTCCCCTTGATAAACTTCCTGAAGGAATCATTCTTTTTTGCAGCTTTTTTCAGTTTCTGACCCAATATGAAGAGTAATAATTTAAATTTCACAGCCTCCTCCTTTAATAACTTATTGACAAATCATTAAATTGTAATTATCTATTACGCTGTACTGAATAATTGTAACACTGTATCAGATAATAATCAATATTTTTTTCGTAAAAAATGAATGTTATCTTTATCAATATATTTTACTTGTGTATGGATCGGTATATTGCTAAACGGTCTGCGGTTATCAAAAACCTGACTTCATACACATTAAGTTAACAATTAGATGCCACAAAAAAATAGGTTCAATGTAATATCAATTGTATATAGCCGCTTAGAGTAATTAGAAATGGCAAATAAAACACGGTCACAGGAAGTTATTAATTTTCAAAAGCTTCAGATGAGCAAGGCTGCTCTTAAAATAATTGTTACTGACGGCTTCAAAAATCTGAGTATAAGGAAACTGTCAAAGAGTCTTCAAGTTTCACCAAGTACAATCTATAATTACTTTAAGAATCGTGATGAAATTTATATCTACGTGTTGAATTACGGTTTCGAGATGCTCTTTGACGAGTTTAAAAATGCCTGTGATTCTCATACCAGCCCGGTTGAAAAACTGAAAGCCATCTGTAATGCTTTTCTTTCCTTTTCAGTACGGGAACGTGATCTGACATTCATAATGCTTATACTGGACACGCCAAAGTATTACGATTATGTCGAGACGGATTATGAACCGCAAATGAGGATTGAATTGACTAATGCTCTCAAATGCAGGGATATAATCATGAAGACAATAACCGAAATAGCAGATATAAACCCGTCATTCCCCAGGCAAGATATACAATACCATACGTTTAATATCATCTCACGCATGATAGGAATTGCAACGGTCAAAAATAACAATTTAATCAAGTATATTGCCAGTGATATGGAAGGCGGGATTGAAAAGGCATTGGAAGATATTATCAGGCCGTTCGAGACGGTTGAATAATATAGCCACTGTAGATACAGAAGTGAATGGCGACCTTAAATCGTTTCTTGAGACTGCGGCATTTAATGTTGGTCTATCGTTTAAATGTTTTACCGATATAGATGCTGCAAGAAATTGGCTAAAAAGAATGGAGTAAGATATAATCGCATCAAATTGTTGGTCAGTTTATTCGCTAAGATATTCTGTTCAATCTTTCATTCGGTAAGTGCGCCACGAGGCTGCA
>PLGI01000121.1 GCA_003139775.1 Syntrophaceae bacterium | reverse complement strand
GAAGCAAGAGACCCTTACACGGCAGGTCACCAGAAGAAGGTTGCCGATCTTGCCCGCGCCATTGCCACCGAGATGGAACTTCCCCATGACACAATTGAAGGAGTTCGCATGGCCGGCGCCATTCATGATATTGGAAAGATTTCGATACCCTCAGAAATCCTGTGTAAACCGACAACACTGTCTGATCTGGAGTTTTCCTTTATCAAAGCTCACACCCAGTATAGTTACGAAATCATGAAAGGTGTGGAGGCTCCATGGCCATTAGCCGATATCGTCCACCAGCACCATGAGCGTATAAACGGCACCGGATATCCTCAGGGTTTAAAGGGTAAAAATATTCTCATTGAAGCCCGCATCCTTGCCGTTGCCGATGTGGTTGAGGCCATGATATCCTACCGTCCCTATAGGCCTGCTTTGGGACTGGAAATTGCGCTCACAGAAATTGAGCATAATGCGGGGACCCTTTATGACCGCAAGGTAGCGGATGCGTGCTTAAAGTTGTTCCGGGAGGAAGGATTCTGCCTCGAATGAAAGGACGTTTATGATTCATTCAGCACTATTAGTTACGTTGGGTGTTGCTATAACCGTGTTTATGTCCTTCTGGTCCGTAGTTTTTTCCATTTTCCCCGATGCCGACAACAAAATTCATAAGGTAGCCAATCTCTGGGCTAAAATTTTACTTTTAATCTGCAACACGAAGGTAAAAGTAATCGGCAAAGAAAATCTTCTGCACGGAAAACCGCAGATTTTCATGGCCAACCACCAAAGCGATTTTGATATTTTAATCGTCCTGGCATACATACCTGTGCAATTCCGTTGGATTGCCAAGAAAGAGTTATTTAGCATTCCTGTATTCGGCACAGCGATGAAAAGCGCCGACTATATTGAAATTGACCGGCATAATAGAGAAAAAGCTCTGCAAAGCATTGATGAAGCCGCACTGCGCATCCGTAGGGGAAAATCAATTATGACCTTTCCGGAAGGCACAAGAAGCCGCGACGGAGAAATCAAAGCTTTTAAACAGGGAGCGTTTCATCTCGCCATTAAATCGGGCGTGCCCATTGTGCCTGTTTCTATTATCGGCAGCGGCCGGATCATGCCCAAAAGATCAGTGAAAATAAAATCCGGCCAAATAAAACTGGTCATCGGAGAACCAATAGAAGTAAAAAGTTTTGATATTGAAAAGCGTCATGAACTGATTAAAAAGGTTAGAGACACAATCATTAAAAATTATGATGCTTGGAAGGAACCGGAAAATTTAAACATTAAAGACATGGAAAGTAAGGTTATTTGAACCTTTCTACCACTATAATTTTGGGAATCGTTCAAGGCTTAACCGAACTTTTTACTGTCAGCAGTTCCTCTCATCTGGTTATCCGCGAAGTGCGCGTGGAGCCCCCTCCGGCAGGAGCCGGAGGCTCCCTAAAATAATGAGACCCAAGCTTCAGAAACAAAGTGCACTGAAACTTGCAGGTCGAATTATCCCGCGAAGCAGAGGATAAAGCGACCTTTCGCGGGTTACACCGCATTCCTCCCACAGCTGAAGCCGGGGGATTCCAAACCGCGGGATTGAAATTCTTTGCTGACTATTACCGGATTTTCGGATTGTTTACTTTACTTGTCAAATCTTCTTTTTTCTGAAATAATCCTTGCCGTTAACAAATTATTATTTTAATGTGCGATAATAATATGGAAGAGAAAAAAACAGAGAAACAAAAGGATAATAAAAGAACCCGGGAGATTAAAGGAGTAGTTTGTCTCTCCCTGGCTTTATTTTTGCTTTTGTGCCTTGTTTCCTACCGTCCGCAGGATCCTTCGTTTACCCACGTCCCATTAGTATCCAGTGGTCAGGCAACGCATAATTTTACCGGCAAAGCCGGATCTTATACAGCCGATTCACTGATTCGCCTTTTGGGCGTTTCCTCATTTCTTTTCCCGTTTATTCTTCTGGCCTGCAGTTTTCAATATTTTTTACGGCCCGTGTTTACTCTTAATACCAGACGGGTTCTGGGATTTTTCTTTTTTGTTCTTTCCTTTGCCGGACTCATGGCCTTTCTTTTCAGTGGAAGCGTCACCGTTTACGGAGAATCGCTGAAGAACGGCACCGGCGGCTTACTCGGCGTTTCCCTTGTCGAATTTCTCCGCATATCTTTTAACGTCGCGGGAACTTATATTATTTTAATTCTGATTTTTGTTGTGGCGCTGACCTTCATGGTTGAATTTTCAATTGTGTCTGTAACGGAGCGAATCTCCCAATTTTCTGTAGCGCTGTTCAATCTCTGCAAAAACCGTATTTCATCTTTTGTAAATTACGTTCTTGACAGTGTGAAAATAGAAAAAAAACCGCAACCATTGATAATCGAAGATACTCCTCCGGTTGTAAAAAAAGTAAACCTCAAAAAAGTTGAACAAACCAATTTTAATTTCACTAAAACTAACATCGACGAAAAGTTCCAACTGCCTCCCTTTACATTACTGGAAGAATCTCAGCACAAGGATGTCCGCGTAAAACGTGATTCTCTGGTCACCAATTCCCGCATTCTGGAAAAGAAGTTGTCTGACTTCGGCGTCGAGGGACGCGTGGTGGAAGTAATGCCCGGACCGGTAATCACGATGTATGAACTGGAACCGGCCCCCGGCGTTAAAATCAATAAAATAGTCAATCTCTCTGACGATCTGGCTTTAGCGCTGATGGCGCCAAGCATTCGCATCCTTGCCCCGATTCCCGGAAAATCAGTAATCGGCATTGAAATCCCCAACCTGAAAAGAGAACATGTTTTTCTCAAAGAAGTGCTCGACAACGATTCATTTCTGGAATCATCTTTTCGCCTGCCGATTGCTTTGGGCGTTAATTTTGTGGGCACGCCTGTAGTTGCCGATTTAACAAAAATGCCCCACCTGCTCATTGCCGGCACCACTGGTTCCGGCAAAAGTGTCGCTCTCAACGCCATGATTTGCAGTATTCTTTTCAAAGCCCAGCCGGATGATGTTAAATTCCTCATGATCGATCCCAAGAGGCTGGAACTGTCTTCCTACGAAGGCATTCCGCACTTAATGCATCCTGTAGTCGTTGATCCGAAAAAAGCTTCACAGGTTCTGCGCTGGACAGTGGAAGAAATGGAAAGACGCTACCGTATTCTCAACGACTTGAAAGCAAAGAGCATTGACGCCTACAATGAACTGCTTTTAAAAGGCCTGAAGAGCAAAACCGTTTTGGCTCTGCCGAAAAAGAATATTGAGTCCTATCTGGAAACTGAAACCATCGCTAATATAACCGGTACAGATAAAGTTGAACACGAAATAACGCATACAAAACTCCCTTATATTATCGTAATTATCGATGAGTTGGCCGATCTAATGATGGTCGCGCCGCGGGACGTGGAAGAATCACTGACACGGCTGGCGCAGATGGCGCGGGCCGCCGGAATTCATCTTATCATTGCCACACAGAGGCCATCGGTTGATGTCATTACCGGTTTGATTAAAGCCAATTTCCCCACGCGCATTTCGTTCCAGGTATCTTCCAAAATTGATTCCCGCACGATCATTGATCAGCAGGGAGCGGAAAAACTGCTCGGCGCCGGAGATATGCTTTTTATTCCGCCGGGCACATCCAAGCTCTCCCGCATCCACGGAGCTTTTGTTTCAGACAAGGAAATTTCGCGCATTGTTGATTTCATTAAAATGCAGGCACAACCGGCGTACGATTCCTCCATCGAAAAATTCGCGGTGGCCGCCGCACAGAGTTCGCATGAAAATGATGATGATTTCGATGAAAAATATGACGAAGCCGTAGCCTTAGTCGGCGAATTGGGACAGGCGTCAATATCACTTGTCCAGCGTTACATGAAAATCGGTTATAACCGCGCGGCGCGCATCATTGAAAAAATGGAAGCCGAAGGTGTTGTCGGTCCCTCCGACGGCGCGAAAGCCAGAAAAGTCCTGATTAGAAAGCTCCCCAGTTGAAAAAGATAAATCAAAACAAAGTTCGTATCATCAGCCTGGGCTGTCCGAAAAATCTAATTGATTCGGAAGTAATGGCAGGCCTCTTAAACCAATCCGGCAGACAACTGGTTAACAGCAGTGATTCGGCCGACATTGTCATCGTTAACACCTGCGCTTTCATCAATCCGGCCAAGGAAGAAGCCATTGAAGAAATCTTAACGCTGGCTGAAGAAAAAAAGAAAAACAATCCGCGGCTGCGGATTGTCGTCGCCGGCTGTCTCGCCCAGCGCTACGGCAAGGAACTTTTCGCCCAAATGCCGGAAGTGGATTTGTTTATCGGCACAGGAGAAGTCGGTAACATCGTCAGCCACATAAACAAATTAAATCAGGAAAAAAACAGACGTGACGCCGTAATCACCAAACCGGATTTTCTAATGAATTATCAGCACCCGCGAATTTTATCAACAACAGCGGCAAGCACGTATTTGAAAATTTCCGATGGCTGTTCCAATCGCTGCTCCTACTGCGTCATACCGTCTATTCGCGGCGCAGCGCGCAGCCGCAAGCCGGATGATATTCTTGGGGAGGCCGAAATACTGGCAAACAGAGGAATAAAAGAAATAATCATCACCGCTCAGGACACTACAAATTACGGCAGTGATTTAAAAGGCCGCCCGCGCCTGTCCGTCCTGTTAAATGACATGGCGAAAATAAAAAGCATAAAATGGATTCGCCTGCTTTACGCCCATCCGGCACGCGTCACCACAGATTTACTGGAGACCATTGCCGCCAATGAAAAAATCTGCCGCTACATTGATCTGCCCATTCAGCACATTGACGACGATATTTTAAAAGCGATGAACCGCAAAGTTACCGGCGCTAAAATCAAAGAAGTTATCGCTCAAGCCCGCAGGACTATTCCCGGCATCGCCCTGCGAACATCACTTATTGTCGGATTTCCGGGCGAAACGCCAACACGATTTAACAGGGTGCTTGATTTCGTAAACGAAACAAAGTTTGACCACCTCGGCGTATTTACTTACTCGCGGGAAGAAGGAACAATCGCCGCTAATTTAAAATCACATGTATCCGAAAAGGAAAAGGAGCGCCGCCGCGAAACAATTATGAATGAGCAGGCGGCAATTTCCCACACCATCAACAAAACATTGATCGGTTCAACTCAGGAAGTGCTCATCGAAGGGGAAAGCGACCGCGGCGATTATGCTTACATGGGCAGATGCCGCAGACAGGCGCCGGAAATAGACGGCATAACTTATATTAAAAAATCCAAAGCCCAAATCGGCAAGATTGTAAAATGCAAAATAACTGCAGTCGACGAATATGATCTGTTTGGAGAAATAATTAATTAGAACTGTGGGGCTGTTGAAAAACGCTCATCTGCTGTGTTGCGCTGCAAACCGCACCGCTCAATGTATACCCATATACGCCTCGCGATTCGGTTATTTGTGCGCCTTGCATCTGAACATTTTTGAACAGCCCCACCTTGCCCAATTATTCATAGCTTACCAAAATATTATATTTCATCAATCCCAACACTTTTTAAATATTTAAAGGTGCTGTTATAATATTCTGGATTTCTAGTTGAATCTTCAATATTCCCTTCAGGAATTACTATTACCATACCCTGACGAGCTCTAGTCAATAGGACTCTATACGCATTAATAAGATATTTTTTTCTATCTTCCTTATGAATATTTTGCCATTTAGTTCCTACAAAGGAAAAAGTTTTCCATCCGCTTTCAGAATATCTTAAATCGCCATCCCAAGTGACACAAGCCCAATCAAGTTCTAAGCCTTGTATATCAAATTCGGTTGCAACATCTTCTAAATAATATGAAGAACGAACATCATCTTTTCCATCCAAGAACCAGTTTACTGGATTCATCGGTGATTTCACATCTATTGCAAGTGGTTTCAATCTTTGGGCTTGAGATGAAACGACAATTCCATATCTTTCTGAACCTCTTGCTTTTTCCTTTAACCAAGATTTAGCCTTATTTAAATCTCTTGTTAATACAATGGGATAATTTTTAGAAATTAAAGAATATGTCTTTTGAGAATTATCTCTATCAATATCTAAAACTTGTTTAACAAATAATGAAACATTTTCAGCCCTAAAAGATCGCATAGAAACTGATAAGTGCAAACTTTCATCAAACTTGGTTACACATTTTTCCTTTAATTTATTAATTGTCTCCACCGCAGAATATTCGCTGTCTGTTAAATGTGGAGAAATGCATACTTCCCAATTAGGAAAAGAATAATAAATTGCATTTAACCATTCTGATATACCAGCTTCACCTGTATTAATTTCTTGCCCTCCACCAACTAAACATACAATAACGGCCCAATCTTTATGTCTTTCAAGACAAGAAATGAGAAACTCTGGCTCAGAATATTTAAAATTGGGTTGATTCTTTTTTCTTTTCATGAAATTTACGGTTTGCTCTTTGTTCCACGCTCTCTGTGCTTCGTCAAAAATAGCAACGTGATCATATGGTGGATTAGGGTCTACTAAATAAGCATCACGATAATGGTGTATGATTTGGATGAAAGCCTTTACACCTTCTTTTGCGATACTTTTGGTTATTTTATTTCCTAATTGCTTTTCGTTTTGTACTTTATCCCTTGTCAGTGCTTCTTGAAGTATCGCTACCAAAGGATGATTACCCGATAAAAATACGCTAGCAGTCCCTTTTTCTTTGTCTAAATGTGTAGTGGCAACATTTAATCCAACAAGCGTTTTACCTGCTCCAGGAACACCAGTAACAAAACAAATTACTTTTTTGCTATTTGTTTTTGCGTAATCAATTATCTGTGAAATAGATGACGTTGTAAGACGTAAATTTACGACATCTGCATCGTTGCGTGTAATGTTTTTAACAGAATGATTATTGTAAAGCGAAACGGCGGCCTCAATAATGGTTGGTGTGGGTGAATAACTACCTTTCGCATACTCATCTCCATCGAGTAAACTTTTATCAGAAAAAAAAGAAATCGATTTATGAATTACATCCCGTAAATCATTTTTGTTTGATTTTATGGGTAAAACTAAGTTGTCGTTGTGAGATGTTGTGCAAATTTGGATAAAGGATCTGGTTGCATTTGATGCAACCAGAATAGGCACCAAAAGGGCATTATGACTTGGTTTGTGAAAATTTTTCAAATCGAGCGCATAATCCCAGACTTGATCAATATTGGATTTTAAATATTCTTTTTCTCCAATCTTAAACTCAATAACAAATACAACATTTTCAATAATTACCAAGCAATCCACTCTTTTCCCCATTCTTGGGATTGAAAATTCAAAAAAAAGAGTGCCATTCAAACCTTCCAATGCACTTTTCAGCATCGGAATTTGATATTCCCAAGACTTATTCTGATTTGTGTTTGAGTCAAATTGATTTGAAAGCGTAATTTTACCGATGATTTCTTCGGTACTTTTTTTTAGAAATAATTCTATGGAATCGCTATAGTAATAATTTAACATTTTCTTTTCTTAATCGGAATTGGATTTTCACGATATTACAACTTTAAAAAAACAATGCAAGCTAAAACCGTTCACAGTTGCCTATTTAAAAAGATAGATTGCTTCTTTGTCCTCAGATGCGGACTCATCGCAATGACAAAGGAGAACTGGATCCCCGCCTGCGCTTCAAATCTCACGTCCCTGCCAACTACGTTGGCGGGATTGTTCCTCCTGCGCTTCGAGCTTCACTCCATTCGCTCTCAGCGGGAGTCACGATCGCTTCTAGCAAATCCCTATGTGCTCATTATCCCACAAGCGAAGCTTATGGGATTGTTCCACTTACGTTTCGAGCTTCGTTTCTCTCGCTCTCAACGAGTGTCTCTATTCATTTATAAACTTTTTTAACCATACATGACTTGTTCGTATTTTTGAAAAAGAGTTCGCCGTAAGCACCGGACCAATCCAATAAAGATTCGTCCCCGTCTGCCGGATCAATACAAGCGCGGGTTTTGATAATAATGCGTGTAGAAATATCCTGATATAAATTACTGCCGATTTTCTTAACTTTTACTTCATATCTGCCGGCTTCAATGCCTTTGTCAGCCTTAACTTTTTTGCGTTGTATACTTTCACCTTTATTCTGTTCATCAATTAATGCTTTGTCCCTTCCCCAATGCAGGCGCTCCTCCGGAGTTAAATCCTGAAACGAATTACTATTCTTTGTATCGGACTTAATATCTTCTTGAGGAGGAGGTTTGTCTGTTATAACGATGGTGCCATCTTTATCTGTGTACCTGTAAATTTCTTCTCCCCAAACATTCCGGGGCATCATGGATAAGGTTGTCATCATCAAAAACAGTAATATAACTATTTCTGAAAATTTCAAACATCTGAGAATCAAGGCGTAGCTAAAGTAAAGCATCTTTCTCCTCCATAATGTTTCCAAAGCTTGCTTTGGGGTTTCATACCCGTGATTTCGCCCCGCTTTCTAATTTCAACTGCCTGATTAAAAAGCTGTCCAGCTGGTTGGCAAATGCCTGACGGTCTTTTTTGCTAAACTCAGCAGGGCCGCCTGTCATCATGCCATTATCTCTTAGTCCATTGAGCAAATCACGCATTGCCAGACGGTCTTTAATGTTTTGCTCTGTATAGAGTTTGCCTCGAGGATTAATCGCAAAGGCTTTTTTGGCGACTACCCGGTCGGCAAGCGGGATATCGGCGGTTATCACGAGGTCGCCCGGCTGTACTAACTGTGCAATGCGGTCATCGGCCACATCAGGCCCCTCCGGAACCATGATCAGGGATAGATTTGCCAGCTTCTCCAGACGCAACGGTTTATTGGCCACAAAGATCAGAGGGACGTTTAATCGCAAGGATGCTTTGATCAAGATGTCTCTGATAACATTCGGAAAAGCATCCGCATCAATAAATATCTGCATAAAACCTCTGTTTATACCAAGTAAGCTTTCAAAAATTCATATTTTAATTTTTGAAAGCAACTTGGTATAATATTTGCGCATCGTAAAGTCCATGTATCACGTTTATTATACCATTTTCAAATCAAAGATGATATCGCGGTATGCAAAGAAAAAGCCTCAAATAAAATGTTACTGAATAGTCTGTGTCGCATTGTCTTTTCGGTGAGTCGCAAGCCCTGAGCAATGCGCGCGCGGGAATATAATGAGTGAAGCAATCTCATAAACATTAGAATATATTTAGATTGCTACGCCGACCAAGGGTCGGCTCGCAATGACAAAGTCACGATGGATTTACCCTTTGAAATACGCATATAATTGTTGTATAAGCTTGCCGGAAATATTATCAATCTTAAATAAGGAAATATGCGGCACATGAAAACATCAAAAGACAAAGAAGGGGCGGCAGACAAGAGCGCATCTTCCGTGCAAAAAGAAACCGATACGAATCCAATGCGGCCTGAACTTTCCGAGATGATTCATCGGCATGCTTTCGGCCTTGATGAAAATCGCCCCGACGCTGTGGCGAAACGTCAGCAAAAGAACCAGAGAACGGCTCGCGCGAATGTGGATGATCTCTGCGACGCCGGCCGTTTCATTGAATACGGAGCCCTGGCGATTGCCGCGCAACGCGGGCGGCGGTCAGTGGACGATCTTATCAGCAAGACCCCGGCCGACGGATTGATCGCGGGTATCGGATCAGTAAACGGCTCATCTTTCGGAGACGACAAAGCCCGCTGCATGGTCATGGCCTATGATTATACGGTTTTAGCCGGCACCCAAGGTTATTTTAATCACAAAAAGATGGATCGCATGCTGAAGCTGGCGTACGAGCAAAGCCTTCCTCTGGTTTTCTTCGCGGAAGGCGGCGGCGGAAGGCCGGGTGACATCGATGCCGTCGGTATTATGACGGCTGGTCTGGATTTATCCACTTTTGGATCGTTTGCAAAACTCAGCGGCAAAGTTCCGCTGGTAGGCGTTGTGTCAGGGCCCTGTTTCGCGGGCAACGCGGCTCTACTGGGTTGTTGTGATGTGATTATCGCAACTAAAAATTCCAACATCGGCATGGGCGGCCCGGTGATGATTGAAGGCGGGGGCTTAGGCGTTTTTAAACCGGAGGAAATCGGCCCGGTAGATGTGCAAACTCAGAACGGCGTGGTCGATATTGAAGTGGCCGATGATACAGAGGCGGTCGCTGCCGCCAAAAAATATCTTTCCTATTTTCAGGGAGCAACTTCCAAATGGGATGCCGCCGACCAGCTTCGCCTGCGCAATCTGATTCCCGAAAACAGCAAGCGCGCTTATAATGTGCGAACTGTCATTAAAGCGATGGCCGATACGGATTCATTTCTTGAACTGCGGCCTAAATTCGGCCCCGGCATTATTACCGGTTTTATTCGTATCGAAGGAAGGCCTTTTGGCGTGATAGCCAATAACTGTATGCATATGGCCGGAGCTATCGAAGCTGAAGGCGCGGACAAGGCGGCTCGTTTAATGCAACTATGCAACGCGCATGGATTGCCGATTCTCTCTTTATGCGACACACCCGGATTCATGGTCGGGCCGGAGATCGAAAAGCGCGCGCAGGTGCGCCACGTCTGCCGGATGTTTGTCATCGGCTCACATTTGACAGTTCCTTACTTTACGGTTGTCTTGCGCCGTGGCTATGGCCTAGGCGCTATGGCGATGGCTAAGGGAGGGTTTCATGAATCCTTCTTCACGGCCGCCTGGCCGACGGGAGAATTCGGCGCCATGGGAATCGAGGGAGCCATTAAAGCCGGTTTTAAAAAGGAACTCGCAGCGATTGAAGACCCGGCTCAACGCGAAAAACTCTATGAACAACTGGTTGGTGAGTTATATAAACGGGGCAAGGCAATCAACATAGCTTCTTATCTGGAAATAGATTCGGTCATAGATCCCGCCGATACCCGCAAGTGGATTATGCAGGGCATAAAATCCGTGCCCGCCCGACGCCCTCAGGAGGTAGGTCACTCTTTCGTTGACCCCTGGTAAGAATGAGAAAGGTGAATTTACAATGCTTATTCAAGATGTTTTTTTCGCGTATAAAGACGACCTTCAGCAGGTCGAGAAATGCATCAATGATAACGTAATTTCTAAAATCAAATTGATTCCTGAAGTGGCGCACCATTTAATTGACAGCGGCGGGAAAAGATTCCGGCCTCTTCTTCTTCTGATTTGTGCCCGTCTCTGCGGATATCACGGAGAGAGCCGCTTCCCGATGGCCACGATCATGGAATTCATTCATACGGCCACCCTTTTTCACGATGACGTTATTGATCAGGCTTCAATCAGGCGCGGCAAAACATCCGCCAATCAAATTTATGGAAACGCCATCAGTATTCTGGTCGGTGATTTTCTCTGCTTCAAATCATACACGCTGATGACCGGAATCGGCAATCTCGATATTTTAAAACTTATTTCCGAAATGGGAGATATAATGTCCGAAGGCGAGGTGTTTCAGCTTACAAAATGCAGCGACATCAATCTGACTGAAGAGGAATATTTCAGCATCATCGAAAAGAAAACGGCCGTTCTGATTTCGGCCTCTTGCGTTGCCGGAGCGATTCTGGGCTCCGCGCCGCTGGAAAAAATGGACGCTCTGGCACGATTCGGCAAAAACGCGGGCATGGCCTTTCAGATAACGGACGATATTCTGGATTACATGGCCAGGGGAAAGGAATTCGGCAAGTCAATCGGCAAGGATCTGGAAGAAGGGAAAATAACCCTGCCGTTAATATTCGCCATCAAACAAAGCACGGAAGAAGAGAAAGATAAAATTAAAGAAATAGTAACCCGCAAAAAAGGCTCACAGAAAGCAGCGCGCGAAATTTTTAGGTTGATTAAAAAATATAACGGAATTGATTATTCTCTTCAACGCGCTGAAAAATTTATCAGAGATGCCCAAATTCAGCTAAACGTTTTTTCCGAATGTATAGAAAAATCTCAGCTCAATACCGTTGCCGGGTATATCCTCTCCCGAAATAGATAACCGGGTGATGAGGGACTGTTGAAATACCCTAAATAACCTGAAGGTCACGGGGGACACGCGAACGCTCCCGGCATACGACGGGCAGGCATTTGCGGAGTTTACCCCGGCGAAGGCCGGGGTTGCGCTGCAAACCGCACCGTTCAATGTGTATCCATACGTGTGACCTTTAGGTTATACGCCTCGCGGCTATGTTTTTTGCACGCCTTGCATCTGAACATTTTTGAACAGCCCCGATGAGCCTTATTTTTACGTCTCTACAAAATTACCGGCTGTTCATAATATTTTGCTTCAATAACTCCTGCAAATTCGGAATAAACTGAGTCATATGTAAAGATAAAAGATTTGCCCCCCATTCCCCCTATGTACCATTGCTTTCATGTGTCATGTCCCGTAATTATAAAAGGAGTTATTGCTGAATGAGTTTCAAAAAGCATTCGACAATATAAGGATTAAATGTTGTACCACTTTCATCGGTCATAATCCTGATGATTTGATCCTGGGGCATGGGCACCCGGTATGGGCGCATCGATCGCAAGGCATCGTAGACATCAGCGACGGTAATGATCTGGCTGACGATATTCGGTTCCCAGCCTCCCTTGATCCTTGGATAGCCACTGCCGTCATATTTGATGTGGTGCTCCATGGCGGCAAGAATGACCAGATTGTTTACCCCTTTCAATTTCATCACGTACATGGCCCCCTTGATGGCATGTTCTTCCATGACGATCCGTTCCTTTTGGGTCAAAGGGCCCTCCTTTGACAAAATATCATCAGGGGTCGTTGCCTTTCCCACGTCGTGAAGGATGGCGGCTGTCCCGATCTTGTTAAGGTAATGTCCGAAACCAAGGCGCTCCGCCAAGTACATGGTAAGAATCCCCACATTGGATGAATGGGTGAAGGTATACTCGTCGTTCGATTTAATTTCCGCCAGAAGCTTGAGGGGATTTGATTCGCGGATACTTACCATTAATTGAGCGACGATTTCATCCACCATCTTGAGATCGATGGTGTCTTTATCCCGGCAACTCTTGTAGATTTTCCGGATCATCTGTTCCTTTGACTGGAACCGGAGATCCAGAACATTCACAATATCATTGCCGGATGCCTCCAGATCGGACTTCTCCGCCGTACGTATTTTATCGCTCTCCTTGAGCTTAATTTTGCCTAGCTTGATGTATTGCGTCGAGTTCATGAATGAACTTCCCGAAGAGGCAAAACTGCGGATCAACTCCTCAAATTGAGCAAAAGGCAAACCGCTTAAGAAAGATAACCATTCGACGCCATTTTTCTTCATGAACCTGATAAAAGCGTCTTCATAAAAACCGGGGATGAGCAGGGGTTTATTGTCTACGATGAGATACTCACCAATCAGGAGGATGGTGATTTCTCGCATATCTTTGAGCAACGTATCCAGAAGGGCAAAGGACTCCTGGGCTTGGGAAATGACCTGTGGATGGTTATCGGGGTACATGCCGGCATTCTGAATGGCCACGGTCAACCGGGTGATGATCCTGCCGATCTTCTGCTGATTATTTATATCGGCCATATCATGATTCCTTTTTCCCCATGATCTTCAGGCAGTTTGCCCTGATTCTTCTGTTCCACGATTTTGAACCTCTCTCCAGAAGTGATTGGACAGTCTGCCGGGGAAAATGTTCCAGGGATTCATAGAGGATCTCCTTCATACGGGAGAGTCGTTGAGGAGACAGGGTAAGCCTGACTGCCATAATCTTTTCCATGTAAGGTACTGCCCAGGGATTTCCTGTGCCTCCAAGCCACCGGACAATCCATTCATTCAGGATGGTATCCTCTTCGCGGATGTAAAATGTTTTCAGGAGAGACATCAACTCACCCATCAGTTCCCTGACTTCATAAAGGAAGGTCAGGCTCACCACCTGCAGAACATCTTCGCGGTTCGAGGAATGGATGCTTTTACGCAGCAGATCGATGGCCCCTGAATCCTTGAACAGAAAAAGAATTTCCAGGACTTCCTTCTTGACGTTCCAGTCGTCGTATTCATATAGTTCTTTCAAGAGTGGGATCGTATTGTGATTGCCTACCTCCCGAAAAAATGCCAGGAGACGAAGGGCTTTCAGCGGTGTTTGGTTTTCCAGTCTTTTGGAGGCCTCATCCAAAGCGTTACCGCCGCCAAATCCTTTGATAATATCCATGAGCGTATCAGAAGCCGTTGTCGAAGGGTCCAAGTAGAGATCAAAGAGCCAGGGGATGTTCTCTACGCCGCTCATGACGAGAAATTTTGTCACCACCGTGGTGTCTCTCCCCCCCAGGATGAACGGGGTGATATATCTGGCAATGGTGTCGGGATCGGTGAGGATAGATAAAACAGACAACGCCTGGCGACGGATTTTTTCTGAGGCTTTTTTCTGCCCATGGCGGCGAAGGGTTTCGATAACGCTGATCAGAAATGAAAATTGTCCCTTCTTTAGTAGATCCGGGATAACAAGGGCTAATCTTGTTGAATAGGAAAGATAATTCTCTTCATCGGCCTCTTCCTCCATCAAGGCAAGCACCAATTTGCAGATGCGGAAATCGATGTATTCATAATCCAGTGTCTTCAGATATACGGATAGGGGAAATGCGTCTTCTGCGGCAGCATCGGCCGTCGAAGATGCCCCGGACAGCTTTTTAAGCAGTTGATCGTACTTTTTGGGGACATACTCTTCATGTTCCTCCCTTTGCAGGAGTTTTCCCATTTCTGAGGATGTCATATTCTTCCTGTCAACCCGTTGATGGGCATTTCCCCCGTCCTCGATCACCGGCAACTTCTGCAGCAGCATAATGAGGGCAGGGGAAATCTGTCTTTTCTTTTTGTTTGCCAAATGAATGATCCCTTGGAGCATCTCCGTGGGGAAACATTTCAGGTTCTCTGGGACGAGCGCCGTTTCCGGTTGGAGGGAGAACTGCCTTTCCGCCACTTCCAGGAGTTGTTCTTTCAAGTCAGGGTGAAAATTCTTGATCAGATCGGCAATCTTGGCCAGTGCCTCGTATTTCTCGGCACTCACCTGCCTGCCTGTTCGGATTTCGTATAAATAATCCTGGATCATGTTTTCGTAACTTACGACCGCCTTCTGCCAATACTGCCTTTTATCATTGAGCGTCCGGATGGTTTCCGGGAGGTCAGAGTCGGCCGACTTCTCAGCATCGGAATTTTTCAACTCCGTTCTCGATGCATGAAATGCCATTCGGGAAATGAATTCAAGCCAGAAATTCTCATCCCTCATTTTCTTCCGGGTCTTCTTTTCATCCGTCAGTTGAAAATAGTCGGCATCGATGGTCTTTACCTGGATGCCATTGATAGACGAACGGGCGAGGAGATCTTCCAGTTTGCCCATGGCCCGGATATCGGATAGTTTGGAAGACAAGATTCTGCTGAACTGTAATAAATCTTTCCTGGTTACGGTACGCTTCAGGCTGAGGGAAATGACACGGAAAACGTTGAGGGCGTGGACATATTCCCGGAAGGTATTATTTTTTTTGTCCAGCACATTTTCATTGAGCATGAGCGTATTACCGGCGACACCAATGATCATCTCCGATCTCCCTTGAAGGTAGTTCTGGATGAGCGTGTAGGCCAGATCAACACTTTCATCGATACGGGCATGGCCGGCCGGGTACATTCCGATGTTCATTTTGATCAGATTGAGGGCCGAGATTATGCGGGATATTTGTTTGAGATCTGTAGGCGAGGATATTCCTGTACTTCTCATTCTTCCGGTATTTTCATCCTTAAGTCCATTATTTGTATCATTCATGAATGTGCCTTATGAATGCTCTATAAGTAAGGGAGAAAAATTAACCTTTTTGTGTGGAAAAGTATAGGAAACACTGGATTGTATGTCAAGGGATATTGTGTATATCTATATATAAAACAACTTGATATTGTTTGTTTATAGAAGAATTCTTTTTAGCGACACTTCTCATAATGAAGATTAAATTTTTTAAAAAATACGCCCCATAAATTTTTAATTCAGGCGGCTTTTTCTTTGGTGCAATCAAAGGCAAAAAGATTTATAATGGAACCGCTTGAATGGACTTAACTGCAAAGAAGAAGATGTTTATCTGAAAAATAAGAGGAGGTTTTATAATGGCTGATTTTTTCTTTGAAACGGTGGCGGGTAAAGAAAAGCCGTATGTTGAATCTCTGCGACAACTTTTAGGACAATTCATGTCACCGTTTACTCCCGGCGACAGCGTCGGGATCAAGCTCCATTGGGGGGAGCGGGGTAATAAAGGCTATCTGCCTCCTGACTACGCAAAAGAAATCGCCGGCTGGCTCACCGCACAGGGAGTAAAACCATTTGTTTTTGATACAACGGTACTCTATTCCGGCGGCCGGCGCACCGCTGAAGATTCTCTGAATACGGCAGCCAATCATGGTTACACAGCAGAATTTCTCGGATGTCCCGTCATTATCGCCGACGGTATTGAGGGGAGAGATGTCATTTCTATTCCCGCAGGCTATAAGCATTTCGAAACAGTCCAGATAGGATCTGTCTTTGAAAAGGCGAAAGGTTTTGTTATCTTTTCCCATTTCAAGGGACATATGGTTTCTTTGTTTGGCGGGTCCATCAAGAATATTTCCATGGGATTTGCCTCCCGTGCGCAGAAACAGCTAATGCATGCCGATTATCATCCTGTTCTTGATCGAAAGAAATGTACCCGCTGCAGCATTTGCGTCAATATCTGTCCGACAAAGGCAGCCACGATCTCTGAACCCGATTATCCCTGCTATGATCTGAAAAAGTGCATCGGTTGCGCACAGTGTATTGCCATGTGTCCGGAATTGGCCCTCCAGATCTTCTGGAATTCGGATATGACAGTTTTTCAGGAAAAACTTATTGAGACAGCGGCTGCCGTCTGGAAGAAAATTCAAGGAAAGACCATCGTCATCAACGCCCTGCTTAATATCACCGTAGAATGTGATTGCCTGCCGGGGAAGCATCTCGTTATCGCGCCGGATTATGGCTTTATTGGCTGCTATAATCCTGTGGAAGTGGATGCGGAATCCCTGAAGATGACAGGACAGGATATCTTTGAGAAAGTCCATCCTGGAATTCCCTGGCAGAGGCAGTTTTCATATGCCCGGGAAATCGGATTTATGAACCCTGTGAATAAAGAGAAGATTTAGAAACGAAAAGAGACGACTGTGAAAGCACGCACCTCAGAAACAGGCGATCTCTCATCCACTACACCCCTCATTCTTTAACATGCGTCCAGGTTGTATCAGGATTGTATGATCTCATCTCCCGGACGATCTTTGCTGTGTTTGAACCAAGGTTCTTCTGATAAACTTTCCCCTGCTGATTGACAATAAAGGTCATGACTCCTGATTTTCCCCAGGTTGAGGGAAATGCGGCCAGGGCGAAGCCTCCAACCATGTTACCGTTGATGATATAATTATATTTTCCTCCCGGCGCATTTTTTCCCTGCCTTGTTAATATCTTGAAATAGTAGCCATGAAAAGGTGTTGGCTTCTCTTCCCTGAAGGCAGTCTTTTCCTTCTTATATCCCTCATGCCAGGCTCGTGCCAAAAGCTCGCCCAAGGGGCTTACCTCTTCTCCCGGCGCGTTTCTCCAGAAGAGGCCGTTTCTCTTCCCGTGATCACTTCGGAGTTTTTGCGCGTATGCAACTATACCGTCATCATCCCAGTCTTTAATCGCATACTCGCGTTGCGCCTTCACATAGGCGCGGCTGACCAGTATAGCGGTGAGTTCGTTTTCTCCTATCCGGCGGTTCAGTATCTCTTCTTTACCTGCTTTAGTGTCAAAGAACCATTGATTATCTTTTTTTACAATGGGAATAGGAAACGGCCAGTTCTCGTTTCCTATGTGCAGAATTACTTTTGAATCGCCGTCTTTCACAAGGCTGGTTTTTTCAGCCAAGTGTTTGGCAAGTTCTTCAAATTCCGCGGCATCCTGCACTCTGTCACCGGAGCGAAGTTCTTCTCCAGAGTGCCCAAATATCTGATCGAGTGCGGCTTTGTCTTTTGTCTTTACGGCATCAGTAAGACTTTTCAAGGCGTCTTCGGGAGAGGAAAAGAAACTCTGCAATGGCGCCCCGGATACCGGTATAATCCATGCAAAAACAAACACTGCGGTTAACAAAAACAAAGTGATGAAAGCCTTCTCCCACGATGGGCGATATGCTGGTTTCTGCTCTATTGTACCCATAATTCCCTTCCTTTCCATATCCATTAATTCTCTATTGCCAAAAATTATTTAACACAAACCTGCCTGCTACCGGCCACGTCTTTCCCCGGATGAACTCTTGCCGCCAGGAGCGCTTCCTCTGCTTGCAGGGGCGGATGATGTATTGGGGGACTGCACGGATGGTCGTGTTTCCGTGCCGCTCCGACGGCTGGACTGGCCGCGGAGGCTCTGCGCCCTTGCCTCACTGCTTCCTCTGTAACCGCCAAAAGTAACTGACGGTGTCTTGGGGGGCTGTATGCTTTCGCCAGCAGGACGGGACTGCGAAGAACCTCTGATTATACCAGCGGTCGGCCCGGAAGCCGGCATGGACGGCTGTCGGCTGATACGGTCCGTCTGCCGTTGGCTGATTGTGCCGAGACTCTGCTTGCCGCGATTGCTAAACGAACTGGTGTCGCCCTTGGGACCGAAAATGACTCCCGTGCGCTTTACCTGTGTTGTCTCTCTTCCCCTGACGTCAGGCGTGTGCACAACCCCGCCCGCGCTAACACTACCTGGTTGTGATGCCCGAAACTTTTCAGGGTCACCGTGAGACATGTCATGCCTCCATGTCTGATTTATGGAAGACCTGCTTCTGTTGACATTAACATTCGGCACGTGGATATAAGGTCTGGCATTATTGACCCAGCCCGGCCGATTCCAGCCATG
Organism: Syntrophaceae bacterium; assembly: GCA_003139775.1. Classification (GTDB taxonomy): domain Bacteria; phylum Desulfobacterota; class Syntrophia; order Syntrophales; family Smithellaceae; genus Smithella. The sequence goes on along the minus strand of PLGI01000121.1, from coordinate 740 downwards.
ATAGATTACGTGGTGGCTGCGCCAGTCAAAGTCCATGCACAACCAGCCTCCAATTGCCAGACCAAAACCGTAGGTGATGAAGGGCGGAGAACCCTGAGCCCAGCTATCTTCATATACAACGGAAACATCATACTGGGGAACATACATATACTCTGGTTGAGCCGGAATTATCGCGATGTTTTCCCCGTCGATAATGACTTGCTGGTTATCGTTACTCTCCAGATTGCCGATGTCTTTGGCTTGCCACCTGAGACGCTGGATTGATCTTGTCACATCTTCCTGCTGGTTAAGAAAGGCATCGCCAAGATCGGCAGTCCAGTCCAAATCCCCGGCCATCATGTCCAAAATGTCCGGATAGTAGGCAATTGCCTTGACAGATTCATCCCAACTCTGTCCGTCAATGCCTGAGACAGTCCCGCCTTTTTTCAACCATGTGTCCGCGTTGTTAATTTCCTCCGGATACGTTGAGGCCGGCAATATCACGGCCAACAAGGGATCAGGATAAAGAGCGATGGGTGCGAGTAGCTCGTCAAGTTCCTGACCGGAAAATACGTATACAGGGGACGAATCAGCGCCCATAGCCTGCGTCAGGAAAGTGCCAAAAAGAAAAATAATAAAAATTATTGTGCTTAATGTTTTTTTCATATTGCCTGATTAGGATAAAGTTTTGCAGGATTATAAGCTATCAAAAAAGCAAAGTCAATCAGCAGTATAAATTCGAATTGACTCAAATAAAATGT
>PLGI01000112.1 GCA_003139775.1 Syntrophaceae bacterium | reverse complement strand
GGGTTAATTCCCCTTAGCTTGCTACGAAAGGCCTATTCCTTATAGAGGCTTTTGATACCCCGTAGCTTGCTGCGGGGTAGTTCATTAAAACCTTTTTTGTAAGGTACATTTTCAGTGGAAAGGTTGTATATCCATCAAGACTGATGATTTGAGGACTACAGGAAGTTATCGTGTTTGGTCAAAAATACTTTTGACGCACTTGGATTATAATAGTAAATCTTAATAATTTCTCTCATCATTCCAGACCCCATAAAAAAATCTAAAAATAATTCTTGACAGACTCACTTTTTTCTATTATCTATCATTTCAATAGAAATTATAGAGAATGAACAACCCCACCGCTAGCAACGGGGTATCTTTTTGTATTATAATTATTTCTTCGCCGCAAGCGACGGGGAATTTAACCCATAGAGATTAAATAAATTATGAAACTCTCGACCAAAGGACGCTACGGTATCCGGCTTATGTTAGATCTTGCCGCCCATTATGGCGAACGTCCGGTTCTTTTAAGAGAGATATCCCGGAGAGAGGATATCTCGGAAAAATATCTCTGGCATTTAATTACTCCGTTAAAATCAGCGGGATTAATTCATGCCACACGGGGAGCGCATGGTGGATACGCGTTGGCTAAAGAGCCTTCTGAAATAACCGTCAAGGATATTTTCGAAGTTGTCGAAGGGCCCATATGCCTGGTCGATTGCATAGAAAGCCCTGCAACCTGCAAACGCTCGGACTTTTGTATTGCCCGTGATTTGTGGGGGGATGCTTCCAGGGCGTTAGCCGAGTCTCTGGAAAAAACAACGCTCGCTTCGCTGGTCAAGAAGCAAAAAGATAAAAAACAGCGTCATGCTGTAAATTACGAAATTTAATGAATGGATCTGTCATGAACTTAATATTAATTGAACTTAACAATTACAAAAAAATAATGTGTTGCTGCATGGAAATACGAAATTCCTGGGAAGGGAGAGGTTCGTTTATGTAGCGCTGAATTATCATAGTAACGAAGACAACCCACCACCCGGAATTTAGAATTCATTCCGGCTGGTGGGTTTTTTATTAACAATTAATTCGATTATTTATGGAGGGAAAATTGTCATGAAGGAAGAAATAGAGATTGAAGCAAGATACAGAAAGGCTGATGCAGATGAGAGATTATATCTCTTCTTACAATTTCCTGAGCTGAGAATATCTTTTCAGGAAATTGACCTTGAAGAATATGCTGCTAATCGGGATTACATCGGTGTTTTCGATCAGGCAGCATAACAAGAGAAGGGAGTTTTTATTGTGAAACTTCAATTCCGAAAGCGCAGCGCAGCGGAATTGGCAAGTTGAACAATCCCCGAAGCGAAGCGGAGTGGGATTAATGACACCACGCGCGAATGATAAAAAGGGCAAAAAGAAATTTTTATTAACATTATAAACAAATTAAAGGAGGAAAGTAAAATGACAAAAAGAAGATTGGAAACACTAGCAGTTCACGCGGGGCAGGAAACGCCCGATCCCGCAACAGGCGCGAGGGCGGTGCCGATTTACAGGACATCGTCATTCGTATTTAAAAACACCGAACATGCGGCGAATTTATTTGGTTTGAAAGAATTGGGCAATATCTATACGCGGCTCACAAATCCGACGAATGCCGTATTGGAAGAGCGCATTACGCAACTGGAAGGCGGCGCCGCATCAGTCGTTGTGTCGTCCGGCACGTCGGCGATTTTTTACGCCATCGTGACAATTGCGGAGGCCGGTGATGAAATTGTTTCGGCAAATAATTTGTACGGTGGAACGTACACGCAGTTTGACGCCATCCTGCCGAAGTTGGGCATTAAGACAATATTCATCGATCCGCACGATCCGAAAAATTTTGAAAAAGCAATCACTGAAAAAACACGTGCGTTATTTATCGAAACAATCGGCAATCCGGTGCTGGATTTTACGGATGTAAAAGAAGTCGCTGACATTGCCCATAAACACGGCATTCCGTTGATCGTCGATGCAACCTTCACCACACCATATCTGCTGCGTGCCATTGATTACGGCGCAGACATCATTGTCAATTCATTAACGAAATGGATTGGTGGACATGGTACGGCAATCGGTGGAAGCATTACGGACTCGGGGAAATTCAACTGGAAGGGTGGAAAGCACAGATTGTTCACCGAACCGGATAACAATTACCATGGTTTACGCTGGGCGCTTGATTTACCCGAACCGCTGGCGCCGATCGCGTTTGCCCTGCGTGTGCGTACAGTGCCGCTGAGAAATCTCGGCGCAGCGCTTTCACCGGATAATGCATGGATATTTTTACAGGGCGCTGAAACACTGCCATTGCGCATTGTGCGTCACAGCGAAAATGCGCTAGCCGTCGCCATACACTTAAAGAAGCATCCTAAAGTCGCCTGGGTGCGCTATCCTGGTTTGCCGGATGATCCGACATACAAGACAGCTTCAAAATATTTGAAAAAGGGATATGGAGGCATGGTTGTTTTCGGAGTGAAGGGAGGATACGATGCAGCGGTAAAAGTTATTTCAAATATCGAATTGTTTTCTCATCTCGCCAATGTCGGAGATGCGAAGAGTTTGATTTTGCATCCGGCCAGCACCTCCCATTCACAGATTTCCGCAAAGGAACAGTTGGCAGGCGGGTTGACACCCGATCTGATTCGTTTATCAATCGGTATTGAACATATTGACGATATTCTGGAAGCGTTGGACGATGCATTGTCGAAAATATAATGCTGGGGCATGTAATGCTCGGGATTTTGAAATTAAAAATAAATCAATTATCGCCGTCAAATACATTTCAGGATTTGCCGGTTACGAAAGGAGAATATCATGAAAATTTATAAGGACATTACCACAACCATCGGCCACACGCCCCTGGTTGGTTTAAATCGAATGACGGAGGGGATTGGAGCCCGGGTTGTATTAAAACTGGAGTCTTTTAATCCCCTGTCCAGCGTTAAAGACCGCATCGGTATAGCCATGATCGAAGATGCTGAAAAACGGGGCATTCTGAAAAAGGATTCCATCATCATCGAACCCACCAGCGGAAACACCGGCATTGCACTGGCTTTTGTCGCCGCCGCGCGCGGTTACCGTCTGATCCTGACCATGCCGGATACCATGAGCCTGGAGCGCAGACAGCTTCTGCAGATCTTCGGCGCGGAACTGGTTTTAACGCCGGGAGCGGAAGGCATGCCCGGCGCTGTCAAAAAAGCAAAGGAGCTTGCAGAAACAACACCGAGCGGAATTATTCTGCAGCAATTTGAAAATCCGGCAAATCCCGAGATTCACCGCAAAACAACTGCTGAAGAAATTTGGGCTGATACGGACGGCAAAGTTGATATTTTGGTGTCCGGCGTCGGCACCGGCGGGACGATTACAGGAGTTGCCGAAGTTATCAAAGCCCGGAAGAAAGACTTCCGGGCGATTGCGGTGGAGCCGGAGGCATCGCCTGTGCTCTCCGGTGGTTCACCAGGTCCGCACAAAATTCAGGGAATCGGCGCGGGATTTGTTCCTGCTGTCCTGAATAAAAACATAATCGATGAAATTGTAAAAGTATCCAACGACAACGCCGGCATCACCGCGCGACGCCTGGCGCGTGAAGAGGGCATTCTCGCAGGAATCTCCAGCGGCGCGGCGCTCTGGGCGGGGCTGGAGGTTGCCAAAAGGCCGGAGAATGTGGGAAAGCTGATAGTAGTAATCATTCCCGACACCGGTGAACGGTATCTCTCCACCTGGCTTTTCAAGGAGCAATAGAAGTTACAGGATACTTATTTAACAAGGAGAATAATAAAATGAAGATCAAGGTATTAGCAGCAGTTTTATTAATAGTCGTATTTGTATCAAGTGCATTTGCGGCATCAAAAAAGGAAGTTGTATTCGGCGTAGCCCCCGGGCCTTACGGCGATATAGTAAAGCAAGGCATTATCCCGGGTCTGGAAAAGAAAGGGTATGAGGTTGAAGTTAAAGAGTTCAGTGATTATGTCCAGCCCAACATTGCCCTGGACAACAAATCAATTGATGTAAATGCATTCCAACATGTGGTTTACCTGGAGAAATTTGCAGGAGATAGAAAACTTAAAATATCTCCCGTCATTTCAATACCCACAGCTGCGCTCGGAATTTACTCAAAGAAATACAAGTTAATTGCAGAAATAAAAAACGGTTCTACCGTAACTATCGCCAACGATCCTTCAAATCTTGCCAGAGCGCTTAGGTATCTTCAGGCTTTAGGATTGATAAAAATAAATCCGGCGATAGATGCGACAAAAGCATCCGAAAAAGATGTTATAGGAAATCCCAGGAACCTGAAAATCCAGCCTGTTGAAGCTGCCCAGATTCCGAGGACAGTGGACAGTGTTGATTTTGCAGTTGTCAACGGCAATTATGCTATCTCTGCTGGGATTTACCCAACGGCGATATCCAGAGAAAAACTTGAAGAGAAGTATCTTATTGTTATTGCTGTGCGTACGGAAGATCTTAACAGCCAGTTTACAAAAGATATCAAAAAAGTGGTCGAGTCCAAAGAATTTGAAAAAGTGATTTATGACAAAAAAAATGTTTTCAAGGACTTTGCGATACCTCAATGGCTTAAGAAAAAACATGGTAAATAAGTATACAAGCGGTAGGAAGGGTATCCCCCCTGCCGCACGGAATTTTCTATAATTATGATCAAATTTGAAAATGTATCCATTACTTTTAATACAAAAAAAGCCACGGTCAATGCCGTACGGAATGTTTCTTTTGAGGTCAACAAAGGAGATATATTCGGCATCGTCGGCACAAGCGGAGCAGGCAAAAGCACGTTGCTGCGCACTGTAAATCTGCTGGAAAAACCATGCAGCGGAAAGGTGAATGTTGACGGCGTCGATATAACCGTCCTTGACAAACAATCATTAAGAAAAGCACGGCAGAAAATCGGCATGATTTTTCAGCATTATAACCTGATACACACTAAAGCAGTTTATGAAAATGTTTCCCTTCCCATGAAAATATCCGGCAAAAGCACAAAGGAAATATCTAAAAGAGTTCCGGATCTGCTGGAAATAGTGGGATTGTCGGATAAAGCCCACATATATCCGGGGCAGCTTTCAGGAGGGCAGAAGCAACGGGTCGGCATAGCGCGAGCACTTGCGAATGAGTCTCAACTTCTTTTATGCGATGAGCCGACTTCGGCTTTAGATCTTGAGACTACAAAATCAATACTGGATCTTATACACGATATCAATAAAAAATATGGCATAACAGTTCTTCTTATTTCTCATGAGATGGATGTGATAAAAAGTATTTGCAGTCGTGTCGCTGTTATGAGCGAAGGGGAAGTCGTGGAATTGAATGATGTGTACAGTCTTTTTTCCAATCCTCAGCATGAAATAACAAAGCAACTGGTCAGGCATTCACTGAACATGAAAATACCTGAAGGGATTCTCGGCGATATTGAAGGTAAACTTGTCAGGGTGCTTTACAGGGGGACTTCAGCGCTGAACCCTATTCTTTCCAACGCTATCCGGAAATATCCGGTTGATATGAATATATTGCACGGACGGATCGAGTATATAAACAATCAGCCGATGGGCGTTCTTCTTGTGAATATTAACGGCGAAAATAATGATGTCGTAAATCTTATACATTACCTGAAAGAAAATACGGCAACTGCGGAGGTTATCCATGATTGATCAAATATTGAACCTGATGCCAGAGCTGGGAAAAGCATTCTGGGAAACTTTTCAGATGGTTGGTATTTCGCTCTCGCTGGCTTTGCTGTTGGGTGTCCCGATCGGCCTGTTGCTTTTTATTACTGATAAAGGGCTTTTCTGGGAAAACAAAATATTTAATACAGCGGGCGGAGTTCTGGTAAATACTATTCGTTCAATCCCTTTTGTCATCCTGTTGGTCATCTTGCTGCCGGTAACGCAAATGATAGTTAAGACCACAATCGGTCCGTTGGCTGCATCCGTGTCTTTGTCTGTGGCGGCTATTGTGTTCTATGCACGGCTGGCTGAAGCATCGTTAAGAGAAGTTGACAAAGGCGTTATAGAGGCTGCAGCAGCCATGGGTGCTTCTATTCCTCAGATAATTACCCAAGTGCTTTTAGTTGAGGCCCTGCCCGGTCTTATCAGAGGTTTTACCGTGACCACGATAAGCCTTATAGGATACTCCGCTATGGCCGGTATTGTTGGCGGCGGTGGAGTTGGTGACCTGGCCATCCGTTTCGGATATTATCGTTACCAGATGGATGTTATGGTTGTTACTGTAGCCGTTTTAATAGTTCTGGTGCAGATTGTTCAGTCCATAGGCGATTACACGGCCCAAAGAGCGGATAAAGCATAAAATAGAGAGGAAACCATATATGGCCATAAGAACAAGAAAAAATTATCTTCAATCACTGAGTGCCCGGCGGCCCAATATTTACAAATTTGGCAAGTTGATTGACGATGTGACAACCCATCCGGCAACTAGGCGTACCGTGGAAAGCCATGCCCGCAGTTTTGATGCCGCACATGATCGCGCTTTATCCGATATCTTCACAACGACATCATCTTTTACAGACAAAAAGATTTTGCGGTTTAACTCCCTGATGCGCAATCAGGAGGATGTCATTGCCAATGCCAGACTCAAACGCGCCATGTACCGTCTGACGGGTACATGCACGGGTGGGCTGTGCGTGGGATGGAACAGTCAAAACGCCCTCTGGAACGTGACTGAGGAAGTTGATCTGGAATGCGGCACGTCTTACCATGTGCGCCTGGAAAAGTGGATTAAACGGGCTGAAAAGAAAGGGCTTGTTGTTGCCGGTGCTTTAACTGACGCGAAAGGCGATAGAAGCCTCAAACCATCAAAGCAGCCGAATCGCAACAGCCATGTTTTCATCAGGGAAATACGCAAAGACGGCATAGTCGTCGCCGGTGTCAAGGCCATGATTTGCGGTGCGGCCGCCTCCGAGGAGATTTTCATTTTGCCCGGAAGTGCTTATGGGGAAGAAGAACGTGACTTTGCCGTGTCATTTGTCGTACCGCGTGACGCGCCCGGTCTGACGATTGTGGAAGCCCGCCGACCCAGTGATGGTCGGGAATTTGAAAAAGGATTTGATATTCCCGAAACGGGAATTACCCAGGCTTATTTGATTTTCCGGGATGTGTTTATTCCTCAGGACAGGATTTTTCTGTGCGGTGAATATCAATACACCGGCAATATCATCAAATACTTTACGGCCAACTATCGCGCCTGCATCGGCGCCTGTGTAGCGGGCCAGGGTGATGTCATGATCGGAGCGGCCATTCTGATGGCCAGAGCCAACGGTTTGAATGCAAAAGTTTTTGCCGGACGAATTACCGACATGATTGTGAATAATGAAACAACATTCGGTCTGGGCATAGGTGCTATGGCGCTGGGTATAAGGCACAAGGCGGGTGTTTGGGTGTCCAATTCACTGCTCGCCCACACCAATAAAGTGCATGTTGCCACGTTGCCTTATATCACCAAGCGGATTTGTCAGGAAATTGGAGGCGGTGCCGTGGAAACAGGCTGCTTTCCGGCTTATGACGATTTGACCAGTCCGGATTACGGAGAATTCTTGCAAGAAACTCTTCGAGGCGGCAGTGGCAGCGCGGAATCTCGCGCGCGCATCGTTCGTCTGGCGGAATGGCTGACCCTGGGTGCGGGCGTACCCGGGTGCATGCATGGTGGCGGCTCACCCGACGGCGCAAGACTGGTCGTTAAAAATGAGACACCGCTGGAAGAATATGTGCGCTATGCCAGTCAAATTGCCGGACTGTCTGAAGAAATAACAGAGAGCAATAAATAAATATATCCCTCTTGCAACAAAAGGGAAAGGAAACAAAATGAATTACTATAACAGTGTCATCGAAGCCATCGGCCGCACGCCGCTTATCAAACTCTCCAAGATCGGTGCGGGACTTCCGGTAACGATCCTGGCCAAAGTGGAATTTTTCAATCCCGGCGGCTCTGTGAAAGATAGAATCGGACTAGTGATGATCGAGGATGCGGAAAAGAGAGGATTATTGAAACCGGGTGGAACCATCATCGAGGCCACAGCAGGCAATACAGGTGTTGGTCTGGCTCTTGTGGCAGCGAGCAAAGGCTATCGATGCATTTTTGTCATGCCCGACAAGATGAGTGAAGATAAGGTCAATCTCCTCAAAGCCTATGGTGCAGAAGTCATCATAACGCCAACTTCGGTGCCCCCGGATTCGCCGGAGAGTTATAACGGTGTTGCCGAAAGGCTGTCCCGGGAAATACCCGGCGCTTTCCGTCCCAATCAATTTGGAAATCCGAAAAATCCGGAAGCACATTACCTGACTACCGGGCCCGAAATCTGGAAAGATACGGACGGCAAGGTTGACGTCTTTGTTGCGGGGATGGGAACAGGAGGCACCATCTCCGGCACGGCAAAATATTTAAAAAAACAAAATCCGAATATTACAGTTGTGGGCGCGGATCCGGTGGGCTCGATTCTATCCGGCGATTCACCACATTCCTATCTGGTAGAGGGTATTGGTGAAGATTTTGTTCCTGCCACTTTCAATCGTCAGGTAATCGATGACATGGTCAGAGTCAGTGATGTTGAATCTTTCTCTATTGCCCGCAGGCTGGCCAGGGAAGAAGGCCTGCTGGCGGGCGGCTCCGCTGGAACAGCTGTGGCCGCGGCATTAAAATACGCCCTGCGCCTTGAACCGGGAAAAATTGTGGTTGTGCTGCTGCCGGATACGGGACGTAACTATCTGACAAAAATATTTTCTGATCAATGGATGCGGGAAAACGGCTTACTCCAAAATGATCAGGAACGCACAACGGCTGCGGATATTATCAGATTCAAAGGCGGTGTACACGCACTGTTCTCTGTCCGTTCAAATGACCGGGCCATCCGGGCTGTGGAGTTGATGGAAGAATATGATATTTCGCATGTGCCGGTGATCGATGATGGTCGGGTTGTCGGAAATATGAACGAGGTAACGCTCGTCAAACTATTAAACGACGGCCTTGACCTCAATGAAAAAAAAGTAGCAGAGACCATGAGCAAGCCTCTGCCGCAAGTGGATGAGACCATTGATATCGCAGAACCGTACCGATTACTTCTATCCGGTCATGGCGCTGTCATTATAACAAAAGCCAATATCCCTTATGGCTTTCTCTCTCGAATTGATCTGGTCAGATACTGGACCAACAACATTCGAAAGTAACTATTAGTAGAATAATCCCATTGCAGATGCAGAATAAATTACGCATACGCTGGGAAAATGTTTGGAGACAAAAATGAAATTTACCACAAGAGCCATTCATGCCGGTCAGGAGGCCGATCAGACAACCGGTGCAACGATACTGCCAATCCATCCTTCGTCAACTTTTACACAGGAAGAAATCGGCAAATTCAAAGGTTATGAATATTCACGTACGGGCAATCCCACGCGTAAGGCGCTGGAAACCTGCCTGGCCTCTCTGGAAAACGGAAAATATTGCCGCGCGTTTGCATCGGGCATGGCCGCTATTTCTTCTGTTTTATCCCTATTGGTTCCCGGAGATCATGTGATTGCCACGGAGGATCTTTACGGCGGCAGTTACCGCATTTTTGAATGGTATCGCGGCCGCTATAAAATAAATTTTACCTATGTCAATGGCAATGATCCGGAAAATTTTGCACAAGCAATCACTTCCGCAACAAAGCTTGTCTGGATTGAAACGCCGTCCAATCCATTGACGCAAATCGTGGATATCGCCGCAGTTGCGGCTATCTGCCGCGACCATTCGGCGCTTTTGGTTGCGGATAACACGTTTGCGTCACCCTATCTGCAACAACCGCTTGCGCTTGGTGCGCAGATCGTGATTCACAGCACCACCAAGTATATCAACGGCCATTCGGATGTTGTCGGCGGCGCCGTCATTACGAATGACAGCGAAATACAAAAGACTCTGGGATACTATCAAAACATGGCGGGCGCCGTTCCCAGTCCGTTTGATTGCTGGCTGACCCTGCGCGGTTTGAAAACGCTGGGTATCAGAATGGAACGGCATCAGGAGAATGCCCGGAGAATAGCCTCTTTTCTTCGACCGCATCCTTTTGTGGAAACTGTTCATTATCCTGGGTTGCCTGATCATCCGCAACATGATCTGGCCAAAAGACAAATGAGCGGTTTTGGCGGCATGGTCAGTTTTCAGATTCGCGGCGGACGGGAAGAAGCCAATATATTTTTTAAAAGTCTGCAAGTCTTTTCTTTTGCGGAGAGTCTCGGCGCTGTGGAGTCGCTGGCCTGTTATCCCGCCGTTATGACCCATGCGGCCATACCGAAAGAAAAACGGGAAGCGCGGGGCATTACCGATGGAACCATCAGGCTATCCGTAGGGATTGAGGATTGGGAAGATCTGATCAACGATCTCGCCACTGCACTTAAATCTGCACAAATAAATAATTGAGGAATAAACATCATGCAAAACAAACTGATTTCTTTATCTAAAGCCGTTGAAATGTTCACGCGCGACGGCATGATGTACGCAAGCGGCGCGGGATTGCCCGTCGGTTCCGAATCCATTGTCTTCGGCCGGGAAATGGTCCGGCAGAAAAGAAAGAACATTCACTATATCGTGCATAGCTGCAGCCAGCAGGTTAATCTGTTTTGCGCGGCAGGTGTTTGCGATAAAGTGGAAGCCGCCTTTTCCGGACTGGAAGTCTATGGTTTCGCCAACGGTGTACGCCGGGCAGTGGAGACAGGGCGGGTCATCTGGGAGGACTGGTCGAATCTGTCCATGTCGCTTCGCTTTCTGGGCGGGGCTCTGGGCTGGCCCTTTGTTCCCACGACAGCCAATATCGGCAGTGACATCCAGCACAAGAGTGCCTTCCAGCCGGACACCTTTCCCTGCACAACAAAAATTCCGGAGATTACTGATCCCTTTACCGGCAAAATCTATGGCGCTCTGCCGGTCGTAAAACCGGAATTGGCAGTCATCCATGTGACGATGTCCGATGTTTCAGGAAACGCCATTCTTTTAGGAACGGAATGGGGCCGGTTCGAGTTGGCCCGCGCGGCGCAGAAAGTCGTTTTGCAAACGGATTATATTGTGGATACCGCCTGCATCCGGCAATACCCGAATCTGGTGCGCATACCTGAAGTCATCGTGGATGCTGTGATTCCCTGGCAGCTTGGCGCCTGGCCGCAATGCTCCGTAGGGGTTTATGACAGCGACGAAGACCATATGAATACCATGAACAGGCTTTTAGGTTCCGATGAAGGTTGCGCAAAGTATATCGAGGATTACATCCACAGCTGGCGGACGCATGATGATTTTATCAAGGTTGTCGGTAAGGCCAATGCGCAGAAACTAATGAATAACGTTACATCACACCTTCTGGCTCCTTATCGGTCGTGGATTAAAAGCGATGGTGAAATAACAGAGCTTATGGAGCAGTCGCTATTTGAAAAGAAAGGCAGCAAAACATGAATTATTCAAAACAGGAAATGATGGCAGTGGCCACAGGCAGGGAAATTTGCGACGGGGATCTCTGTATCTTCGGTGTAGGGCTAAGCATGCTGGCCGGCTATTTTGCCATAGCGCATCATGCCCCTAATGCGCGGGCGATAACGGAAGGAGGTATTTACGGATCGACACCCGTCGGCGGTTTGCCCTGGGGAATTGAAGACAACAGGATTTCTGCCAATGCAACCTGCTTTACAGGAGCAATTGATGCGCTAGGTTTTCTGGTGGCGTCAGGCCGATGCGATATCGGCATCATCGGCGCGGCCCAGGTTGATAAATACGGCAACGTCAACACGACAGGGTTTTGGGATAAAGACAGTCGTGAACACCGGTCTCATCCAAGAGTGCGTCTCAATGGCAGCGGCGGCGCCAATGAAATCGGCTGTGGATGCAAAAGAGTGGTGATTATGGCTGCGCATGAAAAAAAGCGCTTCGCTGAGCGTGTGGACTATATCACCACACCGGGTTATCTGGAAGGCGGCGCAGCCAGAGAGCGTTATCATTTTGTCGGTGGAGGTCCGTCTGCCATCATTACAACCCTTGGCATTTTAAGGCCGGAGCCAGTCACCAAGGAATTCATGCTGGATTCCTATTTCTCGTTTTCCAGTATCGAAGAAATGAAGCAACAGACGGGATGGAATCTGAAAATATTTCCGGATGCAAAAGCAGTGCCGGAACCATTGACAAGGGAATTGGAAATACTGCGCTCCATAGATTCAACGGGGATGTTGAAGAAAAAATAGTAAAACGAAAATATGCTACAGGAGAAAGAAAAATGAGTTCAAACAGATATGAATTAAATGTCCAACTGGCGCAGATGCTTAAAGGTGGCGTCATCATGGATGTAACTAATGCTAAACAGGCTAAAATTGCGGAAGAAGCGGGAGCCGTTGCGGTCATGGCACTGGAGCGTGTTCCCGCCGATATTCGGAAAGATGGCGGTGTGGCGCGGATGTCCGATCCGGCGATGATTATGGAAATTAAAAAAAGCGTTACCATTCCGGTGATGGCCAAAGCGCGCATCGGACACTTTGTGGAGGCCCAAATTCTCGAAGCTCTCAAAATCGATTATATTGATGAAAGCGAAGTACTTACCCCCGCTGACGAAGAATGCCACATCGATAAAAGCAAATTTTCCATTCCCTTTGTCTGCGGCGCCCGCAATCTGGGCGAAGCGCTGCGCCGGATCTCCGAAGGTGCAGCCATGATCCGCACCAAGGGAGAAGCGGGAACAGGAAATATTGTGGAGGCCGTGCGCCATATAAGAGCCATCAATCGCGAGATTCGGGTTCTGGCGGGACTGCCTGTGGAAGAAATCACGAGCTTTGCCAAAGCAAACGGCCTGCCCTATGAACTGGCGCTCAAAGTCAAGGAATTGGGAAGATTGCCGGTGGTTAATTTTGCTGCCGGCGGTATTGCCACACCCGCTGATGCAGCCCTCATGATGCAGTTTGGTTGTGACGGTATCTTTGTCGGCTCGGGCATATTTAAATCCACAAATCCCGAGGCACGCGCACGGGCTATTGTAAAGGCAGCGGCTTACTTCAATGATCCTGCAAAGATTCTGGAAGCGTCAACCGCAATTGGTGATGCCATGCCGGGATTGGAAATCTCCGAAATTCCGAAAGTACAGCTGCTTGCCGGAAGGGGATGGTAAAAAGAAAACGATTTTACAGAAGACATGAAGAGGAGGTGCTCAATGCAAATCGGATGGGTTGGAGGATTGAATCGTAGCGAAACGTATCTTACCAGCATGGCTGCCGCTGCCGGCCATAAGCTGGAATTCCATAACGGTGACGTCAGGGGGAATGGCTTTAAAGCGCTACGCAGGCTCGTGAATCGTTCATCATTTGTCATTATCCTGATAACCATCAATAGTCATCAAGGTGTTCAGCTAGCGAAACGCATGGCCCGCAAACATAATCGTCCGGCAATAGTCATGCAGAGATGCAGTCAATTTACTTTCCGGGAACTTCTTGCTGAATTTGATGGAAAGAATGGCGCAGCGGACCTTAAGTATGGTGCTTATGGAGAGACTGTGCGAATGTGACATATAGCTAAGACAGGAAATAAATTCCAGATCATATGCAGGAAACATCCAACTAGCGTGTTTGAACTATTTTAAGAGAATCTTGTTATTATTATGAATAGTAGAGAAAATCTCGTGAAAATGATCGGCGTTCTTGATCTGCAAGGCGGCGTCATTGAACATCTTAATCACTTAAAGAGTCTTGGTGTTAATGGCCGCCAGGTTAAGAAGCCACAGGACATTGTAGGTCTTTCGGGACTGATTATTCCCGGTGGAGAAAGTACCTGCATTTCCAAATTAATAAACATTTTTGGTTTGCGTAAAGCAATTACCGAAGAGTTTAACAGCGGAATGAAAATATGGGGAACCTGCGCTGGTGCAATTCTTCTGGCAAAAAATATAGCCGGAGAGGCGCCGCATCTGGCGCTGATGGACATTGAAATTAAGCGTAATGGTTTCGGTAGTCAATTGGACAGTTTTGGCTTGCACGCCATAATTAAGCCTATCTCACCTCGTCCTATTCCATTGACCTTTATCCGAGCGCCGAAGATTACGCGAGTCGGGACGGATGTCAATATATTGTTGAGAATTGATGATTATATTGCTGTTGCAGAGACTCCGGGCGCACTAGCAACTGTTTTTCACCCGGAACTCACGGCAAACCTCTCTTTTCATCGCTATTTTTTGAAAAAATGTGGCAGAGAAATAGTACAATAAACATAATTATGAATTATTGGATTTTCCATACGGTCGGGAGGAGACCGGGTTTCAGGGGCACTGCAAATGCCTTACAGGGAGGTTCGACTCCTCCTCCGGCCGCCAAATTATCAGCAGAGGAAGAGAATAAAAAATTAAACGATTATGAGAATATTGATTGTGCCGGGATTTAATGGTTCTGGTCCAGGCCATTGGCAGACTCTTTGGGAGGAAAAATACGGCTGTGAGCGGGTCAATCAAAGAGATTGGGGAAATCC
The DNA here is from genome assembly GCA_003139775.1 of Syntrophaceae bacterium. Lineage (GTDB taxonomy): Bacteria > Desulfobacterota > Syntrophia > Syntrophales > Smithellaceae > Smithella. Next base: position 7,150 of record PLGI01000112.1, on the reverse strand, counting down.
CGATATTGTCGAATGGATAAAAACATTGGATGCCGTTATTACGGCGAGTTTAGAACGCACCATCATTGTGGCCCATAGTTTAGGCTGTCTGGCAGTGGCACATTGGGCGAATGCTTATCCGGAAAAGACCGGAAAAATCCAGTGCGCGCTGCTGGTTGCGCCGCCCGACGTGGAATCATCATCCTATATACCGGAAACACTGCGGCGTTTTGCCACGCATGAGGTAATTCCCTTTCCTTCTATTTTAGTTGGCAGTGAAAATGATCATTACATGACATTAGCATCTGTGCGGCGGCTGGCCGAGCATTGGGGAAGCCGTTTTGTTAATGCCGGCGCTGTCGGCCATATAAATCTGGATTCCGGTCATGGTCCTTGGCCTCAGGGCGAAATACTGCTAACGGATCTAATTAAAACATCCGCAAAATGAATTATCTGAATAGTCGCGCTTTGACAGGTCTTTAAGCGGATACAAAAGATATTTGCGTATTGTTAAAGTGGTAGTTGTTTTCATTATAGGAATGATATAAATTAACAGATATTTAATGAATACTTAATAATTTAATGGTATTATTTCCATGAATCACGGGTATGAACCACAAAGCAAGCTTTGTGGTATTATGTATCATATATTATCCCACGTAGCTTCGCACGTGGGATAATTTCCAATAGCCAAAGGCTATTGGAAAATTCGGCTAAAAAACTTCAATGCGCTTTGCTTTTGAAGTTTAAGCCTCATTACGACTAACGCTTTAAACTTCATCCCGACTTGTCGGGATTCGTTTTCAGCGAGTCTCATTAAAAAATGAAAGGAGATAGATGATGAAAAGATTTGCTACGGCGTTAATTATATTACTGCTGGCAGCGGGGTTGGTTTATGCGAAGGATTACACGGTCATGAAAAAAGCAGGCAGCTACACAGTTGAAGTAAAGCTGGACAAGAATCCACCCATTACCGGTCCCAATAAGATGGAGATAAACATCAAGGATGACAAAGGGGGCAATGTAACCGACGCCACGGTAGTTGTGGAATATGTTATGCCCGCTATGCCCGGAATGCCGGCCATGAATTACAAGGCAAAAACCGAATTGAGCGGCAGCCGATATCTGGCAAATGTCAATTTTTCCATGTCAGGCGCCTGGGCCGTTAATATCAAAATCACGCGTGCCGGAAAGACGCAGGCGGTGAAACTAAATGTGGATGTCAGCTAAGACTATACACACGTTTATTGTTGAAACTCCAATTCCGAAAGCGAAGCGCAGCGGAATTGGTAAGTTGAACAATCCCGCGAAGCGGAGGGTTTTAATACCCCGCAGCTTGCTGCGGAATCTGTTTCCAAAGCTTGCTTTGGAGTTCATACCCGTGATTTTTTTCATGGCGTTCTTTCTTCTGGGGACATCTGCCTTTGCTCAGGAGTTGAAGCTTTCCGATCTTACGGAAGAGGCCTTGAAGAACAGCCCTGAAATTCAGGCTTCACTCTCGAAGATAGAGGCCGCCAGATATCGTATTCCCCAGGCGAAGAGTCTTCCTGATCCTATGTTAACGTTTGGCTATCAGAACGAGGGATTTGACAGGTACACCTACGGCGAAGAACAGGGTTCCCAATGGATGTTTTCTGCATCTCAGCAGTTTCTGTTTCCCGGCAAGCGCGCTCTGAAAGGGGAGATGGTGCAGCGGGATGTCGAAAGCATGGAGGCCATGCATGAACTCCTGAAACTGAGGACTGTAGCACGAGTCAAGGAACTTTATTTCGATCTCTTTCTGGCCTACAAGAATATTGATCTGTTCAAGGACAAACGGAATCTCTTCCTCAGAATAGAAGATCTGACGCTGGCCCGCTATGCGGCAGGTCGTGCCATACAGCAAGAAGTACTAATGGCGCAGACCGAAAAATACATGCTTCTGGAAAAAGAAGAGATGTTCAAACAGAAGATACAGTCTCTGGAAGCCATGTTGCGGGCAGCGATAGGAAGAGAGGATGCGACTCCTATGAGAAGACCAAGCGATCCAGTGCCTCAACCTTTCTATCTCGATGCGGATGAGGCCGTGAAAACAGCCCTCAGCAATTCTCCTGAAATAAAATCACGGGAAAAAAGCATAGAAGCAGCCGACACCAAAATTCGGATGACACAGAAGGAGTATTATCCGGACTTCAGTATTAACGCCGCGTATTTCAACCGCGCAGGTGATTTTAAAGATATGTGGAGCGCGACGGCAACGATAAACATCCCTCTGTTCTTCAAAACGAAGCAGGAACCGGCAGTTCGGGAGGCGAAGGCATCTTATTCACAGGCGAAGCAGGAAATGGAGGCCGTAAAACTGATGATTTCAGCGGCCATACAAGATAATTTCTCCATGCTCAGATCATCGGAAAAGCTCATGGATCTTTATACGAACGGGTTGATTCCCAAGAACACCCAGGATGTAGATTTGGCTCTTACGGAATACACCAATGGAAGAACAGACTTGATTGTCGTGATCTCCCGTCTCAAGACCCTGTTGGATTATGAAAGCCTTTACTGGAATCAGTTTGTGGAAAGAGAAAAGGCCATTGCGCGACTTCAGGCGATTACGGAAGGCTTGGCCTCAGTGCCGGGAGGTGAGAAGAAATGAAAGATCGGAATTTTATCGCGGTGTTGGTTATCAGCGCTACAAGCTGTTTATTATTTTTTCTGATTTTTATATTTTCAATACCTGTTCTTGCCCAGGACCATGCCGGACATACTGTGCAGCCCACGGCGGCGGTGGAGAAACAGAAGGCCGTAAAACCTCAGGCTTCACAACCGGCTCCACAGGAAGAGGTGACAGAAGAGGCGCCTCAGGTGGAAATTTCTTCCCAACAGCAGCAACTCATCGGAGTCAAGACCGTCAAGGTTTACCTGAAACCCATCCAGAAAGTTATCCGCACCGTAGGACGGATTGAGGCCGATGAGCGGAAGCTGGCTACGATCAATACGAAAATAGAGGGCTGGATTGAGAAGCTCTACGTAGATTACACGGGCCGCTACGTCAAAAAAGGAGAACCACTGGTGGAGATTTACAGCCCGGAACTTCTGGCGACACAACAGGAATTTCTGAGCATCTTAAAATGGGCAAAACAACCGGACGATAATAAAAAAGATGATAAGCTTAGCCTTATGCTCACAAAGGATGCCACAGCCTCCCTGGATGCGGCAAGGCAACGGCTGCGGCTCTGGGACATATCGGATAACCAGATCAAACAAATCGAACAGACGGGCAAGCCTATACACACGTTGACTTTATACAGTCCTGTCAGCGGATTTGTTACACAGAAGATGGCCGTTCAGGGGATGAAAGTCATGCCGGGAGAAAAGCTTTTTGACATTGCCGATCTTTCCACACTCTGGATCGTTGCCGACATTTACGAATACGAACTGGCCTTTGTGAAAGTCGGCCAACCGGCCCGGATTACTCTCAGTTATTTTCCGGGAAAAGAACTATTGTCGAAGATTGATTATATCTACCCCACTATTTCAGCAGATACCCGGACGGCGAAGATTCGCTTAACACTTGCCAATCCGGGAGGCCAGTTGAAACCTCAGATGTTTACGAATGTGGAAATCAGGATAAGCCTTGGTAAAAAGCTCGTCATTCCTGAGTCGGCAGTTATTGATACCGGTACATCGCAGGTAGTTTATGTGGAAAAAGGAGACGGCGCCTTTGAGCCCCGTGAGGTAGAGATTGGCCTGCGGGCGGACGGCGCTGTGGAAGTGTTGCGGGGAATCAAAGCCGGTGAAAAGGTCGTCTCATCAGCAAATTTCCTGATTGATTCCGAAGCTCAGTTTAAGGGCATAAAACCCTTGCGCAGGCTGAAATAAAAAATTTATGATCGCTAAAATCATTGAATTCAGCGCCCGCAATAAATTCATCATTTTTCTGGTGATGATCCTTTCCCTTGCCTGGGGCTACTGGGCGTTAAAGAATGCACCCCTCGATGCCCTTCCTGATTTGAGCGATACCCAGGTCATTATCTACACTGAATGGACAGGCCGAAGCCCTGATCTGGTGGAAGACCAGATCACCTATCCCATTTCTTCTACCCTCCTTGCCGCTCCGCAGGTACAGGCAGTCAGAGGGTTTTCCTATCTCGGTAGTTCCTTCATCTACGTAATTTTCAAGGAAGGGACGGATATCTACTGGGCGAGAAGTCGGGTGCTGGAGTATCTTCAGGCTGTTAAAAATAAAATTCCCACCGATGTGAACCCCGTCCTTGGTCCCGATGCGACGAGCCTCGGCTGGGGATTTTCCTATGCCGTTGTTGACGAGACAGGCGGCCATGATCTTTCCGAACTGCGCTCCATTCAAGATTATATTGTTAAACTGGGACTGGAAAGTGTTCCCGGCGTTTCGCAGGCCGCGAGCATCGGCGGATTTGTAAAGCAATATCAGATCACCATCGATCCCAACCGTCTCCTTGCCTATAATATTCCGATCACAAAAGTAATAGAGGTAATCCGCAAGAGCAATCAGGATGTGGAAGGCAGGGTACTGGAGATGTCCGGCGTGGAATATATGGTGAGAGGCAGAGGATACATCAAGGACCTCAAAGATCTGGAAGATGTTTCTCTTGGCACGAACAGTGCGGGGACACCGATTTTTTTAAAAGATGTCGCCCGTGTTCAGTTCGGGCCGGAAATCAGAAGGGGTTTGGCGGAATTAGACGGCAGGGGTGAAGTCGCCGGAGGGATTGTCGTTGTCCGCTTTGGTGAAAATGTTCTTTCAGTGATCGAGCGGGTCAAAGAAAAAATTAAGTCCGACATCGCGCCCAGCCTTCCCAAAGGTGTGAAGATTGTCACAACCTATGACCGGTCGGACCTGATCAAGCGTTCCATTGGTACTCTGAAAGATGAAATTATCAAGCTGGCCCTTGCTGTCAGCATAGTTTGTCTCATCTTCCTGTTTCATCTGCCCAGCGCTCTGGTGGTAATCCTCACCTTGCCCGTGGCGATCATTATGTCGTTTATCTGCATGTACTATCTGGGCGTCACATCTAATATTATGAGTCTCAGCGGTATCGCTATCGCCATCGGGGCCATGGTCGATGCCGCTATCATCATGGTGGAAAACTCTCATAAGAAGCTAGAGGAATGGGAAGCGGAAGGGAGGCCGGGTAACAGGACGGACGTGATCATTAACGCGGCCAAAGAAGTCGGCCCTTCTCTTTTCTTCTCTCTGCTGGTGATCACCGTGGGATTCCTCCCCGTGTTCACGCTTCAGGCGCAGGCAGGCAGGCTGTTCAAGCCGCTGGCCTACACAAAGACTTTTGCCATGCTCTTTTCATCCTTTCTCGCCATTACTCTGACACCGGTTTTGATGACGCTTTTTATCCGGGGCAAAATCCGGCCGGAAGAAAAAAATCCCATCAGCATTATCCTGCACAAAATTTATGAACCCGTCGCCAGACTTGCCTTGAGATTTAAAAAGACGGTTATTGTTGCCGCCGTCATCATTATGATCCTGACTATTTATCCATTTATGAAACTGGGTTCGGAATTCATGCCCCCGCTTTATGAAGGGTCTCTCTTTTATATGCCGGTGACCATGCCCGGGGCATCCATTTCCGAAGTATCCTCCTTGTTGCAGATACAGGATAAGATCCTAAAAAAAATCCCGGAAGTTGCCCAGGTATTCGGCAAGGCAGGACGGGCGGAGACGGCCACAGACCCTGCGCCGCTGGAAATGTTCGAGACAGTGATCAACCTGAAGCCGGAGTCCGAGTGGCGTAAAGGGATGACGGTAGAAAAACTCAAAGACGAGATGAACGATGCATTATCCATTCCGGGGGTGGCGAATTCCTTCACCATGCCGATCAAGGCCCGCATTGACATGCTTGCCACGGGAATCAGAACTCCCGTAGGAATTAAGATATTGGGGCCAAACCTCGAAGAAATAGAAAAGATAGGAATTGCTCTGGAGAATCATCTCAAGGACATTCCGGGAACCCGCAGTGTTTACGCGGAGAGAGTAGCGACGGGTTACTTTCTCGATATCACAATTAAGAAAGATGAATTGGCACGGTATGGCCTGACCGTTGACGACGTAGGCGAAGTGATTCAGGTTGCCATCGGGGGGATGAATCTCACAACCACTGTTGAGGGGCGGGAGCGCTATCCTGTCAACGTCCGGTATCCAAGGGAATTACGCAATGATGTGGAAAAACTCCGAAGGGTGCTGGTGCCGGTGATGGCGGCGAACCCTCCGGTTACCGCATCGACTGCGGGTATGTCCGGTTCCGTCGGCCCTCTCCAAATACCTTTGGGGGAACTAGCCGATATTAAGATTGTAAAAGGTGCGACGGCCATAAAAAGTGAAGAAGGACTCTTGACTGCCTATGTTTTTATCGATTACTCAGGAGGCGATGTGGGCGGGTATGTCGATCAAACCCGGAAGAAAGTTGCTTCCCTGATAATACCTGAAGGCTACCGGCTTTCCTGGAGCGGTGAATACGAATATATAGTCAAGACCCACGAAAGGCTTAAAATGGTCATTCCCCTCACGCTCTTTATCATTTTTATCCTGCTTTACTTCAATACAAAATCAGTTATCAAAACGGCTATAGTTTTGCTTGCTGTTCCCTTTTCTCTTGTCGGTTCCTTCTGGCTTCTCTACATTCTGAATTACAACATGAGCATTGCTGTGTGGGTGGGCATTATCGCCTTAGCGGGGCTCGATGCGGAAACTGGCGTAGTGATGCTCCTCTATCTTGACCTGGCCTATGAGAAGTGGAAAAAAGACGGAAAAATGGCCAAGGCTTCCGATCTGAAAGAGGCCATCATGTACGGCGCCGTGAAGAGAATCCGTCCCAAGATCATGACGGTGAGTGTAATCTTGGCTGGTCTTATCCCGATTATGTTCAGTCATGGTACCGGCGCCGATGTTATGAAGCGGATCGCCGCGCCCATGGTTGGCGGTGTGATAACCTCGACCATTCTCGAATTGATAATTTATCCCGCAATCTACATGATCTGGCGTGGCCGGGGGTTAAAGAAAGATTAAGGGCTTGGGTCTGTTGACCGGGGGCGCATTCCCGCAGGGAGGTGCAATTATAACTGGTCACATTCCTTGCCGGAAAAAGCCGAAGGCTTTACAAAACGCTCATCGTAAGGAGTTCACCTTGTATAATCAAAATCG
>PLGI01000005.1 GCA_003139775.1 Syntrophaceae bacterium | reverse complement strand
TATAATTGACATGTATTCATAATATTGTTAAATTATTTTTAACGTGGATAATTTGTTAATAAAAACATGTTCATTATATTTTAATTTATCGTTGGCAGAGCGATTGATTGGCAATATCTTCGATAATTTCCATAAATAGAGCTTTTCCATCCAGTGAGGGTCTCTAATACATGGTAACAAACAGGAGTCGTATACAACATCATCTATTTGTAACTATTCTTTGTATAGCCATTTTAATACTATTATTAATTGAAATCATATTAAATTTAACTCCTCCGATAGCTCGCGATGCTCTCATCCATCATCTAGCTATTCCCAAGCTCTGGCTCAAAAATGGTGGATTCTATGAAATTAAATGGGCAGATTTTTCATACTACCCAATGAACGTTGATCTGCTTTATATTATCCCTCTTTATTTTAATAAGGACTTCATTGCCAATTTCATCCATATGAGCTTTGGCATAGGGACGGCATTACTGATTTATCATTATTTAAATAATAAGATAAGTCGTATCGCAGGACTTTTGGGTATCCTTGTTTTTATCAGCACACCTATTGTGGTTCGTTTGTCTACACAAGCCTATGTTGATCTTGGTTTGACTTTTTTTACGACAGCCAGCATTCTCGCTTTTATTCGCTATCGTGATGGCGAATTCAAAGAATTTAAATGGCTATTTCTTTCATCCGTGGCCATGGGCCTTGCTTTGGGAACAAAATACAATGCTTTGATCGTCTGGTTTTTTCTATCATTAGCAATTGTATTTGTCTATTCTAGGGACACAAAAAAGCAATGGAAAGCTATCAAGTGTGGTTTTATCTTTTTTCTTATTTCTCTTTTAATATTTTCTCCATGGCTTATTAAAAATATAATTCTTACGGGCAATCCTTTATATCCGTTATTTAAAGGCATCTTCAATATAAGTAGTGCCAGCCCTGGAGGTACTGGTTCCATTTCCGGAGATACTTCCATCGGTTTCTTCAAAATGCGGGAAATGTTATATGGAGAAAATTTTTGGGAAACTTTGCTGATTCCCCTTCGGATTTTTTTCCAGGGACAAGATAATTCCGTCCGTTATTTCGATGGCGTCTTGAATTCTGTTTTAATCATCTTATCTCCATTTGCATTTATGAACAAATCATTCTACCGCGATAAGCTTTTCTTTATTTCTTTTACGATTTTCTTTATATTAACGGTCTTTTTTCTTGAACAAAAAGCTTTTTCTATCGAACAAATAGTGCGCTATATATTACCCGTTATCCCCCTCCTATCTATCCTGACAGTTATGGGATTAGTAAACATCTGGAACTGGGCTATGAACACCTCAATTCCCATCAGGAACGTTTTGACAGCCGTCCTGTTTACTATTTTTATTGTAATTATGAGTAAAAATATTTTTTATATAAAAAATTATTATCACAACATTAGTCCCATGAGTTATATTTTAGGCATAGAATCTAAAGATGAATTTATTACACGCCATATTAGTAGTTATCCAGCCATTAAATACATCAATACAAACACGCCGGATAATGCCAGAATCAGATTAGTTTTTCTTGCAGGACGTGGATATTATCTGGATCGAATATATAGTGAAGGCGCCTCTTATGGAATAGGCGACGTTAGCGGGCTCGCGGCAAACTCTCAAGAAGACCGATCATTTCAAGCATATCTTCATTCCTTTGGCTGCACTCATCTGCTTGTGCGCACGGATTTATATCTCAAATATCTGCACGATAATTATCCCCTGGAAACAGTGAATCAATTTCTCCAGCGAATGAACAAGGCAACAGAAATGATTTATAATGCCAACGGCTATGCTGTTTACAGGTTAATTCCACCAAGATAATCTCACCCAGTTATGGACGAAATTAAGAGGTCACTTATACAAATTTAATTCGTTTTAGCGCAAAAAATACCATCCTTAGCAACAGCCATCTATGCATACAACGACTGATATTCGTGGTTCCATATTTTCGCTCCCGGCAACGTATCGGCACTTCTCTGATCTTCAAAATTTAATTTGGCGGCACCAAATAAAAGATCAAAATCACTAAAAGGATAAATTGTTAAAAAATCATCATGGGGTAATTACAGTATTTTTACTTTTCTTCATCTTTTCCAGAGCAAATTGCAAATTTCTCTGAGCGTTTTTGTTATATGGATTAATATGCAAAGCCTTCTCAAATTGCAAAATACCTTCCTGAATCCTTCCTTTTTTTACAAGCGCAATACCTAAACCATTGTACGCTTCTATATAGTCAGGTTTTATTTCAATAACTTTTATAAAATATGCAATGGATTTGTCGAGATTATTATCCTCCAAATAAAATATCCCAAGATTATAATATGGTTCAACAAAGAATTTATTAACCTGTGTAGCCTTTTCAAAGCTTTTTAACGCCTCATAGCGTTTGCCCATTTTTTCTAAAATAAGACCTCTATTATTATATGCCGGATAGAATCGGGGATTAGCTTTTATAGCCATGTCGTAATAATATAATGCTTTCTCATTTTCACCATTTTTAGCCATCTCCTGACCTATCATATGATAAGCTAAATGGTTGTTCGGATCTTTTTTAAGTGCGTCTTCAAATAAAGTAACTGTATTAGTCCATATTTTTACTTGATTGTGTGCTGCTACTGTAAAAAAAACAATTATAAAAACCGACGCAAATATGAATGGTTTTTTAAGAGAAATAACTTTTGATGAAATCTGTCCTGCGCCCCAGGCAATAATTACAAACAATCCGATAAAGGAAACATAGGCATAACGATCAGCCATAGTGAGGTCGCCAATCTGAACAATCCCAATAACAGGAACTAATGTTCCTAGATACCAGAACCAGCCGAACGGTAGATAAGGATATTTTCTAAAATATTTACAGACAAGAATTGTAATAATGATCAAAAATGTAGCAGATAAAAATATCTGCCAAAGGTGAACATTAAGATACAAATAATAAATTGAGAGATCCATAGGCCAAAATAACTTTTTCAGATACATAGCATAAGAAAAAATCGTATTATTGATCCGCTGTATGAAAATACTGGCCACTGTTCTTGCTGATTGAGGCGCATTCATAATTATACATATCGAAATAGCCGATAAAATAAATAAAGGAACTTTCTCCAAAATTAGAAAACTTAGCTTTTCTTTTCCTGTTTTTAAAGTCACCTGAATATCTGCTTCATTTTGTGTATGGATCGCGGTTCGATTAAGCGGCCAATAATCAAGAAGCAACAAAACAAATGGCATGGTTACCAGCATCGGCTTGGACATCAAACCCAAGGCAAAACTGATGAATACGGGCAAATAACGTTTCCAGTTGGGCTGCTTTACATACCAAACATAAAACAACATCGTCAGCATCCAGAAAAACGTGCTCAGAACGTTCTTGCGTTCCGCTATCCAGACCACAGATTCCACATTGATCGGATGGATGGCAAACAGGGCCGCAACAAAAGCACTTCGCCAAACAGCCCCTGTAAGATTTCTAAAAAGGAAAAATAATAAAATTGTGTTGAAAATATGAATAATTACATTTGTCCAATGATAACCACCGGCATTAAAACCAAAAAGCTGGTAATCGAACATATAGGAAAGGTACACCAGAGGAGTCCATAAATCGAAATACTTTGTACTGAACGCCCAACAAAATCCGTCCAGCGTAAATCCAGACTGGATATGACTGTTCTCCGTTACATAAACGTTATCGTCAAAATTGATAAATTCATAATTTTGCACCGGCCAATAGATAACAAGACACAATATTATTAAGGCAAGAATTACTAATATGGCGGATCTTTTTTCTATTGAATTCAGATCAACAGTCATAAATAAATAATACCTGAATAAGCTTTACCTGACAACTTCATATAAAACATATTTGCTAAACAAGAAAAAGTCCAAATACTAGCTTCGATTATTTAGTAGTGTTTTTCTGTAAAAAAATCTAGCAACATGTTTCTTACATCTTTTGTCGGGTAAACTAAATCACTTGCGCCCTTTTTTAAAACTTGCGATGAACCGTGAAACTCCAAAAAGCGTAAACACCCCCCCCATAACCAGCATAAAGAAAGCAAAAATAAGGGATGGGCTTCCTCCGTACATTGGAATGTTGCGAGTGGGGTTAGACTGGTCGTATCTTATTTCCAAATTATCATTAACCTGCAAGGTGTCCCACTGCTGTTTGGCTATACCGCTGCTGGTGCTTATTTTACTGCCATCGGCAGGCACAAACCAGTAGTCCAGATAGTAATTGCCACTGCCGTCGGCTGCCGTCAAAAAATGCTTTTTCGTTATATGACCACTGGCTCGCCCACTATACTCCTGTATACGGTTATACTCTAAATAGGCTCCCCAAGTGCCAGCTAGAAAAAAACATCCTATGGCTATACAGATAAATCCAAAAAAAATACCGGAAAAGGAAATTTTCAACCTCGACACCTCCGACCTCGTTTTCTTCCTTTTTTTATATAGTAATTATAAAAAATCACAAGATACTTTTCATATAAGATTCTGAAATATAATAAACAAAAAAAGGGGCGTTTTAAAACGCCCCTTTTAAAATTTGTTACGATCTGAAGGTGTTGTTGGTGCTTCTTATATCCCGGCC
>PLGI01000101.1 GCA_003139775.1 Syntrophaceae bacterium | reverse complement strand
GTTCAAGTCCGGTTCTGAGAGAGCGCAGGGGGGAAGTTCCCCCGCGCCACTCGCCTCAACAAGCACTTCTTCCTGAAAGTGAGCATATGGCAATTTTGGCTATCATGCTTCCTTTCAAGCGGTAATCCTCAATTTTGACAATAGCCAAAAAACTGAGTAGTTGTAAGAAAATTCGCTTTGTTCATGTTTGATCAAGATTAGCCTTTCTGATAAATAAACACAAAGCAACACCCCCTGTAATTGGATCGGTTCATTGACTACCTAGAAAAATGAGATAGGATAAAAATATTTCATCCTTCTCGACAATGAACAATAAAAGGCTTATCATTTATAAAGACCAGTTCAGCAAATACAGATACTAAGCGGAGAGAAGTTATGAAACTATATTTTGACAAAGATAACGGTCCCATCGACAAGATTATCAATCAATTGATGGAAACAGCTGAAGGAATCCATAGACCAAAATACGTCCGTGAAATGATTATCGCCTCGCTCAAAGCCGGACAGGAGGACGACAAGAGCGCGGATCTCAAGCTCATGAACACAACGCTCAAGGAGATGCGATTTACATCCAAGGTCTTCGGGCCTTACCAGAATGTTCGCAAGGTTACGGTTTTCGGTTCGGCGCGTACCCAGCCGGGTGATCCGTTATATGAGATGGCAAAGCTCTTCGGGAAAAAGATTGCTGATATTGGCTACATGATCATTACCGGCGGTGGAGAAGGCATCATGAAAGCCGCTAATGAGGGAGCCAGTTCCGAGCATTCCTTCGGTGTGAACATCCGACTACCGTTCGAGGAGAAGCCGAATTCAGTGATCGAGGGCAATCCTAGGGTCATCACGTACAAATATTTTTTTAACCGCAAAGTTGCCTTCCTTAAAGAAGCTGATGCCGTGGCTCTCTTCCCGGGTGGTTTCGGTACGCTTGATGAGGCGATGGAGACGCTTACCCTGCTGCAAACCGGCAAGCGCAACCCTATGCCACTAGTGCTTGTGGATGATCCTGAATGTTCATATTGGACCAGAATGGTCAAGCTTTTTGAGGAAGAGCTACTGGCTCGTAAGTATATCCACCCGTCGGATTTTGCGCTCTTTGAAAGGGTTTGTTCTGTTAACGATGCGGTGGAGAAGATTCATCATTTCTATCACCGCTATCACAGCATTCGGTATGTACATGGCCAACTGGTGATCCGGCTCACTTCTCAACTCAACTGCGATGAAATCGGAAAGCTGACAGATCAGTTTCATGACATCCTCTTGCCCGGAGGAAGTATTACAGCGTCTGGGGCTTTGAAAGCTGAAATGGATGAAGCGGATCTTATCCATCTGCCACGACTTGTAATAGACTTTGACCGCAGGCATTTCGGCAGGCTCAGGAATCTTATTGATTCGATCAATAATTTTTAACCTTAATTCATTCCCAAAAGAAATGAGGATACCTTCCTGTAATCCTTATTTTTCAAATTTATGATTTTATGCTAGGTTACAAATCGTAATCGTTAAAATTCAAATTTAATTTTTGGACTCATTTCTTAACTTTATGCATAATTTGTCCAAAACCATTTGAAGACATGCACAAAAAAATAGACACTTTTTCTTAAAACTGCTTTTGCCCTGCATGGCAGGTATAACTATTAGTATAACCCCCATCTTTTCCATCATAAAACAAGTGGCCAACGAAAAAGCCCGTCACGCGATTGATGGTATAGTTAACGTAACCATTTTCACCGTTCTTTTCTTGCCATGTAATAGTGTGGGCACCGAATGTGGCTTGAAACGGTCCCTTCGTTACAGCAGACGGGCCGGTATAACGCGGGGTTTTCCCGTGATAGGGGGCGTAATTTATAACAACAGAGCTTTGCGCCTCGTTTAATTCAATGGTTGTTGGTCCCTCTTCAACCCAAAATTTATTATCATTCATGTGGCATATCAGGTTGGTCGTATCTGCCAGAGCAATCTTCGATCCTGCCGCCAGCATCGCTAAAGCTATGAGAATCACGTATGCGCCGCTATTAAATTTTAAAAATGACATATTATCCTCCTAACTAGCATACCTTTTCTCAGAACTTCTTTTGCGCCGCTTGGCAGTTCCATTTCCAATTTGTAGTATTATCAAAGAGAGATCCCGTCAAACGATTGATGACATAATTACTATAAAAAGTGCCGTTCTGATGGGAAAAAGTAATAGTATTGGTCTCGAATTTTGCCGGTAACGGTCCAATTGTATATGCTTTGTATTCTAAATAAGGATTTTTATAGTGAGCCTTGCCAAAATGTACGGTGACAGTGCTTTGGGCTTCGTTTAATTCGATGTTTGTCGGATCGTCTTGCTCGACATTATGCACATCCACGTAGCAGACCAGGTTGGTCGTATCTGCCAGAGCGATCTTCGATCCTGCCGCCAGCATCGCTAAAGCTATGAGCGTCACCCATATGCCGCCACTTGATTTAATAAATGACATCATATCCTCCTTAAAATTAGTATACCTTTTCTCAAAACCTCTTTTGCGCCGCATTGCAGGTATAATTTGCAGCATTGTCGGCCCATCGTCCGTTAAGTAACGTTTGACAAGCAAAAATTCCCGTCAGGCGATTGATGGCACATTTACTCTCAATTCCACTCTCGGCGCTTTGCCATGTAATAGTATCGGCACTGAATGTGGCCGGAAACGGTCCATACGATAATCCCCCCGTGCTTCCGCAGCAAATGCCGCTTCCGGGCGCCCCGTGTACTTTGGAGTAATTTATAGCAACAACAGTACTTTGCGCCTCGTTTAATTGAATGGTTGTTGGTCCTTCTTCAACCCAGAATTTATTATCATTCATGTGGCAGATCAAGGTGGTCGTATCTGCTCGCACTACTTGAGAACTCGCCGCCAGCATCGCTAAAGCTATAAGCGTCACGCATGCGCCGCCTCTTGATCGAATAAATATCATCTTGCCCTCCTTTAAATTGATACCCCTTGGGCCTATTATTGGCACGTCGTATTAGGAAATGTGCCCTGACAGGTTGCGGTGCCGCAGCACGGTTTGCCATGTAAATAATACCGTAATAAAATATACTACTTATGGACATGGTCCTTGCGCATCAAGAAAGCAGCCACATTCTCCATTTGCAGTAGGACAAGAATGCCAACCTGGCGAACAAGTAGCTGGACAAGGCTGCGCCCATGCGATTGCTAAACCGATAATTAAAGCTGCGAGAATAACAACACCAATTAAACAAATTACTTTCTTTTTGGTCATAGTCTTTACTCCTTTCTCAAATTAATTTCGGGTTTATTGTAGACTACACCCTTGTAATTGGGCACTCCAGATAGCTTAAATTATACGCCTTTTAATTTAGGTGTCAACAACCGGTATTTTCATCGGTGCCTTACCCCACATTTTACGCCAAGATTCTCTTGACATACAAAATCGCTTTCCTATAAATTATCTCACAAAAGAGAATTCTTATCAAAAGGAGGCTGATATGAAAAAACAGAGAGGATTCCTGTGCAGTGCGATTGCATTGGCGGTTGTGATTAGCGTCATAATGTTCCCACCTCATGTGCTGAGCGCATCGACAACTGCGATGGTAGCGTCAGAAGATTCATCCGCCAAGAAGGTAATCATACTTGCATTGACTCAGGAACAAGCGGCGGAATGTGAGCGAGAGCGGCAAGCCCTTTTGGCAAGGCTCAACCAATGCACCACTGATGAATGTCGCAGAGAGGTACAAAAGGAAATCGACGCGCACAACGCCAGATGTCAGTAATTCGAGATTAATAAGGAGGCAAAAAATGAAAAAATTTGTATTCTTTTTGAATTTAACTGCTATCACCACGTTTTTTGTTTTGCTCTTCTCTACGGGAACTCATGCAGGTTGTACAAAAGATATTGATTGCAAGGGCAATCGCGTATGCGAAAAAAGTATATGCGTTGATCAAGGACAAAAGGAATCAAGTCAGAAGAAAATCATAGCCAAAGACGGACGTTTCATTGCATATGCAGACGGGACGGTATTGGACACGAATACGAATCTGATGTGGGCGGCTATGGACATCGGAGCGAATATTAACTGGTACAACGCTAAAAGCTATTGCGAGAATTATCGCGGAGGCGGGTATACAGACTGGCGTATGCCGACGCAGAATGAACTGGCGGGGTTGTATGACGCTGGTAAAACTTATACACCTAAATGTGATGCTTCTCCAGTCCATTTAACGGAATTGATTCATCTCACTTGTTATTGCCTCTGGGCATCGGAGATGCGCGAGTCCGAGGCTGCCACCTTCTGTTTCAACTTTGGCTATCGGTACTGGATTCCCCAGTCCCTCTACTACGGGGTTCTCCCGGTGCGTTCAGGCAAATAGATTATTTGGCTATTTGATCTTTGATTATACAGGTGGTCTGGGTTCCTAGGA
>PLGI01000093.1 GCA_003139775.1 Syntrophaceae bacterium | reverse complement strand
GCCAGCTCTCTACTCTACTGAAATATTTAAAATACATTTTCATCGTAGGGGAAAAGCATCGCATCTTCACTCTTGGCAATTGATACTATGCGCTATGTGGCACCGATGATCGTGCGGGGAGTATATTGCGACATACGTACTTTTGAAAAATCTAAAAACTTACCTTTCTTTCCTCATTCACTTCTCTGCGCCATATCGGAGATAAATAATCCCATAGCCCGTCATAGATATAGAGAACTGCTTTAACGTAAACATCGCTATGGTTGTAAGCAAAAACGGCTTTGTACTTGCTATCGTAATCGCCGATGTTCTCTCCGGATAGTTTATTCTTGTAAAGATAGTTTTCCACACTGAAGATAGTATCTTCTATGGAGAATGGATCAATTTCATCATCAATTCCGTTTGCATCGATAAAGAACGCCAGCAGGGACGAAGGAATAAACTGACCCCAGCCGATTGCGCCTGCATATGAACTTGTAAA
Source organism: Syntrophaceae bacterium (assembly GCA_003139775.1). GTDB lineage: Bacteria > Desulfobacterota > Syntrophia > Syntrophales > Smithellaceae > Smithella. The sequence continues at coordinate 18,390 of PLGI01000093.1, read as the reverse complement.
ATACTGCGGCGGATGTCCAGTCATCCGTGAAAATTTGTAAAGAGCCGTAATTTCACGAACAGCAAATTTTATCCGGTTTGTGAAAATGTATTGAGACACTAAAGAATTGAATGCGTAGAATTTGCCGCGCTGCTGCTGATCGGCGAAATTGGTTTCGATGCCAATGATGGCGGCGATCAATTCCTTGTGAATTCCGTGTCTCGCCTCGGCTCTGTTAAATATCTCGATGTGTTTTTCGATGAATGGCTTTCCTTTTTCGATTTTGGCATCCACTCCTACTCGGGAGAAGTACCAGGCGATATCGTGTTTCTTGTCATGATCGGTTTGTTTTTCCGCTGATTTCTGAAAATATTGGTTTATATTGGAGTGAATTCGGAAAGTTTTATTATGAATCTGCTCATCGAACCATTCTCCGGGTACTCCGTTCATAATCAGCTGATGCTTCAGTTCTTTAATCTTAACCAGGAAAATTGATTCTTGATTTTCTTTTAATTCGGGAGCAATCGGGATTTCACTATGTGTTTTTGCTTTGATTATCTGGTTTTTCTTAACCTGCTCATTATTGGATGCGCAGCCAAGAAACATGAAGACTATAGAGACTATGATTAGCGAATATCTCAATTTCATTTTGTGCAATTTATAGATGAGAATACTTCTATCCCTTTTAAGGTTTTTTAGTCAATGCTCCACACAAATGCATTTACTAGACAATAAACGATATTGTCAAATCTTTTCGATTTGTTGACAGCACAGGCGATGTATGTTCTTGTAATCACGTTATGGTTAATGTATAAATTCCGCAAGCAAAGTTATTAAATCGGGAGGTATTATGCTGACAAAACAAGAAATCATTGCGGAAGCCAAACGATTGAAATTTGCCGACATCGGTTTCACTGACGCTCAGCCTTTTGACTCTCAAAAAGAATATTTGCTGGCGCATCAGGAAGAGTATGGCTGGGCAGAAGCAGTTGGTTTAGGTTTGCTTGCGGGAACGGATCCTAAGAACATTCTTCCCAATGCGAAATCCATTATCGTGCTGTTGGAATCCTATTTCGAAGAATCTTTTCCTATTCAAATGGAGCGTCATTTCGGCCGCTGCTATCTCGATGATGACCGGGTTACAAAAGATCGTCTGGCGCTTAAGATTAAGGCTTTCCGAAAGTTTCTCCGGGAAAACGGTGTTGATTCCAAGGTGCCGTTTAACCTGCCGCACCGATTGTCAGCTGCTCGCGCCGGGCTGGGGACTTTCGGCAATAACTGCGTTTTTTACGCGCGTCGTGTCGCCCGCTCAAGCTCGTTTGTTTCTCCCATTGCTATTATCATTGACCATGAATTTGCCGCGGATGAACCGGATATTGCCGTTGGCTGTCCCGATTGGTGCCGTAATGCCTGCGTGGCGGCGTGTCCCACCCGCGCCCTCAAAGGAGGTGGAAAGATTTATCCACGCCGTTGTATCTCCTTTTTAACGTATTATGGCGAGGGGCTCACGCCGCTGGAACTTCGCGAACCCATGGGTATGTATGTGTACGGATGTGATCGCTGCCAGAATGTCTGCCCCCGCAATACTCCTTGGATAACCGGGGAGAAACAGCAAAATCCCCGCGTTTTAGCCAAGGCCGCGAATTTCGATCTTTCCTGCCTGCTGCATATGGATAAGCCATATTTCGAGAAGAAAATCTGGCCACACATGTTCTATATGTCCGCTGATGATCTCTGGCGCTGGAAGATGAATGCGGCTCGTGCCATGGGCAATAGTCTCAATCCGGCTTACGTCGCCGACCTCATCCGTGCGTTTAAAGAAAATTCTGATAAGCGCGTAAAGTGCATGATTGCCTGGGCGCTGGGACGCATAGGCAATAAAGAGGCAATGGCCGGACTGGAAAAGTTTTCTAAAGACAGCAAGGGTATAGTGAAGGAAGAAATCGAACAGGCTATGGCATTATCTGCGGCAAAATCGCAGCAGTGTAAGGCGTGAAGATAGAGACCAGAACTACATTTGAGAATGAAGATAATTAATCTTCTTCAATCGAGATGTCGATAATTTCAAAGTTGCGCGTACCGCCGGGTGTTTGCACATTGATTTCACTGCCGATTATTTTACCGATCAGGGCTTTACCAATCGGAGATGTCACGGAAATTTTATTTTGACTGATGTCGGATTCATAAGGGCCAAGCAGTTGATATTTTATTTTCTCACCGCTGTCGATATCTTCCAGGCTGACATGACAGCCGAAAACTACTTTGTCGTTGGTCAAACCTTTTAAACTAATGACGTTAGCCAGGGCGAGATTATTTTCCAACTCCTGCACCCTTCCATAAAGAAAAGACTGTCTTTCTTTGGCGGCGGAGTATTCAGCGTTTTCGGAAATGTCGCCGTGCGCGCGCGCAACTTCAATATCGCGAACATTTTCAGGAATGGATACGTTTTTTATCGTTTCCAAATCCTTTTTCAATCTTTCAAAACCTGCTTTTGTAATCGGTATTCTTTGCATAACAACTCCAGATTGTTTTACTATGTCCTGACGTGATCTGTTTAAAACTACGGGCAGGATAATTGCTCAATTCTTGTTTAATAAAGAATAAGTACCCTGTCAAGAAACATTTGTCCAATTATGCTATTTATGCCATAATCACGGGTATGAACCCCAAAGCAAGCTGCGGGGTATAATACCCTCCGCTTCGCGGGATTGTTCAACTTACCAATTCCGACGCGTGGCCTTTAGGTTATACGCTACGCTTTCGGAATTGGAGTTTCACAATAAAAAATAAGGTTTTAATAAAGATTATGCTTGACAAATTCAACAGAGAAATAAATTACCTGCGTGTTTCCATAACCGACAGGTGCAATTTGCATTGCACTTATTGCCGGCCCAAAGAAGGGATTTCTTTGCAGGGGCATGAAGATATTCTGCGCTACGAGGAAATAATTCGCATCGTTTCCATCGCCGTTGGGATGGGATTAGTCAAAGTACGGGTAACAGGAGGCGAGCCGCTTGTGCGTCGCGGCTTTGTCGATTTTATTGCCGCGCTGAAAAAAATTAACGGTTTAAAAGACGTCAGCCTTACAACCAACGGCATTCTTTTGGAAGAATTTGCCCGGGATATTTTTGACGCCGGTATTTGCCGCATCAACATCAGTCTCGATTCGCTGAATAAAGATAAGTATTTCCGTATTACCAATGGCGGAAATTTAGATGCCGTTTTGCGCGGGATTGCCAGGGCCGAAGAAATTGGTTTTTCCCCAATAAAAATTAATACTGTTGCCATCAAAGGTTTTAATGATAATGAAGTGTTGGATTTTGCTCAATTAGCCGTAAATAAACCCTTTCAGGTGCGGTTTATTGAATTGATGCCGGTTGGGCAGGCAAATTCAGGTTACAGCGAAGATTATATGCCGGCAACGCAGTTAATACAAAAAATCAGCGAGCGCTATGAGCTGGAGCAGTTAAAAGACAAAAAAAACAAGTCAGACGGTCCGGCCAAAATCTTTAAGATAAAAGGCGGGCGCGGTGAGATTGGTTTTATTAACCCGGTGAGCGATTATTTTTGTTCTACCTGCAATCGTTTGCGTCTTACTTCCGACGGAAAATTGCGGGTTTGCTTGCTTAAAGAAGAGGAAGTTGACTTGAAAAAGGCGTTGCGGGAAAATTGCAGCGACACAGAACTGGAAAAGCTTATCCGGGAAGCGATATTATTAAAACCAAAACAACACGATCTCATCTGTACGGAAATGCATTTGAAAAAATGTTACCGGAACATGTCGGCAATTGGTGGTTGAAAAACAATAATCAAAAGTATATATTTAAGAAAATAAGGTGTAATCTACGACACGGGATTTCATATAAAATTCACCGGGGATCACTCAAATGTTTTTCGATCAAAAAGCGGCCAAATTATCCGATGAACGATTGAAAACACCGCTGGGGCGCTATATTTTTTCGCGGCAAAAAGAACTGATTTTAGATTTAGTGGCTCCACACGCCGGTGAAAGACTCCTGGATATAGGTTGCGGTACCGGCAATAATTTGCAACTTTTCCGGGATAAATGGTGTTCCGTAACGGGAATTGATTCCTCCGCGGAAATGCTGGAAATTGCCCGGGCAAAACATGGTGATCACGCTGAATTAATTTTAGCTCAAGCCGAAGACATTCCCTTTTCTGACAATGAATTTGATATTGTAACCGTAATTAATGTTCTGGAAACTGCAAATGATCCGCAAAAAGTTATTGCGGAAGCAATCAGGGTCTGCAGTGGCCGTGTTTTTATCGGATTTCTAAATAGCTATTCCTTTGCCGGAACAAAACAACGATTAAAGGAAATATCCGGTTTTTCCATCTCGCAGAAAATACACTTTTTCAGTTTGAGTGAAATTAGAACCATGGTGAGAAGTTTAATTGGCGATACTGACATTAAATGGGGCAGTGTCATTTATTTCCCCAGCATTGTTTACGATTTTTTCGAGGAACTGGAAGAAGTGTTTCCTCTGGAAAAAAATCCATTGGGCGCTTTCGTTGGTCTTGCCTTTCCAGTAAAATACACTTACCGGACAGCGCAGAACCCGATTATGGAATCATTTGAACTAAAAGCTAACGCCCGAAGGACAGTTCCGGAAACTGTTCAGGGTATGTTGTGGCAGGCAGATAAATGATCAAAGAAGCGATGCTTTACGAAAAACTTGATGACCAACGCGTGCATTGCAATTTATGCGCTCATAGATGCACGATTAAGCCGGACAGGCGGGGCATTTGCGGTGTAAGGGAAAACAGAGAAGGCGTCCTTTATTCATTGGTTTATGGAACATTGATTGCCGAGCATATTGACCCTATCGAAAAAAAACCATTTTTTCATGTTTATCCGGCCTCCAACTCTTATTCCATTGCCACCGTCGGATGCAATTTTAATTGTGAATTTTGCCAGAACCATGAAATTTCGCAGATGCCGCGCTCTACGCTCATGATAACAGGCGTTGATATTCTACCCGCGGAAATTGTATCCCAGGCGAAAAAAAGCGGCTCGAAAACAATTGCCTATACTTATACCGAACCGACAGTTTATTTAGAATTGGCCTATGATACCGCGAAAATTGCCAATGAAAATGGTTTGAAAAATGTGTTTGTCACTAACGGCTTTATGACTCCTGAAACAATTGATATGATGGCTCCTTATTTAACTGCCGCCAATGTGGATTTGAAATCTTTCCGTGATGAGTTTTATAAAAAACGATGCGGAGCAAGATTAAATCCGGTTTTGGAGAACTTAAAAAAAATGAAAGAGATGGGAATTTGGGTGGAGATAACTACTTTATTGATTCCCGCTTTAAACGACAGTGATGAAGAACTCAAAGACATCGCGCAATTTATTGCCGGGTTGGGAAAAGAAATCCCTTGGCATATCAGCCGCTTTCATCCGCAATTTAAAATGATGAACATTCCGATTACTTCTATTTCTTCATTGCATCGGGCAGTGGAAATCGGAAAACAGTCTGGATTAAAATACGTTTACAGTGGCAATGTTCCAGGGGATGAAGGCGAAAACACACATTGTTCTCATTGCGGCAATCTCTTAATTGAACGCTATGGTTTTAAAGTTGTAAGCATTAACCTCAAAGGTAATAAATGTTCCAAATGCGGGACAGAACTGGAAGGCGTATTTAGTGAGACTCAGGTTGCAGGAACGAAGTGAACTGTAACCTGTAAGTCGAACTATCCCAGGAGCGTAGCGTGTCGGGATTAGTGATACCTTATTCAGGAACATAGCGAACTAATTTCGTATTTAGTATTTACTTGATTATAAAAGGTATATTTTGTATAATCTCCCACGTAAAGAAATAGAGTTACAATGAAAGTTGAAAGACCAAAATTCAAGCTAGGGAGATAACTGATCTATGGAAACTTATCCAAGCAAGACACTTGATAAACTGGTTGAGGAACAAATCGGAAGATGGCACTCCAACCGGAAAAGAAAATATAAAAAACCGATACGACCAGTCATCACCATTTCAAGGCTCTCGGGCTGTGATGCCTGGAACATAGCCAAACAAATCTCGGCAGATTTGGAAATCGATTTTTTCGATCAGGAGATTGTCGATGCAATAGCCAAGAATGCAGATGTTAACCGTCGTGTTGTGGAAACCGTAGACGAACAGGACAACTCAATTGTTCTTGACTGGCTGTCTACCCTCACTGCGGAGCGCCATTTCTGGCCAAATGAATACCTCGATCAACTAACAAAAGTAATAGGGACAATTGGCGCCCATGGACACACCGTCATCTTGGGCAGAGGCGCCAGTTACATTCTACCGAAGGAGATCTGTCTTCGTGTTTTGGTGGTTGCTCCTCTGGAATTAAGGATAAAAAACGTAAGAGAGGCTTATAAGGTATCTGAAAAAGTGGCTAGACAGAATGTTATGGGCAAAGAGTCTGAGCGAGTGGCCTTTATCAGGCGGTATTTCCATGCGGACATGCTGGATCCGGTCAATTATGACTTGGTGTTCAATATGGAAATGAATGAGCAAGATACGGTTATAGAGATGGTAAAAGTCGCATATAATACCAGAAAGTGGTACAAATACTCTATTGATTGAGTAAATCAATCATTACTATTTGAAGATTTATTAACAAAAAAGGACTGCAGGTCGTTGATCTGTATAAAACACCAGCCATCTGTCTGGTGTTTTATTTTTTCCATTGTATTGCGTGGCACAAATCGGTAAAGAGACCGCATTGGAATATATACAGTGGCAATGTTTTCGGCGATGAAGGAGAAAATATCCATTGTTTTAATTGCATCGGCAGTTTTCACATCTTTTTTCACCAATCACCATTAACGGTATGACTTTAAAGAACAGGGCGGTTATGCCGCCCATGGGCACGGGGTATGGCAATTCCGACAACACAGTCAGTGACCGGCTGGTGGCGTACCTTGCCCGGAGGGCGCAGGGCGGTACTGGTCTGATCATCACCGAAATATGTGCGGTCGATCCTCGCGGCAATGGTTTACCCAATGAGACTCAAACTTCAGGAGCGAAGCGAATAGAAGTTTGTTAGACGAATTATCCTGTGCAGAGATATCAAAGATATCCGTGGTATCCCGATAGCGCAGCGTGTCGGGATTAAGGGGACTTCTTCCTTGTCAGTAAAAAGTCAACCTAAATTAAAATGCTGGACTTCAATCCGACATAAACACAATTCAACACTTTTTTGTGTTCAAGATTGACTTGACATACAAGACCGCGTTTCTTATACTCTCCCCACAAAAAGGAAATTCTTATCAATGATTAAGGAAGATCTGGACAACGCCAGGCGGGAACAGGAACGTATCCAAACAGATTTGGAAAACGCCATCGAGCGGGCCAATGCCATGGCGGTTGAAGCTGAAATTGCCAATGTTGAACTCAATCAGATCATAAACACGTCGATTGACGGTTTGATCCTCATTTATGAGAACTTTTCGGTTAAAAGAATCAATGCATCGCTGCTTAACTTCCTTGACCTGAGTGAAACTGAGGCCGTGGGGAAAAAATGTTACGATTTGATGCCCTCTTCGTGGTGCAATACGACCGAATGTCCTTTGACGAAACTCTTACGAGGCAAGGATCACATTGAACTTGATATTGAACGCACGCGGAAGGATGGTGTGACGGTGCCCTTTATGTTTGCCGCAACGCCCTTTCGCGGACTCGACGGAGCGGTCATCGGCATGGTTGCGCGCTTCAACGATATAACAGAGAGGAAATATGCCGAAAAGACGCTGAAGGAAGCAAACGAGCGGTTGGAACGTCTTTCGGTCAGTGATGGCCTTACCGGAGTTGCCAATCGCCGCTGTTTTGATCAGACCATTCAGCAAGAGTGGACGCGCCTGCAAAGAACGAAAGATTTCCTGTCGCTGATCATGTGCGATGTGGATTTTTTCAAACTCTTCAATGACACTTACGGGCATCAGAGAGGCGATGATTGTCTGAAGTCGGTTGCCAAAGCACTGCAGGAAACGGCGCGGCGCAGCGGTGACTGCGTTGCAAGATACGGCGGGGAAGAATTTGCGGTGATCATGCCGGTGACGGGCGAAAAAAGCGCCATTCATATTGCGGAAATAATTCGACAAACCATGGAAAATATGGCGATCACGCACAATAAATCGTCGGTTGCCCCCTTTGTCACATTGAGTCTTGGTGTGGCCACGGTTGTTCCCGACGATAAGATAACGCCGGAGGTACTGATTAAGTTTGCCGATATGGCCCTTTATCTGGCCAAATCTTCCGGGCGAAACCGCGTCAAAGTTTGGAAGCGCCCGAAAGAGGCGCCACCGAAAGATTGAAGCGTCAGTTCATTATTCCAAAGAATCAATCTTTTTTAACAGCTCCAGCCTTCCGCAATGTTTTATTATAATTGCAAAGGAGGCATGAATGCAGTTTCCGCATCTTTTTTCACCGATTACCATTAACGGTATGACCTTGAAAAACCGGGCTGTAATGCCGCCTATGGGAACGGGGTATGGCAATTCCCTATCGAACAGTCGGTGACGCCAAAAGCCCTCGCCGCATTCTAGAGGCTATCCACAAAGGTCACAGGGCCGGGGAAGAACTCTAGAATTAATACCAATCCCTGTAAATATTAGTTTACGTTCTGTATAAATATCCCTTGACAAGTAGACGACCGGTCTATTATAGTATGCGGCAAGAACAAACTAAAGGAGGTTTCCTAATGAGTGTTTATGAAAAATTAAGAGAAAGACTGGATGCGCATCCTACCACCGCACCGAAATCAGAAGCTATCGACAAGATACTGCACATACTTTTCTCACCTCAAGAAGCAGAAGTGGCAGTCAATATGAATTATAAACCCAAAAATGCGGCAGTGATTGCCAAATCAGCGGGCATCTCAGAGGATATGGCCATTAAGCATCTCGAATCCATGGCCAATAAAGGCATTATCTTCTCCCGCAGAAAAGATGGCAATCTATCCTATGGTTTGGTCCCGCTCATCCCCGGCGTTTTTGAGTTCCCCTTCATGAAGGTCACAACATTGCCTATGCATAAGGAATTAGGTAAGCTTTGGGAAGAATATCATTATGAAGCTCTGGGCAATTCCTTTTCCGGAAACCCCACACCGACGACGAGAGTCGTTGCCGTGGAAAAATCGATACCATCTCAAGACCGCATCCATCCTTATGATGAAGTTAAATATTTTATCAATAACGCAAATTTTATAGCTCTGGCTGATTGTGCCTGCCGGATCAGTGTGGGAAAATGTGATAAGCCCCTTGACGTCTGCCTTATCTTTGACAGCGCCGGTGAGTTCCTCGTGGAGCGCGGCTTCGCCCGTCAGATCACTAAAGAAGAAGGATTAAAGGTATTGGATAAAGCGGAAAAAGCAGGTCTGGTCCATACCAGCAATAACAGTGCCGATAAAGCCAATCTGATCTGTAACTGTTGTCCTTGCTGTTGTACGTTGCTGCGCGGTAAGACTCAATTGAAGCATCCGCACGCCATTGAACCAAGCCGGTTTGCTGCTTTTGTCAAAAGCGATGATTGCACGGAATGCGGCATCTGTGCCGATGAACGCTGTCCTGTAAAAGCTATCACCATTACCGATGATGTTGCTTTTGTAAATGAGGCCGAGTGTATCGGCTGCGGCTTATGTGTGACCGGATGTCCGGCTGAAGCAGTCGAACTTGTTGAAAGAAAGCAGGTACCCTCGATTCCGGCGACGCTCCAAGACCTTGCTGTCAAAGTCCTTCAGGAGAAAGGAAGACTTGACGCTTTTATGAAAATTATGCAAAGTTGATATGTCTGTTCATAAGGAGAATTAATAATGGCGCAAACCAGTACCCGTGAGAAAATCATCCGCAAGGGAGCTGAACTTATTCACGCGCAAGGCTTCAATGCCACAGGCCTTCAGCAGATCCTTCAGGCTGCGGGCATTCCCAAGGGTTCTTTCTATTTTTATTTCAAAAGCAAAGAAGATTTCGGTTTGGAGATTATTAATTATTTCAACTCAATAATCAGCACAACCTTCACTCGCTATTTGACCGACAAAAAAATACCGCCCTTGAAACGACTGGAAAAGTTATTCGAATTTTTTGAAGCTACCTTTCAAAAAAGCGGTTATGCTTTGGGCTGTCCCATCGGAAACCTTTCGCTGGAACTTGCCGACACGAATGAGCGGTTACGTGTGCATCTGGTAGGTGTTGTCGAAGCGCTCATAGCGCAAATAAAATTATGCCTTCAAGAAGCCAAACGCGACAAATCATTACCGGCCAATCTGAATACGGATGATACCGCACGCTTCATTTTTCATGGATTCGAAGGAGCTGTACTGCATATGAAGGTTGTAAAGAGCATCGAACCTATTCGGACATTTCGAAGCTTCTTGAAAGGATATTTTAAAAACATTAAAGCGCTGGAAAAGAGATGAAAAAGTATGGTTGTACGAGTTATTTTGCCGCACCACCATAATAGAATGTAGAATGTTTATTTAACTAACGAGGAGGCGCTGAAGAGGCATATACTATGAAAGAAAAAATCAGAAAATTCATATTGGCTCAGGGATTGGACGACGCCGGATTTGCGGCGGTGGAAGACTACAAAAGCCCGCTTTCGCCGAAGATAGAGACACTCTTTCCGGAAGTAAAATCGGTTGTCGTCTCCTGCGTTAAAGAGATGTCACACATAGACAGCCCCAATCCGCAGATTGCTATGAATGGAAGGCTGGACGTAATGGAATTCGCGCGGTCGGCCAATTACAAGATTGCGCGGTTTTTGGAGAAAGAGTGTGGCGCACGCGCCATGAGCGTTTCTCTTTCCTATCCGCTGGAAATAAGCCCGCAAAACGCGCTGAGCGTCGCTGACGTCTCTCTGCGTCACGCGGCCCTGGCGGCCGGATTGGGTGTCTTTGGCCGCCACAACCTGATAATTCATCCGCGTCTGGGACCGCGCGTGCTTTTTATGGCCGTGCTTACCGATCTGGCACTTCCCTCCGACCCGCCGGTGACGAAGGATCTCTGCACCCAGTGCAACATCTGCGTGGAGAGTTGTCCCGCCTTGGCGCTGGATGTTGAGGGTAAAACCGATTTCGGAAAATGCCTCTCGGTTTCACAACCGTATGGCTTGGCAAAAATCATCGGATTCTGGCTGAAATGGGCGGACAAATCGCCGGAGGAACAGAAGAAAATGCTCTTCACCAAAGATTTTTTTATGACATATCAGGCGAGCTTTATCGGTTTTCAGTATTTCTGTTTTAAATGCTTCAATTCCTGCCCTTTAGGAAGCAGCGATAAATAAAGGCCGGATGCTTCTTTAATACTGATATTTAAAGTATTGGTCAGGAATGTTTTTTATTTTAGTTCTTATTAAAGGCAAAGATAAACGGAAACAAATGGAGGGACATAACAATGTCGGAAGATATTTTTCGCCAATTACAACTAAGGCTTGATTTGTATTCCATGGGATTTCCCGCGACAGAGACGGGAATTGAAATAACGATACTGAAAAAGCTGTTCAATCAAAAGGACGCGGAGATGTTCCTCAACATGTCGCCTAAACTGGAAGATCCGGAATCCATTGCACAGCGGCTGGGAAGTCCGATTGAAGAAATAGACGGACAGCTTGAAGACATGGCGAAGCGCGGCCTTCTTTTCAGGGTCAGAAAGGGGGAATCGGTCAAATACGGGGCAATTCCCTTCATGCATGGGCTGATAGAGTTTCAGGTCAAAACTTTGATCGCGAAATGGGAGCTCTACTTGAGCAGTATTTAGACCAGCGATTTAATCAGGCCATAGCGGGGGTTGACGGGCTTTTCCTTCGCACCATCCCTATAGAGAAGTCCATTGTCCCTGAACACCACGTGGCTGCGTTTGATGACGCGGTCGCGATCATTAAGAAAAATGATACTATCGCCGTCGCCGAATGCCTCTGTCGGAAGGGAGAGAAAATCATGGACAAAGGTTGCGATAAACCCATCGAAACCTGTATTATGTTCGGGTCCATGGCACGGTTTTATATCGAGAATAAAATGGGAAGACTGGTAGACGTTGACGAAGCGGTCGGCATATTGAGAAAAGCGCAAGACGCTGGGCTTGTAACCCAGCCCAGCACAGCACAGAACCCTGGCGGTATGTGCAATTGCTGTGGTGACTGCTGTGTTATACTCGGAGCGGTGAAAAGATTTCCCAAACCGGCAGAACTCGTTTTTTCTAATTACCAATCCACGATAAACGGAGAAAACTGCACTGGATGTGAAATATGCCTGGATCGGTGCCAGATGGAGGCGATCGCCATAAATAAAGACGGCGTTGCGCAGGTTGACCTTAAACGCTGTATAGGCTGTGGTCTTTGCGTTACCACGTGTCCATCAGAAGCAATCGGCCTCATTCCAAAGTCCGATGCCAGCAGGCGGATACCCCCAGCGACAAGCATGGACCAAATGATGCAGATTGCGAAAAAAAGGGGATTGATTTAAGATATAATTTTAAACATATCCATAAGATTGCAAATTGCGCTGTGAAGATGAAGATACATAGCTTTACGAGTTGTTTTGTCGCAACATTTAACGGGCTAAGGATAAAATGATAACATGCATGAACTTCCAATAACCGAAAGCATTTTAAAAATAGTCTTAAAACACGCCGAGACAAACAACGTCCGGCAGGTGGTGACCATTCATCTACAGATCGGCAAGCTCAGCGATCTCGAAGATGAATGGATTCAACGCTATTTTGATTTCCTGAGTAAGGGAACCTTGGCCCAGGGGGCAAAACTCAAAATCGAGCGGATGCCGATAATGGTCCAGTGTAACGTCTGTTCCACTTCCTATGAAGTCGAAGTGGCAAAGTTAGGCGATCTTGTCTGCCCGAACTGCGGACAGAAGGACAGCACGCTTCTTTCCGGAAGGGAATACTACATCAAGGATATGGAGGTGCAATAGTGGAAGATGTCAGACTCATCGAAGTTAAAGAAGAGATACTAGCCGACAATATCAAGGTGGCCGCAGGAGTTCGGGAACGGCTCCGCAATACAAAGACCATGCTTTTAAACCTCATGTCTTCACCGGGTTCAGGTAAAACCAGCCTGATTCTTCAAACGGTTGCCAACCTGAAAGACAGTTTGCGGCTCGGCGTGATCGAAGCGGATATTGATTCTACGGTTGACGCGGAGAAGGTTGCCGCCCGGGGCATTCCCGCCATTCAGCTCAGGACTGGAGGATTCTGCCATCTCGACGCCACTATGGTCACTCAGGGGATTGATGCCCTGTCTGTGAGCGATCTGGATCTCGTTATCATCGAAAACGTGGGTAATCTGGTCTGTCCCGCCGAGTTCGATACGGGCGCCCACAAAAACGTAATGATCCTGAGCGTTCCCGAAGGGGACGACAAACCTCTTAAGTACCCACTGATGTTCTCCATCTGCGATTTACTGCTCATCAATAAAATTGATTATCTGTCTCTCAGCGATTTTGATATGTCAGCCTTACGCAAACGGGTTATGACTTTGAATCCCCGCATCGTCATCATCGAAGTATCCTGCAAAACAGGCTCCGGAATAGAAGACTGGATCAACTGGTTGAAGAGAGAAGTTGAATACTTCAAGGAGCTTAAATAGTTTTCAACTGTAAATATTAATAGAAGTAAATTATGGAAACAACACTGGCGCGTAAAAATAAAGTTGCTTTTAATAGAAGGATACATAATTTTAGGTTTAATACGGCAAAACTGGTGGTAAAGTGCTTCATGTTATCTACCTCAGTCTCAAAGTGAACGCTCGTTTTACCACGGCGCTACGCGCCTGGTATAATTCGTCCAGCAAGCTTTAGTCGTAGATGACCTTTAGGTTATGCACTTTGTTTCTGAAGCTTGCTGGACGAATTATCAGCGAGTGTCATTGAGGTATGCCCAACGATGGTAAAATTTTTCCAGGGTTTCTTTATTTAAAGCGATTTCTTCCGTTAATTTGTTGAGTAAAATAAAATCGCTGAAATTTTTAGGATCGCCCAACTGTGCTTCCAGTGATTTAATTTTATCGTCTAAAATTTCAATTTGCTTTTCTACGTTTTCCAGTTCCAGTTTTTCTTTATAGCTCAGTTTTATTTTTTCTTTTTTAGGTCTTTTGTCTTTATCTGTCTTGCCGGCATTTTCTTTTTTGCTTGTTTTTAAACTTTCTTCCCATTGTTCGTAGTCGGCAAAAAATTCCGCTTGGGCATCAGTTGTAAAACCGATAAATAAACCGCACACTCTGGATATCATATATCGGTCATGTGAAACTATAACCAGCAAACCGCCAAATTCCAGAAGATTTTCTTCCAGTGTTTCGATTGTTCTTATATCCAGATCATTTGTGGGTTCGTCCAGCAATAAGATATCCGCGGATTCCAGCATAAGTTTAGCAATTAATATTCTGGCCTGTTCGCCGCCGGAAAGCGATGCAATAGTTGAGTCCATTTGCTCCGGCTCAAAGCCAAACCGTTTTATCCACGACACTATATGAACTGGTCTGTCTTTAAAAACTACGGTGTCATTGCCGTCTGATAAAAATTGCTTGATGGTTTTTTGTTGATGCAGGGATTCTCTTAATTGGTCAAAATAAACTATTTTTAAATTGTCGGCATGTTCTACACTTCCCGAATCCGGTTCTATTTTTTTGCTGAGCAATTTTAGCAGGGTGGTTTTTCCCGCGCCGTTTCCTCCGAGTAATCCAATGCGTAATCCTGTTGTAAAGTTGGCGGTAAAGTTTTTTAAAACATCTTTATCGCCGAATGATTTGCTGATGTTTTTTATTTTAACAAGCAGTTTGGTTTTTCTGTTGGAAGCACTGAATTCTATTTTGGCCTTGGATGTTCGCTTTTTATCTCTTAAATCCGCCAGTTCTTTTATTAAGTTATGGGCTTCGTCTATTCTGTATTTCGCTTTTGTCCTTCGGGCTTTAGGGCCTCTTCTTAACCACTCTATTTCCGCCCTGACTTTGTTGGACATCACGGCTTCGAGCTTGTCTTGTTGTTCAATGTACTGCAAATGTTTTTCTAAAAAATTATGATATTTGCCGTCGGATTGAAAAATATTGCCTTCGTATCGTTTATTTATTTCAATAATTCTGTTGGTGCATCTTTCCAGTAAGAATCTGTCGTGACTAACTATCACCCATGTAAACCTGGCGGAACCTAGAAACTTTTCCAGCCAAGCCAGTGCCTGAAAGTCCAAATGATTTGCAGGCTCGTCTAAAATTAAAAGTTGAGGTTCATTAACTATACCGCAGGCAATATCCAGGCGCTTTGACCAGCCGCCGGAAAGTGTATCAACTTTTACGGAATAATCATCAAAACCAACGGTACTTAAAGCTGTTGCTGCTTTTACATCGGCATTTTTAAAATCGGAGATAGCATTACTGGCAACAATATCCCACACCGTGGCGCAAGTCGGATACGTACTGACTTGAGGTATATAAACTGTTTTTAAGTATTTTTTGATGGCAATATTGCCTGTATCCGCGCCCTCCATGTTCGCCATTATTTTAGTTAACGTTGTTTTTCCTGTTCCGTTATTACCGATTATCCCTATCTTGTCACCCTCGTTAACGGTCAGACAAAGATTTGTAAAAAGAGCTTTGGTGCCAAATGATTTGCTGATTTTATCTAGATTCAATAATACGGCCATACGGGGGAATATATATAAAAAACTTTGTTACCTCCAGATAAATTAGCGAATATTTCGTGAGAGGACAGAGACATTCCGAATTGCCATCACCTGTATGTGGGGCATAGGATATTTGCTGAAATTGATTTCGTCAATTTCCATCGGCAAAAAGGCTAGAATCAATACGGATACACAACTGTCCTGAAGACGCTGCTCTTCGGATTTACATGGTGGCTGCCTGTGAAGGTGGGCATGCTGGAATAGTAATACTTGACAGCTCAAATTATTTTTGAACTTAATACTTCTCACGGCCACCACCGCTTATTTATTAAATATAGTTTGATTTTAACATATTAATCATAATTTGAAAGGTAAATTATCTCCGCCCAATTAAACCAGGCATAATGGGGTTGTTGAAAACCTTATGTTTCGGGGCTGTTCAAAAGCTTGTCCCATACTTGATACGGGATGTTCAGATGCAAGGTGCGCAAATTCTGAGGAGTGAGGTACATAACCTAAAGGTCACACGTATGGATATACATTGAGCGGTACGGTTTGCAGCGCAACAAAGCAGACCGTGTGCCCTTCAGGGTATGCGCCCCCAGTCAATAGCCCCATAATAACTTCTTTATCTGCCTTATCTCCATATCCGGCCTTGTCATCCTGTAGTCAATCCCGCGGCTTGTAATCCTACGGCTCCTGCCGAAGGGGGTTTCACTATTTAATTGACATATAAGGTCAAAATTCTTATAGTTCAGCCATGAATAAGCAAGGTCTTATCAAAAGCGTATCGTTAAATGATATGACTGTGACCATCCGGCCGATCCGCACCAATGACTCCGGCATGGAACAGGAGTTTATACGGCACCTGTCGAAAGAATCCCGCTACTTCCGCTTCATGTTATCGTTGCGGGAACTGTCGCCGAAGAAGCTCAAGTATTTTACCGAAATCGATTATGACAGGCACATGGCCTTTGTCGCCACCATCATGCGCGAAGATAAAGAGATGGAAATCGGCGTGGCACGTTATGTGTTCACCGAAAATCTCGGTAGTTGCGAGTTTGGGGTAACGGTGGACGATGCCTGGCAGGGCAATGGTGTGGCAGGGTTGCTGATGACTTCCCTGGAAGATACGGCACGCAAGCACGGTTTCAAGACGATGGAGGGCATCGTGCTCCCGGGCAACAGCAAGATGCTCAAATTTGCGCAGAAACGTGGCTTTAAAAGCCACATCGTTGCGGGTGAAGACGATACTGTACACATAGAACTGCAGTTATAATCCAGCAGTAGATAGATCTTCTTCCTTTCTTTTCGTTATCCACAAATCATCAGACTCTGAAAAAATGCAGGACTTCAATCCGCAATAAACACAAGCCCCCACATTTTGAGGTCAATATTCAATTGACACAACAGATCATTCTCCATATACTCTCACCGCGAAAATATCAATTCGCTTTCTTCGGCTAACTTTATTGGCAGCTTCGTCGGTTTCCTCAACGTATAACCTGAAGGTCACGTGTATACAATACGCATTGTCGCCTCGTTATCCTTTGAAATCGAAATGGTATTATCTATATCAATGGAGGTTTTATGAGGAATGCTTTGATCGGCCCCATGCGGCCGAACTTTTTAATTTTAACACCAGCCTGAGTGCTCTTGGGGGTTGCGATCGCCTTTTGGTCGGGCGTCTCGCTTAACCCTGTATTTATTGTTCTAATATTGATAGGCTCCCCTCTGGCGCATATCAGCGTGAACGCGCTCAACGAATACCATGATTTCAAAAGCGGTCTAGATCTCATCACCCAGGCCACGCTTTTTTCAGGCGGAACCAAGAGTCTGCCTGAAAACCCTGAAAAGGCCCATCTGGCCTTGATTACCGGTCTGGTCAATCTGGTTTTTATGCACTTCTGTAATGTTGTTTTTCTAATTCAGCAGCCCTATGAAGCATTTCAAGAAGAAATGATTAATATTAGCCGGACAATTTAGCCAATTTGAGGTGGCAATTTCCTCCTTGACTTTTCACTCGCATAAGAGCATTTATCAAACACAGTTTCTCCTATTATTTCAGTAAACTCATCAACCTAACGCTCAAACTTCTGGAGATCGCTATGAAGGAGTCCACCGTGAAAAGGAGTTATAGGAAGCTACCAATACTTAGCCTCCAAGGGGTTATTGGTACCTTGGAGGCTTTTGTATTTAGTTTCAATCAAGCCAACCCGGAAAGGCAAAGACAGAAAGCTATAGCCCTTGCCTATACTGAAATATTCTTTGCGTAGGGACAGCTGTTGAATTGGCTTGTATCAATTCAACCGTCTGTAAAACTTAATCAAGAGGATGACAAGATATGGGAAAATATCTATTGCTTTGGGAACTTGACCGGACAAAAATACCGGCGGATCCAAAAGAGCGTGGGGTTGAATTTAATATGCTAATGAGGGTGATTAAGCAAGATATAAAAAAAGGCATACTCAAGGATTGGGGAATATTTGTTGGCGAAAGTCACGGATATTCAGTTGTTCAGGGGACTGAGGTAGAAGTTATCAAAGCAATCCAACGGTACACTCCATTTGTCTATTTTGCGGTTCATCCCATTGCTTCAGTAAATCAAGCAGGAGAAGTGATAAAAGCCCTGAACAAGTGATTTTGAAAACAATAGGTATGTGAACTAAATCTGACAAAATCATTTTCTTGGTTGATAAATGAAAGGCAGCGTTAGCAATGGCTCTGCCTTTCATTATGTATAGTTCCACCAGTAATCGTTAATTTATAGA
>PLGI01000075.1 GCA_003139775.1 Syntrophaceae bacterium | reverse complement strand
GTTTTTCTTTTTCTCTTGACAGAACACTTCCACCCTTCTAATCTCACAATTGTATAATTTCTCATATAGAGCAAAAAAAGAATGGACAGCCGTGCCCCGATACGGCGGGAAGAACAGAGAACATGAGCATGTGCGATAGAAGAGACGAAAACATCTCCGAAAATACCCACGGAGACAATCACCATACCCGTTTCAGCAGCAAGGGCGGGTTATGTTTCCAGAAGCTGCTGCTGATTCTGCTGCTGATCTTGTTGTTGCCCATTTCCTCAGTGGCTGAAAACCTTACATGCCGCCGCCTGCCCATGCTGATGGGAATGTTCCTGGACAACCACTACGAGATGAAGAAGATGACCGGGGAGATCAAGACTCACGCCATCGACCAGATGATCAAGAGTCTGGACCCCTCTAAAACGCTGCTGTACGAGTCCGATTTGGAAAGGCTAAAGCCGGTTCTGCAAGGCGTGTTTGCAAGCGTACAAGCGGGCGACTGTGCTTCGCTTATTCAGGTATACGACATACTCGTCGCGCGGGCGCGGGAGACTGAGGCCATTGTCAAAAAGATTCTGGGGCCGGACTACCGACTCGACGAGACGGTGGAGCTGAATGTTAACGTGAACAAGCGCCCCTATGTGAAGACGACGGCGGAAAAGCATGCGCTCTTGAGAAAGATTGTGCAATTCCAGATTGAAAATGCTCTGTTGGCAGGCGTCGACTTGGCGGAGGCCAAGAAGCAGCAGATTCACCGCTACGAGCTGCAGACGATGCGGGTGGTCGAGCGCAATTCTGAAAAGCTCATTACGAGCTTCGCCGAGGCATTCGCCCTGGCTCTGGATCCGCACACGAGCTACCTGCCTCCCGAAGACTTTGAGGACCTCCGGATTCAGATGCAGCTTTCTCTGGAGGGGATCGGGGCCGTCCTCAGCAGTGACAATGGCTTTACCGTCATTGAGGAGTTGATCCCCGGGGGAGGCGCCGAGCGTTCGGGACTGCTGAAGCCGAAGGACAAGATCATCGCCGTGGCCCAGGAAGGGGAAAAGCCCGTTAACGTCATCGACATGGACCTGCACGACATTATCAAGATGATCCGCGGCAAGAAAGACACGCAGGTAACCCTGACAATCCTGCGGCAGGCGGAACACACGAACCGCTTTGCCGCCACGATCACGCGCGACAAGATCGACATCAAGGAGCAGGAAGCCAAAATCTCCTATGAGACACGGACTGTGGCCGGCCGGCAGTATCATTTCGGCGTGATCGATCTTCCTTCCTTTTATGGCGACGAGAAGGAAAATAAATCCTGCTATGAAGACGTGAAAAGCCTTCTCGCTGAGGCCAAACGTCAGCATGTCGATGGGATCGTGCTGGACCTGTCGCGCAATGGGGGAGGCCTGCTCACGGAGGCGGTGCGCCTTGCCGGCCTTTTTCTTGACAAGGGCGGAGTCGTGGCGACCAAAGACATACGCGAGCAGGTGACGATTCTTGCCAATGGTTCTGCCTCCTCGGGGACGGAAGGCGACAAGCGCAAAGTGATTGCGTTCCCTGCGGAAGACCCCCGCGCGGTCTATACGGGCCCCCTTGTCGTGCTGACGAGCCGCTTGAGCGCATCGGCAAGCGAGATCGTGGCGGGCGCTCTCAAAGACTACCATCGCGCTGTGATCGTCGGGTCGGACCATACCTTCGGCAAGGGGTCCGTGCAGGAACTGACGCCTCTGCCCTGGGAACTGGGCGCCATGAAAGTCACCACGAGTCTGTATTTCCTGCCCGGAGGCAAGTCTACGCAGAAAATTGGCGTGGAAGCAGATGTGCGGCTGCCTATCTGGTTCATTCTCGAAGATGTTGGTGAAAAGGCCCTTGATTACCCGCTTCCGGCCCAGGCAATTACACCCTTCCTCGGCGTGCAGGGAGACGCCGCGCCACTATGGAAACCTATGGAGCAGCCCCTGCTCGCGAAGCTGGCAGCAAGGTCCCAGGCCCGGGTCGCCAAAGATGCTAAGTTTGCCGAGATTATCAAGAACAACAAAGAGGCCGCCGGCAAGAAGGGTGTCATCCGACTCGCCGACTTACGCAAGGAGGTGGAGAAGGAAGGCGGCGTCAAGAAGAAGGAAACGCCGACCGAGCTTAAGAAGAAAGCCAGGGACCAGTATGTTCCGTTCGTGAACGAGAGCGTCAACGTTCTCCTCGATATGGTGACGCTGGGGTCAGCCCTGCGTGCGCCGCCGGTGCTGCACGCCGAGGCTGGTATACCCGGACGTTGAATGCATGACCGGATGATAAGCAACTAAGAGCACGCACATTTCAACCCGCATTAAATGATTTATCACAATCAGCCACCCTGAACACAAGATGTTTTCAGCAATAACTTCTTCCTAATGTTGTTTTTCTTATTTTCTCAATTCACACAACATTTCAATCGGAAAGAATCAAAAAATGGCTGAATCTAATTTTTAAATATTTAAGGGGAGATCAATAGTCCTCTATTCGATTAAAAAGCAATTAAGTTATGAAATCATGGCCTCGCGTCGGGCGGCGCATCAGGAGAAATCGTCGGACAGTAAACGGTGTCACGCTCAACATTCATGCCGATGGGTTTGTCGGTCTTGAGCAGCTTCATCCAGACACGGACGTTGTCCGCAATGATGATGATCACAAGCACGATAATGCCGATGCTCAACCAAGCGTTCAGCATCTGATTCCTGGCAAGGTACATCTGGACGTTCATGATTCCCGCCGCGAACGTGGTGACTGTCACAAAGGTACAGGGAACAAAGGTGATCAGCGCGTAGATCTTTTTCTGCCCGATCCTTAAAATGATGGTCGTACCGATGGCCAGTGCCAGGGCGGACAAGGTCTGGTTCGTGGCGCCGAACATCGGCCAGATGGAAGAAATGTCGCCCGTGTATAGCAAATAACCCCAGGTTAAGGAAACGAGGGCGCTGCACAACACTGTGCCGGGAATCCAGTCTTTCCTGCTGAGGGGCTTGAAGACATAGCCGAGAATATCCTGGAGGATGTAGCGGGCCACACGCGTTCCGGCGTCGATGGTAGTCAGGATAAACAAAGCCTCGAACATGATGATGAACTGGAACCAGTATTTCATCGTATGCCGGAGCCTCTCGCCGACATTGGCAAAGACATGGGCCATGCCCACGGCCAGGGAGATGCCGCCACCCGGGCGATGGGCAATGTCCAGCCCGACCAACTGACTGAGGACCGGCAGATCGACGACGGTCATCTTCAGTTTCGCATAGACATCGGCGGAGGTATTGATAGCATAATAATCGCTCGGATTGAGAGTGATGGCGGAGAGCAGGGCCATGATGCTTACGAAAGCCTCTGTCAACATGGCGCCGTAGCCGATAAAGGTGATCTCTGTTTCATGTTCGATCATCTTCGGCGTCGTTCCCGATCCGATGAGGGAGTGGAATCCCGAAATAGCGCCGCAGGCGATGGTAATGAACACATAGGGCCACCAGGGACCGGAGATGATCGGACCGCCGCCAGACAGGAACTGTGTGGTGAAGGGCATCTTTATCGTAGGGTTCACGAAGAAAAGGCCAATCGCCAGGGCGGCAATGACGCCGATCTTCATGAAGGTGCTGAGATAGTCCCGCGGGGCGAGGAGGAGCCAGACGGGAATGGCTGCTGCACAGAAACCATAGAGAGGCAGAAGGACGGACACTTCCTTTTTGCTGAAGGTAAACCAGGAGGCAAGGCCGGAGTCGGCAACAAAGGGGCCTACAAGTACAGCGGCGCAAACCAGGATGAATCCGGCGATGGATCCGGAAAGAATCGCTCCCGGTTTGATCTTGAACATGTAGACACCGATGCACATCGCGATGGGAATCGTCATGGCAATGGAGAAGACGCCCCAGGGATTGTTGAACAGGGCGTTGACCACGGCTACACCCAGCCCGGCCAGAGCGACGATGATGATGAAGAGGATTACGACCGCCGTTACGCCGCCGGTGATCTTGCCGACATCCTTTTCGGCGATGACAGACAGGGATTGTCCCTGGTGGCGATAGGATGCGAAAAGAATAATCATGTCATGAACGCAACCGGCAAAGACGCTTCCCAGCAGAATCCAGAAAAAGCCCGGTCCCCAGCCATACTGGGCGGCCAGAACCGGTCCAATCAGTGGCCCCGCACCGGCGATGGCGGCAAAATGATGGCCGAAAACGATCCACTTATTGGTGGGGACATAATTCTGGCCGTCATTGCAGGAAATGGACGGTGAGATATTCCTGTCGTCCAGCATAAGAACCTTTGCGGCGATGAACGCAGCATAATAACGATACGCCAAAACAAAACAACATAAAGCACCAATCATCAAATATAATGCACTCATGAAACATTTCCACCCTTCTCAGAAAAAACAAATATTTTGTAATTTTACCATATATTAATCTAGAGTTCAGCCATTTTTAATTATTTATGATTAAAATGTTGAGTAAATTGGAAAATAAGAAAAACAACAGTTCAGGAAGAAGTGATTGCTTAAGTTCAGGTTTTCACGATAAACACAATTTAAGTCCTATGACCAAGATAGACACCACACCTCGCATTTTGTGTTTAATATTTTATTGACATACCTAATAGGGATACATATACTTCTTTTATGATTGAATTGAACGCCGTAACCAAAAGATATGGTTCTCTTGCCGCCGTTGACAATGTCTCCTTTTCCGTCAAGGCAGGTGAGTATTTTGCTCTTCTTGGACCCAATGGCGCGGGAAAGACGACAATTGTTAAGATGCTGTTGGACTTTACACAGCCGACAGCGGGAAGCTTGTCGGTAAACGGTCTTCCCAGCAAACATGCGGCAAGCCGTACGGCGGTCGGTTATCTGGCGGAGAACTATCATATTCCTCCATATCTTTCCGGATGGCAATATTTGCAACGCTGTGCGGAACTATTGGATATGAGCCGATCCGAGGCGACTGATCAATGCAGGCGCATCGTTGAGCTTATCGGCATGCAGGGCAGGGAACACACCAAAGCGAACACCTATTCCAAAGGCATGATTCAACGGTTCGGACTAGGCGCCGCGCTCATAGGAAATCCGAAGCTGTTAATTCTTGATGAACCCACCTCCGGCCTTGATCCCATCGGGATCAGAGAAATACGCCAGCTTTTAGAATCGCTTAAAAAGCAAGGGATGACTATCTTTCTGAATTCACACCTGCTGTCGGAAGTTGAGAAAATATGTGATAACGCCGCAATCATAAATTGCGGCAGGCTTTTGGTGAAGGACACAATTTCCGCTCTGGTCAAGGACGGTGATACCCTGGAAGATGTGTTTGTCAGGTTTGTGAAAGGTTGAAATGAAAATGCCGAAAGCGCTTTCCCCCATCATTAAAATTGCGAAATATACCCTTACCGATGAAGTTCGTCAGAGGAGCTTTGTCGTTATGTTTGTTATGTGCGTCGTATTCGTCTTTCTCATTCGCGGTTGTTATCAAGGAAATTACATGGTGAACGGCGAGGCGCTCGATGCCGGAACCATTGTGGGGGCAGTGTCAAAAATGACCTTTCATTTCATTGCTGTGGTCGTGATGCTCATAGCGGCGTTGCTTTCCATGCGCGTGTTCAAGCGCGACCGGGATGAAGGCATGCAATCGTCTATTCTTTCCAAACCGATAACTCGACGGCAGTACGTTGTAGGCAAGGTGCTCGGGCTGTGGGTTTTGTCGACCTTCTTCATGTTTATTCTCCACGCCATTATATTCTTGACTGTTTCCGTAAATTTGAATGTTGTCATGCCCGGATACCTTGCTGCATCTTTGCTATGCTCTTTCAACCTGCTCTTTGTGGTTGTTGCCGTGCTCCTTTTATCGCTCCTGATGCCTGACATCGTCGCATTTCTTTGTGTTCTGGGCATCGGCGTCATTAGTTTTGTGGCCGACGGGATATTCGCTATAAGCCATAGTCCAATGGCTCAGGCGATGATACAGCAACCGGGTTCGCCGTCGGACTGGACAGGGTGGAGGGTTGTCTACTATTTATGGCCGAAACTTTCCGGCACACAACATTTTGCGTCTTCGTTTATCGGCGGCAGTGAAGGGTTACATGGATTCGGATCTATATATCCGCTCATCAACATCCTTATCTACGGCCTTATCCTCGGCGTGTTACTATTTTGGCGTTTCAGAAATGAAGACATAATTTAACCGGCTATGATAATTCTTGCCGGGGTTAGTAAATCGTAAATTTGGACGAAAATGCAAGGTTTTAAATGGAATACCTGATGATTTTTTCAACCTCTATGTTTTTGTCGCACTGTCTGTGAACCCTCCATCCATTGTTTGATGCGATTGGCATCTCCGTAACGGGTCAGCTTGCCTTGAGAATCGAGCAGCACGATCAGAACAGGGCGTTTGGCCAACTGTGACTGCATTACCAGGCACCGGCCAGCCTCATCGATGAAACCAGTCTTAGAGAGTCCGATCTGCCATCGAGGATTTCCGATCAGGTGATTGGTGTTATGAAATTGCATTGTTCGACTACTTGAACGGATTGTGGCTTCTTTGCATGTGGTGTATTCCCGGATAATGCTGTAGTGGTAAGCTGCGTCCACCATACGCGCCAAGTCTCTGGCAGAGGAGACGTTGCCGCAGTGAATACCGGTGGGATCTATGAAGTGTGTCTCGACGAGTCCCAGTGACCTGGCCTTGGCATTCATGGCAGCAACGAAAGCACCGAGACCGCCGGGATACGTCCGCCCCAAAGCATAAGCGGCGCGGTTCTCGGAAGCCATTAAAGCCAGCAGCAGGGTATCTCCGCGTGTAAGAGTGGTATTAACAGGCAGGCGAGAGCGGCTATGGCGAACAGTGTCCACGTCTTCAGATTCGATGGTGATAGATTCTTCGAGGTCCATTTTGGCATCCAGCACTACCATGGCGGTCATGAGTTTGGTGATGGAGGCAATGGGCATTATTGCTTCTGCCTGTTTCTGAACCAAACATTCTCCTGTCATTTGATCCTCCACCAATGCGGAGGCGGAGCGCAAAACGAGATTCCGGGGAGCCCGGACGGCCTTGGTTCGCGAATAGTTTACATGGTTAGCCGGGATTCTTGATGCATCTGAAAATCCTACAACCCCCGGAACCGCCATTATCGCGCCACTCAAAAGGATTACCATTCCTAAAACATATCTATGTGCCATACTCTCCTTAGTAACTATTTAGGATACCGATTTACGATTACCTTTCGTCAAGTCTTATGAAGTCAAAATTTGCCCACCATAATACCCGATCGCTTATTAACCAAGATTGCCTGTCTGTGATACTTCTAACACATATTAAGATATAGTTCAGCTATTTTTTTCAGGTACGCCTCGCTGCCTCCGCTTAACCACCTCAATACCATCTTTGATTTAGAAATGGTAGGAAATATTCATTGTCATGGAGTGAATGGCTGCTGATAAACATTGCGATCGCATCCCATGCTTTGAAGCCTGCAATATTCCTTTGACATACAGGAATGATTTTCCTATACCCCTTTCCCATAAAAGCAAGTTCTTATCAAAAAAAACTTCAATCCACGACGGATTGGTGGGTAGTTATTTGCCTGTCATTGGTCGTTCGGGTCGTCCATCACCTGTGAAACGAATTGTTTACCTTGCCGGTGCGAATCTCGGTAGCGGATGGGCGCACATAGGTAAAGGCCAACTTGCGAAGTGGGCTCGATTAGTGTTCCAAGCCGGAACCGAGCGCGGAGTCCAAGCGCTCGATGCGCTCGAATTCGGTTCTTCGTGGACGCTCGATCTACACCTGCATTTCCTGCAGCAGGGGTCGTACACGCGTGCGAACTATGGCATCTATGAGTTTGTCGTAATCGGAACATAGGCCAATGTCAAATGGTTTGAAGCTTCGATTCCTTACGCGAACGAAGACGGCTCCGACGGTGTAGTTCGTGTCTCGTCCAGCAACGTCAACGTGCATTATCTGCATTTCAAACCTACGGACGAGGCCCAAAAACTAGCTTGGAATGAAGCGTCCGAACAGCGAAGTGAAAATCTAAGACGCTCTGACAACTAGAGTAAGTGGTACAAGCTAAGCTAGGCAAAGCAGCCCGTATAAATAATCTGCCAAAGGTCCCCATGGCAATCCCGTATGCTTGCGCGCATTCCGGTGATGAAATGGGGATCGTGATAGGCAAACAGCCCAGGGAACAGGTTCTTCGGCTCGTCAAAGTTGCGCTGGCGACCACTAACGATGATCAGTGGACCGCTGCCAGCAAGACGTTCGACGAGGAAACCGAGATCACCTACCGCGAGGCGTTGGAATTTCAGGCATCCCCGATCCCCGTGGTGGAAAAAGTGGATTGACGAACCACGGACGCAATACGATAAGCCACGCGCAGGTTATCTTTCGCGTTCGCGATCAAGACGGGTGGCCTGTAGAACATTACGACATCTTATTCGATTCGGAGAACACAGAGTAAAAATCGGAAATTCCGGTCCTAAAGATCTTTGGAGACAAGCATAAAAATAACGTTACGCCAAACGTGATTACATTCTATCTGCGTCGACGCTACGCTGAAGCAGTGGATGCCGCGTTTACCGAAGTTAAAAGGCGTATATCTCGAAGTGTCAGCTACAGAGCCGCAGACTGATCAGATTGTGTATTTACCGCTACGCTACGAGTTTGATCCGGATAATCTCTTAAAATGGATTAAACCGCATACAACTTCAATCATCAACGTTGAACTACTGCGATTGCCCTCGGATATCATTTTCAAATTGTTGCCGGCGTAAAGTTTGCCGAAGAGATGTAATCCGCTTTCGTTAATCGAGGCCTTATTTCACGAATAGAAACTAATACCAAGTAAGCTTTCAAAAATTTATATATTATTTTTTGAAAGCAACTTGGTATAAGAACGAAGATATTTCCCCCATTGTACTTACTTTTCAATCCAGCTGAATAATAATGGAGTGAAATACTGTTTCTTACTTCCTTATGATGTTTTTATTATTTTTCCAATTTATTCAACATTTCAATCGGTAATTAATATTTTCTTGACATACGAGACCGTAATTCCTATAGTTCAACCCTCATAAAAGCAATATCTTAAAAAAAATAAAACAAGCTCGAACACTATTAATGGGCGGATACGGATCAAAAAAATGACTAAGAAAAAATTTGGCCACAAAATTTTAATTATCGGCTATGGCTCGGTTTCGCAATGCACTTTGCCGATTCTTTTTGAGCATTTGAAAGTGGACCCGAAAAATGTCACTGTTATGGATTTTGAAGACAAAGTCCAAAGTTTAAAGAAATTTACCGATAAAGGTGTACAATTTGTCCGAAACCGCATTACCCCGGAAAATATGGGCAAAGAGCTTGCCAAATACACTGACAATGGCGGCCTGATCATAGATTTGGCCTGGAATATCGGCGCCAATGATATTATTGGCTGGTGCCATGACAATAATATTTTGTACATAAATACTTCAGTTGAGGTTTGGGATTCTTTAGAAGGGATATACAAAGACAGTCCGTTTGAAAAATCTTTGTACTGGCGGCAAATGAAACTCTGCGAAATGATCAAAGACTGGCCAAAAGACTCCACCAGTGCAGTTGTTGACCATGGCGCTAATCCAGGGCTGATTTCACATTTTGTAAAACAGGGCCTGATTGATATTGCAAATAAAATGATAGCTGGTGGCAAGGTAACCGTGAAATACAAAGAAGAACTGGAAGAATTAATCAAATCCCGAAGATTTAATTTGCTTGCCCAAAAACTAAAGGTCAAAGTCATTCATTGCAGCGAGCGCGACACGCAAATTACTAATCGCCCCAAGGAAGTGGATGAATTCGTGGGCACCTGGAGCATAGAAGGCCTTCGGGAAGAAGGCACAGCGCCGGCGGAAATGGGCTGGGGTACGCATGAGCAAAAACTTCCGGACCTGGCGCATGTTCCGCCATATGGCCCGAAAAACCAAATCGCTTTGGCGCAAATGGGTATGAACACCTGGGTCAGATCCTGGATTCCGGACCAGGAAATTGTGGGCATGGTTATCCGCCATGGCGAAGCTTTTGGATTATCAGATCGACTTACAGTTTGGGAAAAAGAAAAGGCCGTTTTTCGTCCCACCGTGCATTACGCATACATGCCTTGCCACGAAACGTTGTCTTCCATTTACGAACTTCGCGGCAGAAATTATGTTTTGCCGCCAAAATTAAGAATTATGGGCGATGAAATTACTACCGGCGCGGATATCTTAGGCGCTTTGCTTATGGGCCATGAATACAATTCCTGGTGGACAGGCAGTGATCTTTCCATAGAAGAAGCCAGAAGGCTGGCGCCGGGACAAAATGCCACAACTTTGCAGGTCGCGCTCGGAGTTATCAGCGCAGTACTTTGGATGATAGAAAACCCGAAAAGGGGATTGAATTTACCCGATGATTTACCGCACGACTTTGTTCTGGATATTTCTAAACCTTATTTAGGCAATTTTATTTCCAAAGTCTCGGACTGGACTCCCATTAAAAACCGCGTAGTCTATTTTAAAGAAAACCCGGCCAACAAGCCAACTGCAGATGTCTGGCAATTTGAAAACTTTCGGTTTATTCCATGATTGAGACAAGGAAAAAACTTTTGCAGGAATTGGCCGCTAAAAACGGGACGCCGCTGTTTGTGGTTGACCACGAAATCCTGCGCAACAATTTTAAGGAATTCCGTGAAAAATTGCCGGATGTGCAACCGTATTTTGCGGTTAAGGCTAATTCCAATCCTGAGATAATTAAAACCATGTTTAACCTTGGCTCTAGCTTTGACGTGGCTTCAATTTACGAATTCAAGCTTGTTTATAAAAATATTGAAATCTGGCCGGACAAAGAACGCCAAAATTTTATTTGGGATAAAATTATTTACGCCAACACGATTAAACCGTTCAAAGTTTTGACAAAATTAAACCCGTACAAAATTTTGGTAACTTTTGACAATATTGAGGAACTGAAAAAAATCAAGCAACACGCGCCGGACGTAGGGCTGATTTTACGCATTCGCGTGCCTAACACCGGAAGTATAGTGGAGTTGTCTTCCAAATTTGGCGCACATCCCGGCGAAGCCATGGATCTAATTGCCGAAGCCATTGGCATGGGTTTGGATGTGGAAGGCATTAGTTTTCACGTGGGCAGTCAATGCAATAATTTTGAAAACTATTTGCAAGCGCTGAATTTTGCGCATTCTATTTTGAAGGAAGTTGCTTTGCGGAATTTTGAAATTGGTTTTACGGATAAAGAGGGCAAAAAGAAAAAAGTTTTGGATATTGGCGGCGGATTTCCGGTTAAATACACACCGGATGTAAAATCATTTTCTGCTTTAGCTAAAAAATTGAATTTGGAAATTAAACGCTTGTTCAGCAAAGACAATATCCAGGTTATTGCCGAACCTGGCCGATTTATGGTGGCCACAGCCTGCACCTTGGTGACAAAAATTATTGGCAAATCCATTCGCGACGGCAAAACTTGTTATTATCTTGATGATGGCGTGTATCATACTTTTTCCGGCCAGGTTTATGACCACCAGCATTACCCGCTCCATGCTTTTAAAGATGGCGAACTAAAACTTTGTGCCACTTTTGGACCGACCTGCGACGCTTTTGATACAATTTCACTGGCTGATGAACTGCCGGAAAATTTGCAAATTGACGATTTGCTTTACGCGGAAAATATTGGCGCCTACACTTTAGCCTCGGCCACGGACTTTAACGGCTTCCCTGTTGCCAAAGTCGCGCACATTAACAGGGAAAATATATAGACCTTTTGCCAAATAACATTCCGGCTAATTTTTCGTTGCACCTTTCGAATAAGCGTCAATCCGAAGTTGAGGTAACAGACAGACAGATTCATATTCGAGATGTTGGTTCAATTTTGGATTGACGCATGAAGAACTAAGCCGCGTGTTGTGGGCTATGGGGTTTCAATAGAGGATCTTCTCCCATAATTTACTAATACTTATCAAAAACAACCCTTTAATACCAGATCGAATGGGCTTGTCAATAAAAAAATGGTGCTTCTGCACCAACCTTATATATCTACCGCGCAGCGGTTTAGTTCTTCCACCAGTAATCCTCAATTCTAATGAGACAAGCTGATAATGAGACCCAAGCTTCAGAAACAAAGTGCACTGAAGCTTGCTGGACGAATTATACCAGGCGCGTAGCGCCGTGGTAAAAGAGCAGTGCAGTTTGAAGCATAAGTCTAATTATCCCCGAAGCGCAGCGGAGTGGTATAGACACCCTCTACTGAAACTTTGTGAAACACTTAAAAGTATTTTTAAGAAAAAGCGCATTCTTTTAAATTAACACTCTTTAAATTTTCTCTTGACAAATATTTTTAGTTTGATTATATATCTTTCAAATAGAGGACAGGTTTTTCATGATGGACAGAAAACTAACTGCAAACAACAATATTTATGGTTATTGGTTTTATACCTATTTTGTATTGGTCTGCCCGTCGCTGAGGAGGACTTGTTAAGGTTAAATAAACCAAAACAGCCATGGGTAGATCGAAGAGCTCCCATGGCTTTTCTTTTTTAAGGCCATGGCGGCAAAAGCCATGGCCTTTTTTAATTTCAGGAGGGGAAAATCATGATCATTGTAATGAAAAATCAAGCTACAGAAAAGCAAATTGAAGATGTGATTCACTGGATTGAATCTGTCGGATACAAAGCGCATCCTTCAATCGGTGTTGAACGGACAATTATCGGAGCAGTCGGTGACAATCGCGACAAGGGGATCCTTAAATACGCGGAATCCTTACCAGGGGTAGAAAAAACCATGCCGATTTTAAAACCATACAAGTTGGCAAGCCGTGAATCGCACGAAGGTAATACCGTGGTTTCCGTAGGTCCAATTAAAATCGGCGGCCCGGAATTCGTGGTAATAGCAGGCCCCTGTGCTATTGAAAGCGAAGAGCAATTACTGGAGTCCGCCTATGTCGCCATAAAGGGCGGCGCCCAGATTCTTAGAGGCGGCGCCTACAAACCGCGCACTTCGCCATACAGCTTCCAGGGTATGGAAGAAGAAGGCTTGAAAGTATTAAATAAGGTTAGTGTGAAAACGAGTCTGCCGACGGTCACTGAAGTGGTCAATCCCGCTGATGTTGATCTTGTGGAATCTTACGCCGACATGCTGCAAATCGGCGCGCGCAATACCCAGAATTTTGCCTTGCTCAAAGAAGTCGGCCATTCGAAAAAGCCGGTGCTTTTAAAAAGAGGGATGATGACCACTATTGAAGAGTTGCTCATGTCGGCGGAATATATTCTTTCCTCAGGTAACCCTAATGTTATTCTCTGCGAACGCGGCATCAGGACGTTTGAAACGGCCACAAGAAACACTCTGGATTTAAGCGCTGTTCCGGTGTTGAAGGGTTTGACGCATCTGCCGGTTATTGTCGATCCCAGTCATGCTGCCGGTCATTGGCAATATGTGATTCCGCTGTCCCGTGCTGCTGCGGCTGTCGGCGCCGATGGTCTTATAGTAGAAGTTCATCCCCAACCGGAAAAAGCAGTTTCCGACGGAATGCAATCTTTGAAACCGGAAAAGTTCTACCAATTGATGGACGAATTAAGAGCAATTACTACGGCAATGAGACATTAAATAACGGAGTGAATATATGCGATCGATAAAAGTTAATCTTGATAAGAAGGTTCTATCATCTTATGAAATTCGCATCGGTAAAGACATAATCGACCGGATGGCGCCGATTATTGCCAAAAGTCATAACGCGGGGCGATATGTGGTGATTACTGACAATTGTGTCGGCAGTCTTTACGGGCAAAAACTTCTTTCCAGTTTAAAAGATGTCGGATTAAATGTATATCTGATCGAATTTCCCGTCGGCGAGGCTTCCAAAAATATTAACACCGTGCTGGATATTGCGGGGAAATTGCTTAAATTAGAAGCTGACCGCGAGACTTGTCTGATTGCCTTAGGCGGCGGAGTTGTCGGCGACATCGTCGGTTTAATTGCTTCTATATTTATGCGTTCTATACCTTACATTCAGATTCCAACCACGCTGGTCGCGCAAGTGGACAGCAGCATCGGCGGAAAAACAGGTATCGACCTTCCCCACGGGAAAAATCTGCTGGGGACTTTTTACCAGCCGTGCGCCGTGTTCACGGATTTGAGTTTTTTAGAAACGCTTCCGGAAAGAGAATTTAACAACGGGCTTTCGGAAATTATTAAATACGGCGCTATTGACGATGAAAAAATGTTTCATACTCTCGAGAGCAATATGGAGGCGATAAAATTAAAAGATTCGAAGCTGTTGCTGAATATTGTGGAAACCTGCTGTCAGATCAAAAAATCAATTGTCGAAATTGATGAAAAAGAGCAGGGCCTGCGGCGTATTCTTAATTTCGGTCACACGCTGGGGCATGCGCTGGAAACAATTTCCCAATATACAATAACGCATGGCGAAGGCGTAGCTCTGGGAATGATTGTGGCGGCGCGTCTTTCCGAAAAAATGGGTTACCTCAAAGACAATGAAACCAAACGCATCGAAGCTCTTATCCACAGTGCGGGCCTGCCCGGAAAAATACCGGAGTCTTTTACTGGCGATAGTATTATTCCCCTGTTGCAGATGGATAAGAAAAAAAAAGGTGACATAATCCATTTTGTTTTGTTAAAGAAAATAGGAATGCCTTTTATCAACGGAAACATTGAACCGAAACTGATCACGGCAGTGCTTGAGGAGATGAAAAAATGAAACCGCGAAAGTTGGAAGACTTAAGAGAAAACATGAAGGAGAAAGACCGGGAGATTATCCGTTTGTTGAATGAAAGGGCGCAAATATCAGTCCAGATCGGCAAGGTTAAAGGCGAAGGCGGAATTGACGTATACGATCCCGCTCAGGAAGCAAGGGTTCACGGCTATCTGCAGGAACTAAATTCCGGTCCTCTGCCGCGGGAAGCGGTAACATCGATTTTCCGGGAAATTATTTCCACTTCGCGTGAATTGCAAAAACCAATGACCGTAGCTTTTTTCGGCGCGGAAGCATCTTTTACGCATTTGGCGGCTCGTTTGCACTTTGGTGATTCCAGCCGTTATTTCCCTCAGCCAAGGATTGATCGTGTATTTGATGAAGTGGAAAAAGGCTTTGTGAACTGGGGCGTCGTCCCCATAGAAAATTCGCTGGAAGGATCGGTGAACATAACGCTTGACCTGCTGATTACGACCCCGCTGAAAATCAAGGCGGAGATTTATCTGCGGATCAGCCAATGCCTTATATCTTCAACCAAAAGTATGAAAGATATTAAGAAAATTTATTCTCACCCGCAAGCTCTGGCTCAGTGTCAGATATGGTTAAAAACCAATTTGCCCAATTGCATACTGAGCGAAGCGGAAAGCACAGCAGCCGCGGTTCAAATAGTGCGGGGGAAAAAAAATGAAGCGGCAATAGGCAGTTCTCTTGCCGGCCAGATGTACGGACTGAATCTGCTGGCGGAAGGAATTGAAGATAATTCTTCCAATATGACGCGTTTTTTGGTTATAGGCAGAGGAGAAAATACAGTTACGGGCAATGATAAGACTTCCCTGATTTTTGCCACGCCTCATTCACCCGGTTCGCTTCACAGTGCGCTGGCATCATTCGCGCGGCGAAAAATTAATCTGGCAAAAATAGAATCGCATCCGGTAAAAGAGAAATTATGGGAATACAGCTTTTTCGTGGATATGATAGGTCATATAAAAGACGAACAGGTAAAGAGCTGTTTGGAGGAATTGAAGAAAAAAACAACTTTTCTGAAAATACTGGGTTCATACCCGAAAAATGAAGGCGCGTTATGATTTGTATTCCCATTACGGCCGGCAAAAAAAAAGAAGCTTTGCATACCATAGAAA
Source organism: Syntrophaceae bacterium (assembly GCA_003139775.1). GTDB lineage: Bacteria > Desulfobacterota > Syntrophia > Syntrophales > Smithellaceae > Smithella. Next base: position 41,638 of record PLGI01000075.1, on the reverse strand, counting down.
GAAGTTGCCGGCTTGCCGATTTTATCGAATTGAGAATGGATTTGATCGAGGATGGATCGCTTGCGGAATTGATTTCTACCGCTCGCAACAGTTCCGGTTTGATTAAAATAATTGTTACATGCCGCAAAAAAGAGGAGGCGGCTCCTGCCGGAGGGACAGCAGGTATCAAAGGTGTCGGGAAAAAGACTATTGACCGGAAAATAGCTTTGCTCAAAGAGGCAATTGAACTGGGTGCGGATTTTGTTGATATCGAACTTGCGGAAGGACGCGCGGCAATTAAGGAACTCCAGTCTTTTTGTGCAGAACACAGGGGGAAAACAAAAATTATAGTTTCTTATCATAATCTTAAAGAGACTCCGGCACTGACAAAATTAAAAGAAATATTTCATCAATGCGCCAAGGCCAAACCAGCCGTTGTGAAAATCGTTACTTTCGCTAAAACTGCCAAAGATAATCTAGTGACTCTCAGCTTGATCTCCTATGCGCGGAAGCATTCTCCGGAACTTATTTCCTTGTGCATGGGAGATAAAGGCCGCATCAGTCGTGCCGTAGCGCCTCTATTGGGAAATTATTTGAGCTTTGCCACACTGGAGCAAGAAGGTCAATCCGCGCCGGGACAGTTCACCATTTACGAGATGAAACAAATTAATGAATTGCTTGCAGGCGAACGGACTCCTTCAGTAACAGTTTTATCTACGTCGACACCTCAGCCACAGAATTATATTTTATTGGGTAACCCGGTGAGGCAAAGCCTTTCTCCAATGATGCACAACGCTGCTTTTAAAGAAATGGGAATCGAAGGAAACTACTGTGCGTTTTGCGTTGATGATTTGGGCGGCGCGTTGCAGGGTATGAGAGCAATGAATATCCGCGGCGCCAGTGTAACCATACCCTTTAAAGTCGCGGTCATGGAATATCTGGATGATATTGACGATGATGCTCTGAAAATCGGAGCGGTAAATACAATTATCAGCAAAAGTAGCCGCCTGACTGGTTGCAACACCGATTGGCTGGGAATGATTCTTACGCTCCAAGAAGCAATGCCGATTAAAGGTAAAACTTTTGTAATCATTGGTGCGGGCGGAACAGCGCGAGCGGCGGCATATGGAATAATGAAGGAGGGCGGATTTCCGGTTATTGTTAATCGCACGCCGGAAAAAGGAAAGATTCTTTCCGGCAAATTGAATTGCCCGTTTTATCCTCTTGCCGAAATCGGCAGGATCAAGGCTGACTGCCTGATCAACACAACGCCTGTGGGCATGTATCCTAAAGATAAATCTCCGGTGAAGGCGTCGGCGCTGGCCGGATTTAGATATGTGATGGATGTTATCTATAATCCGCTCAAGACTAAATTACTGGCTGACGCCGAAAAACAGGGCTGTCATATTTTTTCTGGATTGGATATGTTTGTTCATCAGGGAGCCCAGCAATTACGTCTGTGGACGGGCGTCGAGCCGCCCCGCGCGCTGATGAAAAAAGTAATATTGAAGAGGTTAACTCAAATTGAATAACGACGATGCTCATTTTAAGGAAGTTTCTGCGACCGTTTGTGTTCCCGGTTCCAAAAGCCTGACCCAGCGGGCGCTGGTGGCTGCCGCTTTGGCACAGAATAATTCTTTCATCAACAACGCCCTTATCGCTCAGGACTCACTGCATTTGATTGAAGGCTTGCGGGCGTTAGGCGCGCAAATTGTTTCCGCGAAAGGCGGTTTTTTTATTTCCGGCACGGCGGGCAAAATAATAAACGGCGGCAAAGAATTATTTCTGGGAAATAACGGCACCGCGTTGCGATTTCTTACGGCGCTGGTCTGTCTGGGCAAAGGAAAATATGTCTTAACCGGCGAAAAACGGCTCTGCGAAAGGCCTGTAGGTGCTTTGGTGGAAGCGCTGCAAAACATGGGCGCTGATATTTCTTCCCGGAACAATTGTCCTCCGGTGGAAATAAATGCCAACGGCCTGACCGGAGGAAAAATAACTCTACAGGATATCGAAAGTTCGCAATACGTGTCGGCGCTGCTTCTTTGTGCGCCTTACACGCCCAAAGGCATGGATTTAATTTTGCTGGGCAGTGTCGTTTCGATTCCTTATATTGATTTAACGATTGCCGTGATGAGCGATTTCGGCGCGAAGATTACTCAAACAGGAAAATATAAATACCATGTTGCCGCCGGGAAAATTTATCAAGGGCGTGAATACCGCATAGAAGGAGATGCTTCCAGCGCTTCCTATTTTTTTCTGGCCGCGGCGCTTTTAAAAAAAACAATTAAAGTTACCGGAATTAACCGGCAAAGTAAACAGGGAGATATCCGGTTGCTGAGTGTTCTGGAAGAACTGGGATGTAAAGTAAGATCAGGAGAAAACTGGGTGGAAGTTTCCGGAAATAATCTGGCGGAGGGTGATTTTACTTTCGACCTCAACGATATGCCGGATATGGTGCCATCTTTAGCGGTTTTGTCCGCTTTCCGTAAAGGACAAACAATTATCGATAACGTGGCGCATTTAAGAATAAAGGAAAGCAACCGGCTGGCAGCTCTGGTTACGGAACTGAACCGCACCGGCATTGAAGCCGAGGAGATACCGGAAGGTCTTGTTATTCAAGGAGGGAAAATGCGGCCGGCAAAAATTGAGACTTATAACGACCACCGCATAGCCATGAGCTTTGCCGTTGCCGGTTTGGTTGTCCGCGGCATAGAAATCAGCGACAAAAAATGCGTTGATAAATCATTCCCCTCATTTTGGAAGGAATTAGAGAAGATATGAATGTTGTCTTAATCGGTTATCGGGCGACAGGAAAATCCACAGTGGGCAGAATTCTTTCCGCTAAGCTGAAAATTGCTTTTTGGGATACCGACGCGATGGTAGAAAAAAGCATGGCGATGCCGATCAAAGAAATTGTGGCGCTTCACGGGTGGGATTTTTTCCGCGCCAAGGAAAGAGACACAATTAAATATCTGACGCAAAAAGAAGATTGCGTTATCGCCACCGGCGGCGGAGTGGTTTTGTTTAGAGAGAATATGGCTTTGTTAAAACAGAATGTGGATTTGTTAAAGCAGGAAGGTGTGATTATCTGGCTCAATGCTCCCCTGCAGGATATTATTGACAGGCTCAAGAAAGACGCCCGAAAAGGAGCGACACGTCCTCAGTTTACTTCCGGTAATATTATTCAGGAAACGATAGATATTATGAGACAAAGGCTTCCTTTATATGAGAGCGCCGCGGACCACACTGTGGATACTGGAGGCAAGAGTGCTGCGCAGGTCGCGGAAGAAATTTATCAATATTTGCGAAAATCAGGAAATTTAGTTAAGATTAAAGAAAGCAAAAATTAAGAGGTAATATCTATGTCCGGAAATACAATTGGTAGCGTTTTTCGCGTTACAACCTGGGGAGAGTCACACGGTAAGGCCTTAGGAGCGGTTGTGGATGGTTGTCCACCGGGGCTTGACTTGGACGAAGCTGATATTCAGCAAGCTCTGGACAGAAGAAGACCATCGATGTCGGTTTCCTCAACGACAAGGCAGGAGAGTGACAAAGTCGAGATTCTCTCCGGTGTTTTTGAGGGAAAGACCACGGGCACTCCTGTTTCGCTGATCATCAAAAACGCTGATGCGAAATCTTCCTCCTACGATGAATTAAAAAATATATTCCGTCCTGGGCAAGGAGATTTCACCTATCTGCAAAAATACGGTATTCGCGATTGGCGCGGTGGAGGACGCTCATCCGGCAGAGAAACTGCCGCGCGCGTTGCCGCGGGAGCTATTGCCGAAAAAGTTATTGTTCAGGCGGGGATGGATGTGATCGCTTACACGCAGGCCATCGGAACAATTGCAATCGACCGTGATAAAATGCAGTCAGACAAAAATTTAAAGAAAGTTGTGCGTGATAATGCTCTTTTCTGTCCCGATGCACAGGCGGCGACAGCTATGGAAAAAAAGATTATGGCAGTCCGCAAAAAGGGAGATTCGCTGGGCGGGATTGTGGAGATTATTGTGCGTGGTTGTCCCGCCGGTTTAGGCGAACCAGTTTTTGACAAAATGGACGCTGATTTGGCTAAAGCGCTGATGAGCATCGGTTCGGTAAAAGCGGTGGAAATCGGTGAGGGCATGGAAGCCGCTCGAAGGATGGGCTCGGAAGTCAATGATCAAATGAATAAAAAAGGATTTAAAACAAATCATGCCGGAGGAATGCTCGCGGGTATAACAAGCGGTGAACAAATTGTTCTGCGGGTTTATTGCAAACCTGTTCCATCAATAGCCAAACCGCAGCAGACTATAGATTTCAGGGGGAAAGAGCAGATAATTAAAATTCAGGGAAGACATGATATTTGTGTGTTGCCTAGGGTCGTGCCGGTTTGCGAAGCAATGGTCATGATTGTTTTAGCAGATCACTTATTGAGACAAAAGGCGATCAGTAGATGGAACATATTAATGTAGGCATAATTGGCGGCACAAAAGGCATGGGGCACTGGTTTGCCGGTTTGCTGAGAAAAGAAGGCTGCACCGTTCATGTCTGCGGCAGAAAAACAAAGCTGCAAATAAACGATTTGGCGAGGCTCTGCAACGTGGTTGTCGTTGCTGTGCCCATTTCTGCTACCGCTGAAATTATCAAACAGGTTGGTCCTTTGTTAGCCAAAAACGCGCTTTTGATGGATTTAACGTCGCTGAAAAAAGAACCGGTTAAACTGATGCTGAAAAATTCGCGGGCCGAAGTCATTGGCTGTCATCCGCTTTTCGGACCTCAGTTAAAAGATGTTACCAGACAGAATGTTATTTTATGTACGGCGCGCGGAAAAAAATGGCAGCCATGGCTCAAAGAAGTATTTAAAAATAATAAACTGACTGTTTTGGAATCGACTCCCGAAAAGCACGATAAGATGATGGCGATTGTTCAGGCACTCAATCATTTCAACACAATTACTCTGGGACTGGCGCTGGCCAAAACAAATATTCCTCTTGCGGAAATAAGTAAATTTTCCACGCCAATTTTCCGGACTAAACTGGAGATTATAAAAAAAATATTCACGGAAAGTCCTGAACTTTATATTGATATAATTATGGGAAATCTAGAAATGGGGAAAGTATTGGATATCTACGAAAAAGAGCTGAAAGATATTCGTCAAACAATTGAGTCCGGTGGTGGAACGAAATTAAAAGAAGCTATCGAGAAAGCAGCAAAGAAATTGTTCTGATCGAAAACCGGAAAAACCATAAAAAGGGGTAACGGCCGTTTATGGAAACAAAAATCAATAAAACTGCGGAAATGATCGCGGCGTCGAAAAGGCTGGTGGTTTTCACCGGAGCAGGCATCAGCACGGAATCGGGCATACCTGATTTCCGCGGTCCGGACGGCCTCTGGACAAAAGTTGATCCCGAAGATTTCACCATTGACAGATTTCTTAGTTCGGGCGAGACCCGCAAGAAAGTCTGGTATCTTTTTGTGGAAGGCGGATCGTTGCTCAATGCCGAGCCTAACAGGGCTCATCTGGCAATAGCCGAGCTGGAGAAGATGAACAAATTAAGTTCAGTCATTACGCAGAACATAGACAACCTGCATCAGAAGGCGGGTAACAATCCAAAGAAAGTTCATGAACTACACGGCAATATGCAGTGGCTGATCTGTCTTGATTGTGGCATGCGTTATCCTGTCGAAGAAATGAGACAAAAACATCCGTCACCGGATTATTTCCCGGTATGTGAAAAATGCCAGGGTATTCTGAAACCCGATGTTGTTTTTTTCGGCGAAATGCTTCCGCAGCACACTTTGATGATGGCCGAGCGGGAATCCAGGGAATGCGACTTGTTTATCGTTATAGGTTCAACGCTGATTGTTTATCCCGCCGCTTATATGCCGATGTACGCCAAACGATCAGGCGCGAATATTGTCATTATTAATATGGGAGACACAGGGCATGATGATATAGCCGATGTATTTATCAACGCACCGGCCGGAGATACGATGGCGAGAATAATGACGAGATTAAAAAAAATTGTAAAATAAGTTCCGGATTATATAAAGCCTAATGTGCCTGATAGTATTCGCTTACAATTTTCATCCCTCATACAGATTAATTCTTGCGGCTAACCGCGATGAATTTTATGAGCGGCCATCGGCCCCGGCGGACTTTTGGGAGGATCAACCGCAAGTGCTTGCCGGACGCGATTTAAAAGAAGGTGGTACATGGCTTGGTGTAACCAAAAAAGGGAAATTTGCCGCCATCACTAATTATCGCGATCCGTCCACTTTTAAAAGCAATGCTCTTTCGCGCGGAGGGCTTGTCAGCCGTTACATTTCCGGAAAACAAAACCCAAGTAATTATCTGGAAGAGATTTCCCCGCAGGCAGATAAATACAATGGCTTTAATTTGATCCTGGGGGAGGGCAGTGACCTTTTTGTTTTTTCCAATTGCGGAGGAAAACAAGAACTAAAACCCGGAATCTATGGCTTAAGCAATCATCTCTTGAATACACCCTGGCCAAAAGTATCAAGGGGTAAGAGGCTATTGAAGGCCGCACTGGATAAAAAAGGCGCTGAATTGGGAAAAGCATTATTTGACCTGCTGGCGGATCGCCACATTCCGCCGGACAGAAAACTGCCCGCAACAGGCATCGGATTGGAATGGGAGCGGGTATTGTCGTCTATATTTATTACCAGCCCTGTTTACGGCACCCGTTCTTCGACAATTTTGCTTATAGGAAAAAATAATCGCGTAAAATTCGTGGAAAAAGTTCTTGATGAAAACCCTGAACCGTGGGTTACGAGCCGATTTTCTTTTAAACTGGAAAAAGGAGGATTAAATGAAGGTTGTTTATCATGAAGATTATAACGAAATTTATTCGTCTGATCCCGCTTCTGCCGCAGGCCGTATTCACGCCATTGAAATAGCACTGCGCGGTAAAGTAAGTTTTGTCACACCTCTTCCGGCCTCCCAAGAAGATATTCTCCGAGTGCACACTGCCGAATATGTAAAGTCGGTCGAACGTGAGGGCGTATACGACATTGCGGCGCTCGCCGCCGGAGGCGCGATTAAAGCGGCACAAATCGGCTTAGCCGAGCCATGCTTTGCTGTAATTCGTCCGCCCGGCCACCATGCTTCAGCGGGAAGCGCGTGGGGGTTTTGTTATTTTAACAATATGGCGATAGCGTTGGAAAAACTAAAGTGTGAGGATAAAATTAAAAAAGCGTTCATTCTGGATTTCGATCTGCATTTCGGTGATGGCAATGTGAATATCCTGGGCGGCAAGGGATATGTGACAATACTTAATCCCACAGCATCTAATCGTAATGAATATTTGAAAAATGTGCAGAATGGTTTAGCGCAAACAAATGCTGATATTATCGCCGTATCTGCCGGGTTTGATAATCATGAAGCCGACTGGGGCGGCCTTTTGAAAACTGAAGACTACAAATATATGGGCAAGCTGGTGCGAGATGCCGCCCGGCATAACAATGGCGGCTGCTTCGGTATTCTGGAAGGTGGCTACAACCACAGCGTTCTGGGTAAAAATGTTCTGGCGTTTATTCAAGGATTGGAAGAAAAATAATATAGATAGGGACTGTTGATCGGGAGTGCATTCCCTCAGGGAGGCGCAATTATTACAGGACGCATTCCTTGCCGGAAAAAGCCTAAGGCTTTACAAAACGCTTACGGCATGCTCCGTGCTGGCATCTGCGGAGTTTACCCCGGCGAAGGCACGGGGTTGCGCTGCAAACCGCACCACTCAATGTATGTCCATACGTGTGACCTTTAGGTTATACGCCTCGCGGCTCGGTTTTTTGCGCGCCTTGCATCTGAATATTCGCATGCCCTTTAGAGTATTTGAAAAACCCCAAAGCATGGAGTTTTTCAACCACCCCAGTTGGGGCTATTGCGGATTAGCGGTTGATACGGACTGTAAATCTCACTTCCTCTTCTAAGGAAGAGAGCGTCCTATAATTTTTATGGTATGCTCTATTTCAAACGGTATTCAATATCCGGAATCCATAAATAACATTTGTTTGATTTCCAATGATATTTTGTATAGAAGCTAAATCATTATCAAACCAAATTTAACGTATATTAATATTTAATATAATAGAAGAACAGGAGACATGTCTTAATATGTTTCGCGGAAAATGGAAATTCCTGTTGGGCATCATATTGCTTGTAATGATTGTCATCGCAGTTTATGTTTTTTTCCTCTATCAGCAGGGAGGAACTGAATATTACAATCCGCCAGTGAAAAAAATAGATGATCCCAAAATGCAGATTTTGAGCGATATGACTGTCCTGTCTCAGACTGTTGAAGCCTATTATGCGAAAAATATGAGATACCCTGATAAGCTCGAACAGTTAAAACCGGAATTTATTGATAAAATACCATTGGAGACGGGCACGGAAAAATCATTTATCTACGAGTCGGATGGTCTTGATTGTTATCGAATTACAGTTTCGCAACCGTCGCGCTATGGATTTAAGGAGCTTTTTATTGAAAATGGAAAAATCATACAAAAATAAAGGGATTCGATTACTGTTTTATTTCCTTTTGATCTCCATTGGCCTTATCTTCCCCGTTGCCTCATTCGCAGAAACACCGAATCTTACCGCCAGGACTTTAGAGAATGAGATAATGAATATTTTGGGTAAGAATATTCAGTGCAAAAAAATTGTGGTTCAGATCAGGTTATCACAAGAGAAACCAAATGAAATAAAAACTCTTGCTGTGAAGTTTGAAAATGCCGTAATTGGAGATCTTGTGGCGGATTATATAACCATCTTATACGAAAAACCGGTCATCGACTTCAACCAGCTAAAAAAAGCAAAAAAGTTCAAAATCATTTCCTCTTCTGAGGGCAAAGTGGGTATTCTGATTTCGGCCAAAGCCATTGAGAGATACATTGCCGGTAGAGTAAAAAAACTTAAAAATAAACAGGCTCGAGTCTCGATCAGGTTTTCGCCGCCTTATGCCGAATATTTTTTTGATATTCCGGTTTCTGAAATCCCCCCTAAGACCCTGAAGCTTCTAAATAAATATGTGAAAGGGAAAAGGCTGGAAGGCTATACAGCCTTACAGATGAAAGCAAAGGATAATTCCCTTTTTGCTCTATCTTCAAAGGTCATTGTCAACCATTTTCTAATCCCCGGTGCAATACGTCAGGAGTTACAAAATATGTTCAACCCATTTTATCGTATTCCGGTTCTCTCACCCTTACGGTACTCTATTAATAATGTTAATGTTCAAAACAACTACTTATTCTTAACCAACTGATACTTTCTATTATAAATGGTAATCATCACTGCGATTCAAAATTAAAAACATTTAGTTGTAGGTGAACACGTTAAAAGTGATGAGCACGGCGCGTCATGATTTGGAAGGGCGTGCTCCAGCCAGAGTCGTTCATACATTTCATCAATCTATGTTTGTGCCTGTTAGCAGCAATTTTCATATAAAATTGTATCGCCTTATTCTTGATACTCCAGAACAACAGAAGAGGGCGAAAAATTTAGAACTTTTAAATCACTTTTTTGTTCAATACTGTTGGCCAGGTAAAATGTGTTTTCCGGATAGCTGACAACAAAATCACCCATCTGTTTTTCTTCGACATCAGAAACCCAGGCGATATTTTGAAGTATTTCTTTAATTTCTATAACCGTATCTATATCATTTACGTTATTAACCTTAATGGCAACTTTCTTCGTATTGCCAATGATGTATTGGCTGACCTTATCCAGAATGGCGGGCGCCAGATTTTGAGCCAATTCTTTCATTGCTTCCCCTGCCGCAGCTTCCACGTCATTTGCCACTCCTCTAGCTTCTTCTGTACCTGCGGTCAAAATTTCCATATTGCCGGTCTTATTGTTTTTGGCAATGATCCGGTAAGTCAGGCGCACTGTCACATTATTTAAAGACAGGGAAATACCGTGGCCAGTAATTTCTCCTTTTTTCGTGGAAATTGTGTAATTAACTTTGCCGATGATAATCAAGTTGGATAAAAATTTATACATCATACTGCGCAGATTTAAAGTGTTGCCGCTGCGGATAGCTTTTTCTATTTCCGCGGCGTCAATGGCTTGTGTCGGAGCGACATCGACAACGGTATAGTTCTGTTCGGTGAGAATGCCGATTAGGGTTTCGGAAAGAATATTTGTTTCCTCGAATTCATCGCCGCTGCGGCCGGGTTTGCGCACGGGAATAAAAACAGCAATAGAACTATTTAATCCTAACTGGGAAACGGCCTCTCTGGCTTTGGCCGCTTCCACGCAAGCTTTAATCTTGATATTGACACTATCTTTGTCGTTTTTCTGATTGATCACTTTATAACTTTTAACTACACCGTCGTCTTTTGTTTTAATAACATCTTCCAGCAGTGTGAAGTTTTGCACAAAGCTCCGTAGTTTGATTTCGGTATCGATGACTTCTTCAATTGCCGACCATTTGGCGCGGGCGATGGCTTCGAGTTTAGCGGAGGGAATATCGTCATTAAGAATGGCTGATTCCGCCTCTGCATTAACGCATTTTTCCTGGCTAAGGGCATTGTTTATTGACCAGCAAAAAATTACCGTAAGACAAAGTAAAAAATAAAATTTCTTCATAATATTATCTGATTTTATGTCATCGACGATAAAAACCATACTAAAAATATGATGCAATGCTAGCACAAAATTATGGGAGATTCAAATTTATACCATTTCAATTGGAAGTTGCCGCCTGTTGGGCGTCATTTCCCGGTATAGTAAGAAAAAATATTTTTATATTGCGCTCCCTTTGGTTGCGCACCCGGTCAAAGGATAACGCGGCGGCGAGGAGGAGGCGACGAGACGTATTTTAAACACGCGTGAGCTTCAGATTATACGTTGAGGAAGCCGACAACACTGCCAACAAAGTTAGCCGATGAAAGCGGATTGGTATCACTTGCCGATGCAAAAACTGGAGAATATCTTATCCAATATTTCATCATTGATTTTTTTACCGGTTATTTCATCCAGATTATCCAAGGCTTCGCGCAGGTCGAAAGCGGCGAATTCCGGAGACATGCCGCCTACGATACTTTCCTTTGCCACCTGAATATTTTTAAGAGCTTTTTCCATGGCCAGCTTATGGCGCATATTAGTAATCATCGCGGAGCCTGTATTTTTGTCATCGCCGCTACCGGATAAATCCATGATGGTTTTTTTCAACTCTTCCAATCCGACGCCGAATTTAGCTGATATTTTAAGAATTTTTTTCTCTCGCGGAAATAAGTGTTCAATTGTATTTATTTCCCAGGCAGGCGGCAGATCAATTTTATTTATCGCGGCAATAATATTGCCATCCCTATTCTTATCAATAATAACTTTATCTTCATTTGTTAATGGTTTGCTGCAATCCAATAGTATAATCACAACATCAGCATTGGTCAGACTTTCCCAAACCAGATCGATACCTTCTTTTTCGATGACGTTTTGCGGTTCTCTAATCCCGGCAGTATCCGTCAGATTTACAGGAATGCCGCTGATGTTGATGGTATCCGTGATTAAATCGCGTGTTGTACCCGGGATATCGGTAACAATCGCTTTTTTCTTGCCCGTCAGGGTATTGAGTAAGCTCGATTTTCCCACATTGGGTTTGCCCGTGATGACGACATTGATACCTTCTGTGTATACTTTTGCCGTGCGATATGATGACAGAAGCGATTGGATATGTTCTAACGCCGGATCAATTTGCGGTGGCAATAGCGGAATTTTTTCTGTGGATGTATCTTCGGTAAAATCAATGGCCGCCTCAAGTCCGGCCAGCGCATCAATCACCAGAGTGCGCAGAGCTTCTATTTCTTTGCTTAGAGATCCTTTTAACTGGCCAAGACCGATGGCGTAAGCTTTTGCCGATTTTGCGGCAACCATTGCAGCGAGCGCTTCCGCTTGCGATAAATCAATCCGGTTATTGAAAAAAGCGCGCTGGGAGAATTCGCCGGGCCGGGCAAGGCGGCAACCCAATTCCAGTAATTGTGTCAGAATAGACCCGATGATGAGCGGGCTGCCATGGCAGTTGATTTCTATAATATCCTCTCCTGTGAAAGAGTGAGGTTTGCGCATGAAAGATATTAAAACTTCATCGAGGATGGTTATACCGTCGGCCGAGATAATATCGCCATGATATAAATGGTGGGTTTCCCATGGGCAATTTGCATGAGCAGGTTGAAAAATACGTCGCGCAATTTTGAGAGCTTCGAGACCGCTGATCCGAATGATCCCGACTCCGGCCATACCGAAAGGAGTTGCTATAGCGGCTATAGTATCTTGGTGAAGCACAGTTGGACACTTCCCCTTTATATATTAGTTAAATTGACTAAAAACTATTCTTGTTTTTTTTCTCTGATATGCTTGTTATTGCCCGCTTTCGCGGGAAGAATGACGATTTTTCTGTACTTACCTTCGCCGCGGCTTTGCGTGATCAGCGATTCATCTTCTTGCAGCATCAGATGGATAAGTCGCCGTTCATGGGCGTTCATGTGTGCAAGCGATACTGGTTTTAGCGTCTTTTTTACTCTTTCCCTTATTTTTTCCGCTAAACCAAGCAGGAATTCTTCTCTTCTTTTTCTGTACTCTCCCGAATCGATCAGGATCATTTTGTGTCCATTATCAAATTTATTGATTGCTTTGTTCAATATATACTGAAGAGCATCGATATTCTGTCCGCGTTTGCCGATAAGCAAACCGCTGTTATCGCCTTCAATGTCGAGAATTATTTTTTCCGGCGTTTCATTAACAGTCACCTTACATTCCAATGATATTCTCTGCAAAATGCCTTCCAACAGATCCTTTGCATTTGATGCCAGCACAGCGCTGGAGCTGGAAACTACAGGCTCTGTCTGTTTTACCGGTTTTTCCGTTATAATTTTTTTTTCAGGTATAACCTTTTTTGCGGGCTTTACCCGTGGTTCTATTTTTATTTTTGATTCACTTACCTTTGACACAGGTATAAAGTTGGAGTGGGAAACTACAGGCTCTGTCTGCTTTTTTTGTTTTTCCGTTACAATCTTTTTTTCAGGTATAACCTCTTTTTCCGGCTTTTCTCGATGTTCTGTTTTTGATTCGCTTTTAGCTTTTGGATGATCCGTAAAGCTAAAATCCATATCCAGAGAAACCAGAGATGCTTTTATTTTTGCTTTTTTGGAAAATAATCCCAAAAAACCTCCGGATTCTCCGGAGATAATTTCGATATTTAATTTATCCCGTGACACACCAAACTCAAGGCAAGCTTTTTCAATGGCTTCGTCAATTGATTTTTCTTCTATCTCTAAAATTTTCGGACTCATTTTTATACCTCATGTCAATCCCGGGACTTGGAATCCCCCAGCTCCAGCCGAGGGAGGAATGCGCCCCCCGATAACCTAAAGGTCACATGTCAGGTCGAGGGCAGGCTGTACTCGCGGGAGGTCGCGTTATTATAGTGGAGGCTCCACTATATCAATCAGATAATTTTTTATTAATGTAAATTTGCTGACCGATGCTTAAAATATTATTTAATAACCAGTAAATGACCAGCCCTGCCGGAAAATTTAAAAAGATAAAGGTAAATACAATGGGCATAATCAACATCATCTTTGCCATATTTGGATCACCTGTAGAAGGGGTCATTTTCTGTTGAATAAATTGCGTTGCCCCCATGATGATCGGCGTAATGTAATAAGGGTCTTTGGCCGATAAATCCTGAATCCACCAGAAAAATGGCGAGTGGCGCAGTTCAATGGCATAAAGGAGTGTATTGTACAGGCCGATAAACACAGGAATCTGAATTAATATCGGCAGACAGCCACTAAGGGGGTTAACTTTATGGGCCTTGTAGAGAGCCATGGTTTCCTGACCGATTTTGGCCTGATCATTTTTGTATTTCTCTTTTAACTCAGCTAATTTAGGCTGAAGTTTTTGCATTTCCTTCATGGATCTATAGCTTATATTACCCAACGGCCAGAAGATAAGTTTGATCAGGATTGTCAGTATAATAATGGCGACTCCGTAATTGCTAATATATTGATACAAAAATTTGATGAAAATAAGCAACGCAATAGAAAGCCATTTCAATCCCGGTATAAATGAGTCAAACTCAATAGCTTCTTCCAGCGATATACCCTGTTTCTTAAGGAGAGTATAATCCTTTGGGCCGATAAACAGTTCGTAGTTCAATGAATCAGACTGGTTCGGCGGGATTATACTTTTGGTTTCTTTAATCTCTACGGAGACCATGTTATTGCTGTCTTTGGACATGTTGATGCTGGTCAGGGACGGATCTTGCGGTATGATTACAGCCATGAAATATTTTTTTTCAAATCCACCCCAGGAAACATCAGGACCAAGACTAGTATCAGTCGATATATCCGATACTTTCTTACGCTTGATGGACTTAGACACATAGGCGACAGGACCTTCCTTGCTGTATCTGTCTGTTTCTTTCTTTGAATCTACATACTCATACCAGTTAAGATGCGGTATCTGGGTCAGAGATGTGTCTGTAAGGTTAAATACTTTTACGTCCAGTGTGATTGAATAATTGTCGGGATTGAAAGTAAAAATCTTCTCTATTTTAATTCCATTAAAAGTCCGGGAAAATACCAAACGCTGTTTTTCTTTGACGCTGATCAAGTCCAATTTGGTTACATCGGCATCATAAACTGAATCGGCGGCAATCTCAGGGGATGATTCGGGAAAGGTAATCGCCAACGGATAAGGCATGCCCTCTTTAACCTGAACAAGTTCTATCAGCTCATTGCTTTTTGCTTTGACCGGTTGTTTCGTGCCGGTTAATAAATTCTTAATTACAGGATAAATATCAGCTGTACATTTAGTACATTCTTTTTGATATCTTTTGAGCTGAAAAGATTTCAAGGCGGCGCCTCTGGTAGAAAATATCGCCGTGTAATTTTCAGTTTCTACCTTGATATCTTTCGGCGCAGATTCTTTTTTAGAAGCTGTCTGTTTGGCTGCTAACTTCGGCACTGCCGCCGTTGCCGGATTTTCAGGCGATTTTGCAGCCGTATCAATACTTGCCTGCTTTGATTCCTGAGCGGGCGCAGCCTGTTTTGGTAGCGGTGGTGCGAAAAACTTTTGGTATGCTATAAGAACAACAAGTGACAGGACTACGGCAAGAATTGTCCTTTTATCCATTAAAAAAAACCTCCCTATTTTTTACTTGACGGGATCGTAACCGCCGGGATGCAGAGGATGGCAGCGCAGAATCCTTTTTATGCCCATGAATGGCCCTTTTGCCGGCCCATGCAGCTTAATTGCCGAGATGGTATATTCGGAGCATGAGGGGTAGAAGCGGCAACATGGAGCAAAAAAGAAAGGTGATACGCAAATTTGGTATGAACGAATTATGGAAACAAAAATTTTTACCAAAATTGTCCTGAGCATAAATTATATATTAGCTTTCCGCGTGAAGAGTTCCGTCAATTCCTTACATGCTTCTTGATAAGTAAGGGGTGGCATAATTCTTTTAGCCATGACAACAACATCATGCTCAGCGGGAAACAAAGCCTTATTGAGGCGGAAAAATTCTCTGATCAACCGTTTGACTCTGTTTCTTCTTACGGCGTTTCCCGTTTTCTTGGTTACGGTAATTCCCAGCCTTCTAGCCTCTTGGGCATTACTGCATGTTATAGTTGTAAAGTGTTGAGAACTCCTCCACACTCCCTGGTTGTAAATGGTTCTATATCTGCTGTGATTAGTTATCCTTTCCGATTTCCGGTAAGATTGTTCTTTCATGCATGTCGACCGACCATCCTTGAGGTACTAAAGTCCAGAATTTATACGGCTAAACGTTTTCTGCCTTTAGCTCTTCTGCGGCTTAAAACCTGCCTTCCGGATTTTGAAGCCATCCGGACGAGAAAACCGTGGGTCCTTTTTCTTTTGGTATTTGTTTTATTGGTCAAAGTCTTTTTCATAGTTAATCCTCTAAAAGTAATAAAATAACTCATAAATCATAGTAGCATTTATTTGTCAAGATGAAATTGGTGAACAGGGAAATTTTAAATGTTCGCCTATTTATAATGAAGATATCTTGAAAGAAAAATCAATCAAGTGTAGACTTAAGACTCAGGTCGGAGAAGATCAGATGATCGTCGGCAGAATTTATCTGCCGGAGGAAAGTCCGAGCTCCACAGGGCAGGATGGTCGCTAACGGCGACTGGGGGCGACCCTAAGGAAAGTGCCACAGAAAACATACCGCCCAGGGCGAAAGCCTTGAGTAAGGGTGAAAAGGCGAGGTAAGAGCTCACCGCTTTCCTGGCGACAGGAAAGGCATGGTAAACCCCATCCGGAGCAAGACCAAATAGGAGAACGTTTAAGGGCGGCCCGCCTGATGTTCTCGGGTAGTGTCGCTTGAGACTGCAGGTAACTGCTGTCCCAGATGAAGGATCATCACCGCACGTAGGGTAACTGAAACGCGGGACAGGACTCGGCTTATGATCTTCTCCAGCGCCTGTTTATACCACTTCTAAATCAAAGCGCTATCTTTGTTGGCGTCGTTGTCGGCTTCCTCAACGTATGTATAATACGCCTGCGGAGCCTCCTCCTTGCCGCCTCGATATCATCTTTGATTTAAAAGTGGTACTATACCGTGAAAAATGACAGTGATAAAAAATTTGCACTGAAAAAATCAGGCGCAATAAAGGAGGAGAAAAATAATAATGAAAATATTAAAAATATTGATAGCAGTTTTTTGATTATTTTTATCTGTATGACAGTCTGTGAAGCATTTTCGTGGTTTTCATCAACATCACCGTCAACAACACTCCCAATACCGGTTGTTAAATGGCCGTTTGATGTGAGCAAACAGAATAGTACAGTCGATCAGGAGATTAGGATTCGTGAGTATCGTTCTTATTACTTTGCCCTTCGCTTTGAGTTTGTTACTAAAGGTAGTCAAGAGCGTATTGAGGCTGATGGTGACCGTGTTCTTGCGCTGGTTGATGTTGATATGTCAACGATGAAGCACAAAGGCATAAATATTCCAATCCACCTAAAAATCAGCAAGCCGGATACTGGAAGCTTACTGCCTAAATTAATCTATGAAGATACAATTTTGACCCACGGAACATATGCCGGTGCTTTTGGATATCATCTTAGAGAAATAATAGCTATCGATCTCAAACCGGGGATATACCGGGTTGAGGTCAATACGATAGAGGACAGACCTGAATTTTTGGGAACGCCAACATATCTGCAAATTGAACCGCATTCACAGATTAAATTTCTTCCTGGTAGCATTAAATAATATCAAATCAAAAGGAGACCTTTTATTACAGTAGGGCTGTTCAAAAATGTTCAGATGCAAGGCGCGCAAAAAACGTATAGCGAGGCGTATATAAATATACGTTGAGCGATGCGGTTTGCAGCGCAACGCCGCAGATGAGCGTTTTTCAACAGCCCATAATTACATCTTCTTACTTTTTTCCTTTGCCTCCTTATAAAGCCTCCACATGCAGAGACCGATTGCGAGAAAGAAAGAACACAGCATGAAATTAGGTGTGGTTCCCAGAATTTCATCCACAAGGTAACCGATATAAAGGAATAGGAACGAGGACGCCACCATCGCGATTCCCCAAGCCGATAACATAAAAATACCGCTGAACTTGCGGAACTGCTCAGGGTCTGCCTTTGGTTTTTTTCCTATCTGGTAACCCTTCATTTCACTCAAGCCACATCAAAATATGAACATGAAAACGCGTTTAACAAACTTTTTCTACCTGGCTAGCTATTATACAGGCGTCATTTACTCTACTTGGATAAAATTTATAAATCTTTTTATCATGTCCATCCCGGGAGCTGTAAAGATGGCAACTAATAGAACAAAGAGGATGAATATTATGATCAATTCGCGGTTTTGTATTTTCTCATATTTTCTTTTTATTATCCAAAGAAGAATACCACCTGTAACTAACGCGAACAGATGCGGAATATAGTTCATTCTGGTCTCCTTTTCTTTTTATAAAAATAAAATTAATAGAAAACAACCCTTTGTAGTTTACGTGTGAATAAGTATGTACATTATTATATATTGTATTTGATTAAAGTCCATTCTATTTTTAAAGGATAATAATAGAAATCATGGGTTTGAAACCCAAAGCAAACGGCGTGATATTATCAATACGCTTCGTAGTCCCACTTAGCTTAGCACGATGAGTCATCCGCATCCCTGCCAACTACGTTGGCGGGAGTCGACTAACGCTTCAAACTTCACTTCGTTCGTTTTCAGCGAGTCTCATTAAAAAAGGCCGAATCGAAATTCGGCCTTTTGGTTAATTGATTAAATTAAGTTTAATTATTTATCATCGTCATCATCGTCGAATGATAGGCCTTCTGAACCTCTTGGGATTTCCGCCTGCAATGAACGGCTGATTCCACGAACCAAAAGCAGCATAATGAAGAACAGAATAATCATGGAAGCGATAAGAATAAAGATGACTGTCGCAGTCCATGCTTTTGATTCCTTTTCAATTTTCTGAGATAACTTCGTTGCCGCTTCGTTATATTTCTCAACTTCCAGTCCCAGTCCTATCCAGCCAAAACCGGTAGGTTGGGGAAGGTTTGACGCATAAAACTTGATCGGCGCATAGGTGACGAACTTGTTGATTCCACCATATTTATACATTAAAATTCCTGATTTCCCTTGTGCAGCTTCTTTCGTGATTTTAAATATATTGGGATCCAGAAAACCCAACTGGAACATATTCAACGCTTCTGTGCCATTCTTTGCCAGTTCTGCTGCGTTCTGAGCCGAAAGAGTTGGAACAATTGTTCCGTCAGGGGTGAGTCCAACAATATGAAAATCACTAGGATGGGAAATGACAAAACCGCGATTGTCAACCATATAGGCGTAATTACCGGAAGCAGCCGTTGTTTCAAATACCTTTTCCGCCTGCGTAGGAACAAGATGATGGGTAAACTCGGCCAGATGACGATAATCCAAGGCCAATGTAATTATACCCGCGAAACCATCTTTATTGAATACCGGTGTCGCAAAACGGACGACGCCTTCAAATCTTTGTCCCTTTTCAAACGCTGCCTTATTGACATAGAACCCTGTTACCGGGGAAACATAAACGTCGCCTTTATTCAGATTTTTTGTCTTCGCAAAATAATCTTCAGTTTTATATGTTGTATTGGCCGGATTGCTGACATTAACCAGTTTTTTCGCCGGTAGTACCTGACCGTCAACGACTTTAATTTGTTCGTTGCCGTTTTTATCAATCAGAGCCATTTCTTTGTATAGCGGGATCAATATCTGCTGTATTTTACCGTTACGTTTGACCCAGACAGGTTTTTTATTTTCAGAAATAAACTGTTTGTATACAGATTCTGTTGAGGGAATGATTGTTGCGACTTGTAAATCTTTATTGCTTTCCATGAGGAAATTGGCAACTTCGTTTGCTGCATTGACGGCCCTTGCTCGTATATCTTCCTGAGATTTATTATCGAGAACGTTAAGGGTGCTCTCTTTTATAGTAACCCCCAATTTAAACATGCCGTTAGCGATTAAAAACGCCATCAGTGATAAGGGAATTACAATAAGCAGGAAGAACACGCCTCCTATATTAATAAACCGCTTATTTTTTTTAGTTTCTGACATTACTATTTCCCCCTAACCTTTGTTAATTTTGTAGTTAACTTATTTTAGTATTAACCCAAAAAATAACGCATGTAAGGGTTAGCATAGAGAAGAATCAGAGAAATGACCAACGCATAAATTGCGATGGATTCAGCCATGGCCATACCGACGAGCATAACCATCATGATCTTTCCCTGTACACCGGGGTTTCTTCCAACTGCCTGACATGCGCCGTTTGCCGCGTTACCAATACCAGCACCGGCTCCGATTGCTCCTAAACCAATAGCCAAGCCTGCACCGATCATTGCGGCCATAGCAAAGTATACTTTAATGTAGGATTCGCCACCTGCCGGAATAGCTTCTGCGGCAAAAACAAGCGGACTTGCCAAGAGTAGAACTGCTACGGATGTAAATGCTGTTAAAATTTTTTTACCAAATTTGTGTGACATTGTTTGTCTCCTTTCATAATAGTTGTTTATTATTACCTCCTGTTTCCATAACATAAATTGATAGCCATGTGAAAGAGAAATAATTTATTCTATGCGAACTTAGGTGCATGACTTATGCCATGGCTTTAATATGAAAAAATTATTTCAAAATATTTCATTTGAAGAACGCGGTTATGGAAAAGATACCTGCCTAATTTGTTGAGATTGCTTCATTTAATAATACAATAAAAATAAAAATATTTCATGGGAAAAAACATCCGCAAGTTTTTTTCACAAACTTGAAGAGCATGAAAATTTGAAGCCGGATTTAATGTTTTGTTAAATGGTTTACTATAAAACATTCAAATTATGCGTATGAGCTTCAAAACAATGCTTCAAACTTCACTTCGTTCGTTTTACCACGGCGCTAAGCGCCTGGTATAATTTCCAATAGCTAAAGACTATTGGATAATTCGACTTGCAAATTTCACTACACTACTCTTGTGAAATTTTTGTCTCATTACGTCCAGCAAGCTTCTGTGCACTTTGCTTCTGAAGCTTGGGTCTCATTTTCAGCGAGTCTCATTAATCCCACTTCGCTTCGCTTCGGGGATAATTTCTATTGAAATTTTCCGCTAAGGCCGTTAGTATTACAAAAATCGGTTTTGTTAAAATAAAATACCACGAGAAGTATTTTTAAAGGATGATAATGCAGGAACTTTTAACGGCAGTTACTTACCCCCTCGGATGGCTTGTTTGTTCTTATGTTTTAAAAATTGAAAGTGGTTTGGCCAAACTTCTTATTTCACTGACAGCGGCAATCCTGGTTTATGTCTTAATCGGGATTAAGCTCTCCAAAAAAGAAAATAAAAAGGACAACGAAGATTAGGTGACTTTATTCAGTAAAATTAAGAAACTCTACCATAAGGCTATAAAAGCACGCATCTGGTTAGCCAGTATAACGGTGATCATCCTGATTCTACTTTTAGCTTTGACAGTGAACAACGCCAGGGAAAGGGATATGGTTGATTTGTTCAGCCGTCAGCAGCTTGCCTCTGCTCAAAATGCAGCTACTCGAATGACAGACATATTCGATCAGGTTGGGAAAAGCATCGCTTTGTTTTCTCATTTTGATCCTCAGGGTAAAATTCTAACTGGAGAAAGTGATCAGGAAATAAAAATTTTCTATTCCGGCTGGGAAAACTCGATTAACGCTGTCTTGCTTTTTGATGTAGATGGAAAAATCAAGATAATTTTACCGCATGGCGCCATACCTCAGGTAAATCTGACCAAACATTTTAAAGATCTAAAACAGCAAAATAAGCAATATGTGAGTTTGGCTTTATCGGAAAAACAATCCAAAGATAAAATAACACAAAAAGCTGATTGGTATTTAATTTGGGGATATCCCATCTGGCGTCAAAACAATGTTTTCTCCGGCGCCTGGGTGGTTTCTTTTTCACTTGCCGCTTTAGTAGATGTTTGTGAAAAACAAATACGTGATAATCAACTGGGTGAATTGTGGATCGTTGACGAGAAGGGGCAAATAATTCTTCATCATGATTCTTCTTTTATAGGAAAAAATATTAGTGATCTAATTCAAAATCTGGATAAATCAAAAATTAATTTTCCTTCCGAAAGCAAAGGGCATTTAGACGCATCCATTCTTCAGGTTGATAAAAGAAAACAACGAAGTATTATTGCTTATTATCCGGTCCATGCTGGAGATAAAAAATGGATCCTTTTAGTTGTTGCTCCATACAGTCAAGTAGTTTCACCTGTTCGTAAAACATTTGTTTATACGCTTTTCAGTTCATTATTGCTCATTGGGGTGGTTATAATTGTCGGTATGTCTTTTGCTTATAAAGAGGGTAAAAGACTGCGCATCAAAGAAGAAAATAAAAGATTGAAAGAGCGGGAGGACTGGCAGGAAAAACTGCTGCAAGAGAAAAAAACTATCGACGGTATTATTGAAGGTTCGCCAATTCCCAGCTTTGTCATCAACAATGAACATAAAGTCATACTGTGGAATCGAGCCTGTATGGAGCTTACCGGTTATTCGACTGAAGATATGGTTGGCACAGACAGGCATTATATCCCTTTTTATTCCGTCAGGAGGCCCATGATAGCCGATTTAATCGTCGATAATGATATAGATGGCCTGAGTAAGTACTATGGCGGCAAAAAGGTTAAAAAATCTGATAAAGTGATCGGTGCCTACGAAGCAACGGATTATTTTGAGAACATTGGAGGACAAAGCCGGTCCATGTATTTCCTGGCTTCTCCCATCTACGATGAAGAAGGTAAAATTATTGCCGCAATTGAAACACTGCAGGATGTTTCGCGAGAGCGGGAAATGACTAAAAGTTTAAACGAGTATGCCGAAACATTGCAAAATGAATTGGTTGAGAATATTGAGCTGCGGCGGCAGATTGAAGACCTATACAACTATTTGCAGTCGATAATAAATAGTTTGCCGGATAAAATTTATGAGATGGATGAAAACGGCATCATCAACTATATGAGCCTCGGTTTAAGAAAGGGAGGAGGAGTTCATTACCGTGAGTTCAAAGGGAAATACTTTTTGGATTTTGTCGCGCCCGGCTATGAGGAATTCGTCTTGTCCAAATGGGAAGCTGCGAAAAAAGGTGTCTATGACCCTTATGAAATTGAAGCAACGAGCAAGGATGGCCGCAAACATAATCTTCTGATTACCACCTCTCCTGTTACAGGAACCAATCATTACATACTGGTTCAACGCGATATTACGGAATTCAAGAATCTGGAAAAAAAGCTTTACGAAAGTCAAAAGTTGTCGGCTTTGGGGCAGTTATCGGCTGGTATAGCTCATGAAGTACGCAATCCTCTTTCGTCGATTAAAATGAGTTTGCAAATATTGGCAAAACGCATGAATCCTGAAGGAAACGATTTGAAGAGATTCAGGATTGCTGAAAAAGAAGTAGACCATTTGGAAGTGCTGGTCAATAATGTTTTAGCTTTTGCCAAACCGGTAGAACCCCAAAAAAATCCTGTGGATTTGGCCAAAGTGCTGGAGCAGGCTATAGCTATGGCTGAAAAAGGAATTGCCGATAAACAAATTGAAATGCAAACAAATTTTGGCAGTATTCCTCCCATAGCAGTTGACGCGGCAATGATGGCTGACGCTTTTTTAAATGTTATCCGTAATGCTGTGGAAGCAGTGGAGGAACATGGCAAAGTTATGGTTTCGTTGCGCTATTTTGATGAAACTCGTCAGGCAGTGGTCGTGGAGATTAGAGATAATGGCAGCGGCATTGATAAGGAAGACATGCCGCATATATTTAATCCTTTCTTTACGCGGAAAAACTATGGTACTGGTTTAGGCCTTTCCCTGGTAAAAAAAATAGTTGACCTCCATCAAGGTAAAATAGAAATTATCAGTGAAAAGTACAAAGGAACGAAAGTTTGTGTTACATTGTCTAGTAATGAAAGGCGTCATATTTCAAGAGATTAATAAAATTATAAAAACGGATCATGAAGTTTGAGAAACCCGTTGAATGGCGAAGGTTAAGGTTATGCCGAGTATTCTTGTTATTGATGATGATGCTTCGATTGTGGAAACACTGGATCTGTATTTAACTGAGGAAGGTTACAAAGTTCGCACAGCCCTGACCGGCACGGAAGGTTTGAATAAGTATGTTCAGGAACAATCTGATGTCGTCATTCTGGATATCCGTTTGCCTGACATTGATGGGTTCTCGGTACTGGAAGATCTCAAAGAAGAAAATGAAAACATCAAGGTCATCATGATCACCGCTTTTCATGACATGGAGACAACCATCAAAGCCATGAAAAGCGGCGCTTTTGATTATATTCATAAACCGGTCAATGTCGATGAACTGGATCTGGCTATTAAGAAAGCCTTGAAATCTCTGGAAATGGAAAAAAAGATTGACGGACTTTTGATGGAACCGTCAAGGAGTTTCCGGGTGGGAGATATAATCGGCACCGGTAATGAAATGCGGGAAATTTTTAAAACTATCGGGACTGTTTCTCAGAGCCGCACCACCGTTTTGATTCAAGGAGAGAGCGGCACGGGCAAAGAGTTGATTGCTAAAGTCATTCATCATAATACGTCACCCGACGAACCTTTTATCGCAGTCAACTGTTCGGCCATTGTCGAAACCCTGCTGGAATCGGAATTATTCGGTCATGAAAAGGGATCTTTCACCGGCGCTATCGCACGAAAACTGGGCAAGTTTGAATTGGCGCGTTTCGGCACAGTCTTTCTGGATGAAATCAGCGAAATGTCCGTAAACCTGCAGGCGAAACTTTTGCGAGTTTTGCAGGAAATGGAATTCGACAGAGTGGGGGGGAAAGATAAGGTCAAGGTTAACGCCCGGATTATGGCCGCGACAAACAAAGATTTAAAGACTTTGGTTAATGAAGGAAAATTTCGCGATGATTTGTATTATCGTCTGAATATTGTAGCCATTAACTTACCGCCGCTGCGCACACGCCGCCAGGATATTCCGTCGTTGATAGACTACCTGCTGGCAAAAATTAATTTGGATCTGCACAAAAAGGTCATCGGTGTTTCCGACGAAATGATGGAAATTTTCATGAATTATAATTGGCCGGGCAATATCCGGGAACTGGAAAATCTGCTTGTGCGCGCCTGTGTTGTGGCCAAAGGGCAGGTTTTGGGAGTTAGTGATTTTCCGGAATTGGATAAAGAAGATGCTTCTAAATTGCCGGGCGATACGTCTGATGATTTATTTAAATCGCCGGAGCCGGGCAAATTTTTAACTCTGGATGAAGTGGAAGAACGATACATTCGCAAAGTTATCAAAGAGACGGATAAAAACAAAGGGGAAATTTGTGAGACACTGGGAATTTCCCGGCCGACCTTCGAACGGAAGCTGGAAAAGTACGGCATTACTTTTGAGCGGGAGTAGCGGGCTGTTGAAAAATGCCTATCTGCTGTGTTGCGTTCCGTTCGCGTCGCTGCGACCTACGAAAAAGTAGGCCTCACTCCGCGATACTCGCGCGCCTTGCATCTAAGCATTTTTGAACAGCCCCTAAAAGTTGTCATTCCCGCGTAGGCGGGAATCCAGTAATAGTGAAAACACAAATACAATTGAGGAAAAGAAAACTGATATTTCAAGAATTGGCCCTAATTTTATTAAAAATACGAAAAGAAACCAAAAAAATAATTTTTGTTGAGATAGGCGCATGAGTAAAATTACTTACCTGTTAGGGGCTGGAGCAAGTTGTGAATATCTTCCTATGGTAAAAGGTTTTCCTGAAAAGTTAGCAGACTTCAAAGATAGGCTTCAAGAAAACATAGATATTCGTCTTCATATTGAAAACAAAAATTTAGCATCTACAGAGTATTTATTACATCCGAGGGGTAAATATGCAGAAGACCTCATAAAATATATTAATTGGCTTAAAGAAAAAGTAGATATACACGCTTCTATTGATACATATGCTAAAAAACTATTTATTAAAAAAGACAATAATGAAGCGATAAAGGAATTGAAGAAACTTAAAGCCACTCTTTCCTGCTATTTTCTACTAGAACAATCATTTAAGCCGGCAGACAGAAGATATGACAATTTTTTTGCGTCCATTTTATCCAGCAATTCAAATGGCATACCATTATTGCCCGATGGAATTAATATAATAACATGGAATTATGATACACAACTGGAAAAATCATATGAGGGATTTTGTACGGATTCATCTCTTGTTTATACGGGACTGACACTAAATAAAAATATTATTAGATTAAATGGAACTTGTGCTTTACCAGAGAAAGATAATACGAGATTTTTGGGCCATTGTGATTTCAACATTCCCTTTTTGGAAGAGGTCATTAAACTATTTAAAAACTTTACAACCATAGAAGGAGAAGTTGTAGGCTATCAACCTAATATTTCTTTTGCATGGGAAAAAAAAGACATTGAAGATAAAGTTAAACAAGAACTCCAAGGAACAACAACATTAGTAATTATTGGATATTCATTGCCATATTTTAACCGTGAAACAGATCAAATGATCATTAACGCTATGCATCCTACTTTAGTAAAAATTTTTATACAGGTACAAGAAAAAGAATATCAGAGCCATAAAGAACGCTTATTAACGTTATATGATGTTATAGCTATGAAGAAATTTATGGAAGATAAAATTGAGATGGTTTCCGGAACTGATCTTTTTTATATTCCTGACGATATGCCTAGATAAAATATTATGGAGAAAATATGGGACAGTGGGGCTGTTCAAAAATGTTCAGATGCAAGGCGCGCGAGTATCATGGAGTGAGGCCTACTTTTGCGTAGGTCGCAGCGACACGAATGGAGCGCAACACAGCAGGTGAGAGTTTTTCAACAGCACTCTAATATTAAATTATGAAAATAATAAGTGCGGAATTTATCAAAAGTGCGGTTTGGCCGCCTCAATATCCACCGGCTACACTGCCGGAAATCGCTTTTGTCGGGCGTTCCAACGTTGGCAAATCATCTTTAATCAATACGCTTGTCGGGCGCAAGAAATTAGCAAAGACTAGCAATACTCCTGGCCGTACGCAGTTGATCAATTTTTTCACGATTAACGAAATGGTGTCGTTTGTTGATCTTCCCGGCTATGGTTTTGCCAAGGTTGCTCAGTCCGTGAAAAAAGACTGGGGAGATATGATTGAAGCCTATTTGCGGGAGAGACTGAGCCTTGCTCTGGTAATTTTAATCCTGGATATCCGGCGCGATCCCAGTGAAGATGATTTGTCTTTGCGTGACTGGTTGGAAAATTACCGCATACCTTATTTATATATTTTGACCAAGACCGATAAATTATCCAATAATCAGGTGATAGCTCGTAAGCGCGCGATCGAACGAACTCTTGGTGTATCGGCTGACAAAAAGCCCATCCTTTTTTCGGCAGTAACGCAAAAGGGCAAGGATGATATCTGGCAATTCATGGAAGATCATTTAAGTTCACTTCCTGCTTAACAGACTAAAATTATTTGTGAAACTACAATTACGAAAGCGAATAACCTAAATACCCTGAAGGGCACCATGGGGTCACTATAGGCGTAGCGGAATTGTTAAGTTGTAATGAGACTCAAGCTTTAAAAGCTAAGCGCATCAAAGTTTGTTAGTCTAATTATCCTGCATAAGCATGGATATAATACCCCGCAGCTTGCTGCGGAATTTGTTTCCAAAACCTGCTTTGGTGGTTCATACCCGTGATTGATATCAAATAATGGTTTTTGAAAACTTGCGGATAACTGAAGACGTTGTTTGTTCAGTTTTTCGTGAACGCCGGTCAGTGAACGGCAGTCATTTTTTATTTTTATTATATCAATAAGTTAGAAGGGAAAATTAAAAAAAATAAGCTTATACTCTTGACAGGTTTATCAATTTATGTTAGCAGATCCACGCCGGTTGGATCTTGTCTAATACGGTAGCTGAGACGCTTTTTAACATAGAAAAACGAGTTATAATCAAGAGCTGAGAGATAACGGAAAAATTAGTGCAGTTAAATTAAGAAAAGCAATCTTGGATAAATAACTATACACCCGGTTCCGGCTTTTCCAGACAGACCTCCACTAAAAAATTTTTCTCTTACAGATTATAAATTCGGTTGTATTTTAAATTACGCTTCTAAATAACAGGAGATGTTGAATGTCACAAGCAGTTACGCCTTACCTGGAAATGTCCCAGGCGATAATGGATGCCGGTGGCGAGGCACTGAAAAAATGTTATCAGTGCGGAACATGCAGCGGCACTTGTCCATGGACGCCCATTACCCATTTCAATATTCGCAAGCTTGTCCGCTATGGCCAGTTGGGTTTGGACGGTATTGAAGATTTTATGTGGGGCTGTTCCACCTGCAAATTCTGTGTGGACAGATGCCCTCGCGGTGTCGAACTTATTGATGTGGTTATGGCCATTCGTAATGTATACAGCGGCGGAGGTATGCTTCCGCAGAGCCTCCGTGCTTTTGTTGGCAGCATGTCGGCCCGAGGCAATCCCTGGTCAGGCGATCAGGGAAGTCGTAACGACTGGACTAAAGAAAAATATCCGCTGTTTTCCGAAGATAAGGAATACCTGTTCTGGACTTGCTGCACTGTTTGTTATGATCCCCGCAATGTTAAGCTGGCAAAGGCCGCCGCTGAAGTATTGAATCAGACAGGAATCAGTTGGGGGTTGCCGACTACAGATGTCAATTGCTGCGGTGAGAGCTTAAAAAAGGTCGGCGATCTGGAGTTGTTCGAAAGGCTGAAAAACAATAATCTGAATTTCTTCACGTCTTCCGGCGTAAGCAAAATAATCACGGTATCACCCCACTGCCTGGCATCATTCAAGAAAGATTACGGACAGGATTATGAAGTTCTCCATCTCAGTAAATTGATTGACAAAAAGATAAAAGAAGGCAAGCTGATCCCCAAGAAAGATTTTGGCGGTGCCAAGGTCACGTATCATGATCCTTGTTATTTGGGACGGCACAGCGGTGTTTATGACGCACCGCGCGATGTTCTGAAATCCATACCGGGTCTTGAATTTGTCGAGATGAAGCGCAGCCGCGAACAAAGCATGTGCTGCGGCGGCGGCGGCGGCGGATTGTGGATGGAAAAACTCAAGGGAGAACGTTTAAGCGATCTGAGGATAGAAGAGGCGTTATCAACGGGAGCATCTATTTTGGCTACCTCGTGTCCTTATTGCATAACCATGTTTGAAGACAGTATCCGCACACTCAATGCTGATGATAAAATTTCAGTGAAGGATGTCACGGAACTTGTTCTGGAAAGCCTGGAAATTAGCATCGACGAGCCGGTTGTGGATGCCTGCAGCGTGTAATGCAGTTGAAAATAAAAAAGATAGAATGATGATTATGAAGGAAAAAAGTAGGGAGAAATTATGAGCAGAATTGGTGTTTTTGTTTGCCACTGCGGTTTGAATATAGCCAAGACGGTTCGGGTAAGCGAATTGGCGGAATTTGCAGCTACACTGCCGGATGTTGTTGTAGCAAGAGACTATAAGTTTATGTGTTCCACGCCCGGACAGGAAATGATTCAACGTGATATCAAAGAATATAAACTCGACCGCGTGATTGTTACGGCTTGTTCTCCGTTAATGCACGAAAAAACCTTCCGCAAAGTTATTGAAAATGCAGGCTTGAATCAATACCTGCTAACCATAGTCAACATCCGCGAACAGCTTTCCTGGGTAACTCATGATATCGAAGAAGGCACAGCAAAGGCCAAGGCGCTGCTCAACGGCGCGGTTTATCGCGCACGGCTTTTGGCGCCGCTGACCTCGCGCGTTATTGACGTCAACCCTGATGTATTGGTCGTCGGCGGTGGCATCGCCGGAATTCAGGCAGCTCTTGAACTGGCCAATACCGGCACAAAAGTATATCTCGTGGAAAAAAATTCTACGATCGGCGGCCATATGGCCCAGTTTGACAAAACATTTCCCACTCTGGATTGCTCCGCCTGTATTCTGACCCCTAAAATGGATGCCGTTTTGCAGCACAAGAACATTCAAATGCTTACCTACTCTGAAGTTACAGAAGTCAAAGGCTATGTGGGCAACTTTGATATCACCATTAAACAGAAGGCGCGTTATGTCGATCATAACAAGTGTAATGCCTGTCTGGCCTGTACGGAGAAATGTCCCGGCAAAGGCGTCTCCGAATGGGATGAAGGTCTGGTGAAGAGAAAAGCTATTTACATTCCATTTCCGCAGGCTGTGCCGCAAAAACCGGTTATCGACAGAGAGTCTTGTACTTATTTTATCAAAGGCAAGTGCAAACTTTGTCAGAAAGTCTGCGAACAAAAGGCTATTGATTTCGAACAGCAGGAAACCTTCTCCACAGTGAAAGTCGGAGCGGTCATTGTTGCGACGGGCTATGATCTGATGGATACCAAACCGCTGGTTCAATATGGTTACGGCCAGTATCCCGGCGTATATCACTCGCTGGAAGTGGAAAGACTGTTTAATTCCGCTGGTCCCACCGGCGGCAAGGTAACGCTGCGTGACGGCAAGGAGCCTCAGTCCATTGCCCTTCTGCATTGCATAGGCAGCCGTGATAAAAATTATTGTGAGCATTGCAGCCGCGTTTGCTGTATGTACTCGCTTAAATTTGCACATCTCTTCAAAGAAAAAACCTCCGCAGATGTTTACCAGTTTTATATTGATATGAGAGCGGCAGGTAAAGGCTATGAAGAATTTTACAACCGCTTGATCGAGGAAGATGTAAAGTTTATTCGGGGTAAAGGGGCTCGTGTTACAGATAGTGAAGAGGAACCGGGGCGCTTGATTGTCGAGGCGGAAGATACGCTTACCAGCAAGTTTCTGAGGGTGCCGGTGGATATGGTTGTGCTTTGCCCGGCCATCGTGCCTCGGGCAGATTCCAAAGACCTTGCCAGGCTCTTTAATTTGAGCACCGACAAACAGGGCTTTTTCATGGAGCGTCATCCTAAACTGGCGCCGTTGGCTACGATGACGGAAGGTGTTTTCATCGCCGGTGTTTGTCAAAGTCCGAAAGATATTCCCGATACCGTGGCGCAGGCTTACGGTGCGGCGGCGGAAGCATTGACGATTGTCGTCAAGGATAAAATGGAACTCGATGCGACAACGGCGATGGTCAATCCCGCATCATGTTGCGGTTGTCAGAACTGTGTGCGCGTGTGTCCCTATAGCGCGCCCTCATTTAATGTTGATAAACGCGTTTCCGAAATCAATGAGGCTTTGTGTAAAGGCTGCGGTCTTTGTGCATCCGTCTGCCCGACATCGGCGATTATTGCCCGTCATTTTACCAACGAGCAGGTGTTGGCGGAGATGGAAGGCTTGATGGAGTTTTAGCATGACGTTATAGAAATCCCCCGGCATGCGCCGGGCTGCGCATCTGAGCACTTTTGAACGGCACGTAATAATTATGAGGTAATTAAAATGGATTTTGAACCGAAAATATTGGGTATAGCCTGCAACTGGTGCACATATACAGGGGCGGATCTTGCCGGCACCACTAGGTTGCAGTATCCGCAGAATGTCCGGGTTGTCCGGGTGATGTGCTCAAGTCGCATCAATCCTTCTTTTATATTTAGGGCGCTTCAGTTGGGTGCGGACGGAGTTTTAGTTGGCGGTTGTCATCCCGGCGATTGTCATTACAATACCGGAAATCTCTATGCGCGAAGAAGGCTTGCCACGACTAAAAAGATTCTGGAATTTGCAGGAATTGAACCGGGAAGATTCCGCGTGGAATGGATCTCCGCTTCCGAAGGCAATAGATTTGCCGAAGTGGTTGAGGAGTTTACGACTCAAGTTAAGAATCTTGGCCCCCAGACGAAGTTGAAGATCCAAGAGTAGGGTTGGGAGAAAATATGACTGATTTTAAAAAAATCGAAGAAAATTTAAAGAAGGAAGCAAAAAGGTTATTGGAGTCCGGCGAAGTAACCGTGGTGCTGGCTTATGGAAAAGGCTTCGATGAAAAGCATCCGATGCCCTTTGCCGCGAAAAGCGTTGCGGATGTCGATAATATTGTATTCAATGAATACTGCAATTATAACATGGCCCGCTATCTTGTTCGTTACCCGCAGGGGACAAAAATTGCTATCGCCGTTAAGGCAGCCGACAGCCGTGCGGTCATTCAGTTAATTCAGGAAGAAAAAATCAAGAAAGAAAATCTGGTGCTGCTGGGAATTCCCGTCATCGGGATGAAAAATCCCAAAACAGACGAAGTGATTGACAGCAAGACCACGTGCGGCATGCATAATCCTGTTTTGTACGATGTTTTACTGGGTGAAGAGGTACACGGACAGAAGATTGTTTCGCCCTACGATGTCTTGGCCGAGTATGAAGCAATGGACAAAGACGCTCGCTGGCAATTCTGGAAGGATCAATTTGATAAATGTATTCGTTGTTATGCGTGTCGTAAAGCCTGTCCGATGTGTTATTGTGATCCCTGTTTTATTGATCAGAACAAACCCAAATGGGCGGACAAGGCGCCGCAGTCTCCCGGTAATATAATGTATCATCTGACACGTTTTCATCATCTGGCAGGACGTTGTATCGACTGCGGCGAGTGTTCACGCGCTTGCCCGGTGGATATTCCCCTATACCTTTTCCATAAGAAAGTGGCCAAGGAATGCGAGGAGATGTTTAATCAGGTGTCCGGTATGAGTATAGAAGATAAGCCCGTTCTGGTTAATTTTCGGGTTGAAGATTCCGATAAAATTTTGGAATAATTAAGGAGCGGTTTGTGTTGAAAAAAACAGCAATAGAAAAAATATCCCAACTGGCGGCCGTGCTGATGGAAAAGGGGACGCTTCTGGCTCCCGTCAAGGAAGTTGCCGGACATAACTTTGCGGAGATTAATGATCCGCAAAAGGTTGATCTGAATTTCTACAATACCATCATAAGTCCGAAGGGAGCGTTTTTTCCCCCCAAGGAAGATTTTATCAAATATAAGATAGGCAAGACCATTACGGAAGCCGAACAGATAAAGGTGGATTCCAAACCCGTGTTTCTGTTTGGAGTACGTCCCTGCGATGTTAAGAGTTTTTCCATTATGGATATTCATTTCAATGCCGCGGGAATTATTGATCCCTATTGGAGCCAAAGAAGAAAAGCAACAACCATTTTCGGTTATGCCTACGATTTGAATCAGCCGGTTGATGCAGCCGATTTTTATAATTCGCTGGGCATCTATGCCGCTGATCCCGAAGGCAGCGATATCTTTATGGTGAAGAAAGATAAAGATTTGTTGCTCAAAGGCATCACTCCCAAAGGTGAGGAACTTCTCGCCCAACTCAATACTCTTGTTGATGCGGGAAAAGATGATGAGAAATATTATGAAGAAACTCTTAAAAAGGGTAAAGAGTATAAAACTCGTTTCCTGTGCATCGATCAGGATGTCATTGCCAAGAAATTGGAAGCCGTTTTTAATAACAACGATTTCTGGACAAAAGTTTCATCAGCATGCCTGAGCTGCGGCGCCTGCACTTTTGTCTGCCCGAACTGCTATTGCTTTGACATTTGTGATGATACGATCTTCGGCAAAGGTACGAGGCGCAGAGTGTGGGATGCCTGTATGTTTACCGATTTCACACTGGAAGCGAGCGGCCATAATCCCAGAACACAGGTTTATCAGAGGTTAAGGCAGAAGATAAATCACAAATATTCATATCATGTGAAAAAGTACGGCGTAATTTCTTGTGTTGGCTGCGGACGCTGCACGCGTTCTTGCCCGGTCAACATCGATATATATTCGATTGTCGAAGAAGCGCTGAAACTATAAGTTGCGTGTATTGAAAAAACATTTTTGAGGAAAAAAGATGTCAGATAACAACCCCTACATACCTATGCCGGTTCAGATCGCCAAGATCACCAACGAAGTTGATACCAACGATATCAAAACATTTCGGTTTACCTTTCTAAACAAGGAAGACGAAGAAAAATTTAAATACACGCCCGGACAGTTTGGTGAGCTGTCTATTTATGGCAAAGGTGAATCGCCCATCGGCATTGCCTCTTCCCCGACAGAACTGGGCTATGTTGAATTTACCGTTCAGAGAGCAGGAACGATTGTTCCTGGTCTGGTAACCGCTGCCCTGCATGACCTGGATGAAGGCGCTCAAATCGGTTTGCGTGGTCCCCTGGGCAACTCCTGGCCGATTGAATTTCTGGAGAATAAGAATATCGTTGTGGTTGGCGGTGGTTTTGCCTTTACAACTTTGCGTTCGCTGATCAATTACATGCTGTACAAAGATAACCGTAAGCGCTTCGGTGAAATTACTGTTGTCTATGGCGCAAGGAATCCCGGCCTTCTCCTTTACAAGGACGAACTTGCCGAATGGGAGAAAAGAGATGATATCAAGACGATCATCACCGTGGATAAGGGTAATGAAACCTGGAAGGGCAGGGAAGGATTTGTTCCGGCTGTCTGCAAGGATACCGCGCCATCTCCAAAGGATGCAGTAGCCGTAATCTGCGGTCCGCCCATTATGATCAAGTTTACGCTGCCGGTCTTCTTTGAGCTTGGTTTTTCCAAGGAAAATATTCTGACTTCTTTGGAAATGCGTATGAAGTGCGGTATCGGTAAATGCGGTCGTTGCAATGTCGGCAGTCAGTATGTATGTAAAGACGGTCCGGTATTTTCGCTGGCGGAACTGGATCAACTGCCGCGCGATTTTTAACGATAATTAAAGATTTGCTGTATAGTTTTGGTAAATCATAATTAAGTATACTCTTTATAATAGAGGAGAAATGAAAGTTGAACAAGATTGTTGAAAACAAGAAATTATCCGAGAACGTGGTCAAAATGGTATTTGAGGCTCCGGTCATCGCGCAAAAGAGAAAAGCCGGTCAGTTTATCGTTTTGAAAATAGATGAAAAGGGTGAAAGAATTCCCCTAACCATCGTAGACTCCGACGCGCAAAAAGGCACCCTGACAATCATTTATCAGATTGTCGGAAAAACGACGGCGAAATTATCACAGATGAAAGCTGGTGATTCGCTGCAGGATGTCCAGGGACCGTTGGGAAATCCTACGGAAATTGAAAATTTCGGACGCGTTGTCTGCGTCGGCGGAGGAGTTGGGGTCGGTGTTGTTTATCCGCTGATAGTTGCTCTGAAGAAGGCGGGCAATGAGGTGATTTCGATAATCGGCTCGCGCACCAAAGATTTACTCATTCTGGAAAAAGAAATAGGGGAAAATTCTGATCGTCTGATAGTCACTACTGATGACGGAAGCTACGGAGTTCATGGCTTTGTCAGCGCCGTATTACAGGAAATGATTGATAAAGGTGAAAAGATTGACCACGTTTTCGCCATTGGCCCTGTTCCCATGATGAGAGTGATTTGCGACGTAACAAAGCCGCATGGCATCAAAACTGTTGTGAGCTTGAATTCAATCATGGTGGATGCTACCGGGATGTGCGGTGCGTGCCGCGTGTCTGTGGGAGGCAAAACAAAGTTTACCTGCGTGGATGGTCCTGAATTTGACGGACATGAAGTTGACTTTAAATTACTGTCCGACCGCCTGAAGACTTATTGTGAATCAGAGCGCGAGGCTTATGAAAAACATAGGTGTGGATGTGATGGAAACTAAAGAAACCAAAGAAAAGAAAGAAAAAGTACCGCGTCAGAAAATGCCGGAGCAGGATCCTAAGAAAAGGATTCAGAACTTTGAAGAAGTGCCATTCGGTTATACCGAGGAAACGGCGATCATCGAAGCAAAGCGCTGCATTCAATGCAAAAAGCCTGCTTGTATCGCCGGCTGTCCGGTTGACGTAAAGATCCCGGAATTCATCAAAGAGATTGCCGAAGGTAATTTTATCGAGTCGGCAAAGGTTCTGAAAGAAACCAACAGTCTTCCGGCGGTTTGTGGCCGTGTTTGCCCTCAGGAAGATCAATGTGAAAAAACCTGCATTCTGGGTAAAAAAGGCGAACCCGTGGCCATTGGCCGGCTGGAGCGATTTGCTGCCGATTATGAACGCAAAAGCGGTAAAGTTTCCGTCCCGGCAGTTGCTAAATCCAACGGTAAGAAAGTAGCCATCGCCGGCGCCGGACCTTCCGGACTCACTATTGCCGGAGACCTCGCCAAGCTGGGATATGATGTGACCATATTTGAAGCATTGCATAAATCCGGCGGCGTGCTTGTGTACGGCATTCCGGAATTTCGTCTGCCGAAAGCTATCGTGGAAGCGGAAGTGGAAGGTCTGAGAAATCTAGGGGTAAAGATTGAGACCAATTATGTCATCGGCCGGACGAAAACAATTGACGAGCTTTTTGAAGAGGGCTTTCAGGCTGTTTTCATCGGTGTGGGTGCCGGAGCTCCCGTATTCATGAATATTCCCGGGGAAAACTTAATCGGTATTTATTCGGCTAACGAATATCTGACTCGTTCCAATTTGATGAAAGCGTACCGCTTCCCCGAATATGATACGCCCATCGTTCGCGGTAAGAGAGTTGCAGTTATCGGCGGCGGTAATGTGGCTATGGATTCAGTGCGTACCGCCTTGAGACTGGGCGCGGAAAGAGCAATGATTATTTATCGCCGCACTGAAGTGGAAATGCCGGCAAGAAAAGAAGAAGTCCATCACGCTCAGGAAGAAGGCGTTGAGTTTTTAATGCTGACTGCTCCTGTGGAATATATTGGAAACAAGGATGGCTGGGTAACCGGCATGAAATGCCTTAAAATGGAATTGGGCGAGCCCGATGCTTCGGGAAGAAGAAGCCCGAAACCTATCAAAGGTTCCGAGTATGTGATCGATGTTGATACAGTCGTCGTGGCCGTAGGAACGGTAGCCAATCCCATTGTTCCGGCAACGACAAAGGGACTGGAAGTCAATAAGTGGGGTTACATTGTGGCTAAAGATGAATCCGGTCTGACCAGTCGTGAAGGCATTTATGCCGGAGGCGATATTGTTACCGGTGCGGCAACGGTTATTCTGGCGATGGGCGCGGGACGTAAGGCCGCCAACGCCATACACGAATACCTTTCCAAAAAATAATTTAATCCAAATAGCCCGGGCAAAGTTCCGGGCTATTAATTTATAATCAGAGATACTGTCCGGTATAAAAAATAAATTCCGAACACCGTTAGAAAAATTCCGGCGACCAGAGAAATAAATCCCACTATTTTTTCGTTGATTATTTTCTTGCCCCGGTGCAAAGCGATGGCGAGAAAGCACACCCAGATAAAACAACCCAGCAAAATCGAAAGGCACGACAAAAATGCGGATAAACTTGTTTGCGTGTTGGTTTGCGAAGCAAGCAGGGCTCCGAAAACTCCGGTCCACCAGACAAGGGTCATCGGGCTGGAGATGGCCAGAACGTAGCCGGTGACAAAGGGGCTCGTGAAAATTCGCCGCGGATGATTTTCTACAATGGCGGTTTTACGGAAAAACTCTTTTGCGCTGACTAAACCCAGATAAATTAAAATAAAGCTTCCGGCCACGCCTAATAAAATTTTCATAAAGGCGATATTAAAGAAAGAAGTGAGGCCGAAAAATATTAAAATCAGATAGGTGGTGTCGGCGCACATAGCGCCTGTGCCTGTGAAAAATGCCTGCTTAAATCCCGAATTAAGGCCGCGTTTGATAATTTCCAGATTTACCGGTCCGATCGGCGCCGCAAGTGTTAACCCTAAAAGTATGTTTTGTAATAAAGAATATTTCTCCAAAATAAGATCACCCTTCTGGAACAGAGACAATTATTTGTCATTACCTGACCGGAATCCGCAAACTGTTGGCGCTGTGCTCTCGCGTGACAAAGTGAACTCGTGTGCCCTGTAGGGCATTCGGTTATTCAGAGTATAAGGTTATTTAGGTTATCAGAGTAAATCCGAAAAATATTTTCTTTGCCTTCCAGCGCAATGCGGTGCGCCGGAAGGCAAAGCTGGTTTATGAAATTTCTTCAATACCGAGCGGATATTTTGATAAAATCTCACAGCCGCCTTTGATGATAACAATATCATTTTCATAGCGGAATCCGATATTCTCTTCCGGCGCGGCATACTGCATCGCGCAGACGACCATTTCATTTTCCTGATATACGTGATCCTGATCAGTCCAGTAGGGAAGGTCGGGATTGACGATTGCGCCGATACGCCACTCATCGCCGAAAAGACCGATGCCGTGTTCGCAAGCAGGCTGGATGAAGTCGCCGCATCCGCGCGATTCTGCAAAATCCATCATCATTGCGGCAAGCGTTCCGGGTGTTGTCCCGGCGCGATAATTATCAATCACTTTCTGAACAATTGCGACAAAATTATCCGCGTGCCAGCGCTGACGTTTTGTCGCGGGCCCGATCAAATAATTGTGCGAGTGGTCGCCCAGCGCCAGTTTAAACATCGCGTGAAAATCCAGCATCAGCGGTTCGCCTGCTTTAATCTCTTTGGTTGTCGGAGGCGTACACGCGCCTAATCCCGTGCGGAATCCGCTGGAAATTTCATTAAGCCCTGCAAAATTCCACTCCGACACACTGCCCGCCCTGCGCATCGCCAGAGCGGCGATGCCTGCAATCACGGTTTCCGTCATTCCTTTGTAGCCGCCATGTTCCAGCGCCGCACGCGCCGCCTTGTGTCCTTCGTCAACAATGAGCGAAGCAGTACGGAAACGTTCAATTGTGCCCTTGTCTTTGATTAGAGAAAGAACGTCAATAATGTCATGCGAGTTTACCCACTCAAAACCGGGAAGCGCGTCTTTAAAATGAGTATATTCCCAATGTGTTAGATTTCCTTCTGCCGTGTAAGTGGAAATTCCATCCTCATAGCCTATACGTCCTTTTGTAATGCCAACTTCTTCTTTAATGTAATCAGTTATTGCGGAAACCTGATCCATACCGCCCATCGGGCCATAGGCGCGAACGTGATCGCTGTCGAGCCATGTCTCATCACCCACGCGCATTGAGTCAACGACAAACGTAAAATACGTCGGCTGTCCTTCCGGCGGAATTATTAAATAGCTGCGCCAGGGGCAGAAAGTATCCATCACAAAACTCATTGTCCGTATGCGCGAGCCGAGATACACATCAATACCCCGTTTATGCATCTCTTTCTGAATCGCTTTAACGCGCCCCGGGTTGTCGATATAATACTTATCCTTGGGATCTAATATTCTGGTCATATCTAGTCTCCTTTTAATACTGAGTGGGTATCTGGGCCAGAACTTTATTCATACGGTCTGACACGGCCGCTAGTTTGAGAGCTTTGGCCAGATTACCTTTAAGTTTAAGTTTTCCGGTCATCAGGGCCTTCTGCGCGCCAAGTTCCGCGCGGGAAATTCTGGCGAAAGTTTCATAATTGCCAATAATTAAAAATTCAGCCTTGGGAGGCTCGCCGGTCCCCGTTTCTACCCTGGTTACTTTCCCGTCTTTGCATTCAACAAATAGAAACATTTCCGTCCCGCCGGGACAGTTTTTATAAATGTTGGACATTGACGTTGTGACCTTATTCATTTTTTCCGGGGTGAGTTCCGTCTGGAGTCTTTTGATCGCTTCATCGCGCCATGATGGGCCTAAATAGGCGTGTAATTCGGACATGCTTATACCTCCTGCTTTGTTTTGTTGTTGGGCGGCATGGATATGCCGTCCTTATAGATTTAATTTACGAGTTGCGCTTCCTTCTAAACAACGATTTGATAACAAACATCTTTTACTTTTAAAAGTATAGGAGCAAAAGACAGGTATGTCAATGTCAATAAACTTTCAGTGGACCGTAGCAGAATAATATTGCATGTAATCGTTATGAGCATCATAGGAAAAGAACAGTCTTACGCTCTTTTTATTATTGATTTTTCTTGAATATTACTCTAACGTGCACCAATTATTTTTTAGAGGAATAGAGCATGAAATATACAAAAATGCCGCTTATTCATGGTTATGCCAACCAGATTCTGACCATTGATTTGGAAAGCGGTAAAATCAATCCGCAGCCGCTTGATGAGCAGATTCGAGATTTCTTCATTGGCGGCCGGGGCTTGGGGCTTTATCTTTTGCACAAAAAAATTAACGCCAAAACTAAAGCCGACGACGCGGAAAATCCGCTGATTTTTTCTCCGGGACCACTGGGCGGTATTCCGCAATTTCCGGGAACCAGCAAATGCATGGCCATTTCATTATCACCTCTGACACACATTCCGGGTGTTTCGAACTTCGGCGGGCATTTCGGCGCTTATTTGAAATATGCCGGTTTTGACGCCCTCCAAATCACAGGCATCAGCGCAACCAACGCCATGATTGTCATCGACGATTTTAAAAACGAGATATACATCACCGCAGCGCCGGCGATTGATCACGTCTTCGATTTGGAAAGAGCAATCGTCGAGAAGTTTCTTCAGGAAGGTCATGAAAAGAAAGACATCGTTTTTCTGACTACGGGCATTGGCGCCGCCAATACCATATACGGCTGCATCAACAGCCATTACTATGATGCCGCAAAACCTGTCGATGGCACAAAAGGGTTATTCAGGACCAAGCAGGCCGGACGCACTGGCTTAGGCACGGTAATGATTAATAAAAATATCCGGGCGATTGTCGTGCTTTCCGGCTTTCCGCATGGCGAAAATCCTTACGGGGCGGCGGATTGGGAGAAAGTAAAACAGTCCGGCACAAAACTGCACAAGGTTGTCAAAGAAGTAGATCCCCAGTCGCTCAAGATGTACCGCAAAGGATCGGCGGGGCTCATTGCTTTTATGAATAAGGACGATTACCAATCACTGCCTGTAAATAATTACCAGTATGGTTCAGACCCGCGGGCGGGACAAATCTGCGGGAAAAATTTTGCTGAACATCTTTTTGATCACCGCGGCATGGACGGCTGTTTTCCCGGATGTAACCTGAGATGCACCAAGGGCGGCTGGGTAACTCTGGTTTCCGGAGAGCGCAAAGGCAATAAGGTATGGGTTGACGGCCCCGAATACGAAACAGCAGCCGGCTTCGGTTCCAACCTGGGGATGTGGAATCCGGAATTTATCATGGAAGCCAACTGGCACTGCGATAATTATGGAATAGATACCATCACCACCGCGGTAATCATGGCCTTTGTCATGGAATGCTACCAGCGCGCTTATCTGACAAAAGAAGACACGGATGATTTTGAACTTAAGTGGGGCGATGAACAGGCCGCGCTGCAATTTATCCATGATCTTGCTTACCGTAAAACGGCGCTCACCAGCATTGCGGGCTTGGGCATGACTGAACTTATCAACTGGATTGGTAAACGATACTCTGACCGAACCGGCAAATCCAATCCCCGTAAGGAACTGGAACAATTCGCCATGCAGACCAAAGGTCTGCCTTTTTCACTTTACCGGACACATAGGTCTCTATCCATGCAGGCCTCTTACGCGGCGGCCAGCGATATCGGCGCGCATCATGCCGCCGCCTGGCTCGTCAAGGTTGATTTGCTGGGCGCGTTTCCAACCTTTGAGGCCAAGGCACAGGCGCTTATAACTTATCCGCGCGTGCGTCTGGGCAATGATAATCTGGGCTTGTGCAAACTGCCGTGGGTGGATGTGTTCAATCCCGATTCCGGCAATCGTAAGAATACGGACATCTACATTAATCCCGCCTCTCAGGAAATCTACGCTGATTTCTATAACGGTATGCTGGGTACAAATATGACTTGGGAACAGATATTCGAACAGACTGACCGCGATATTAATTTACAGCGAATAATGAACATGATGGCCTATGAAAGAACTACAGGCGAACACGACTGGATTCCGGACAGGGCGATTGGTCCCACGGAAGATGCCCTTTATGAGAAAGAGAAAGATTATAATGACGGGCAACTCAGCTCCATCCTGAATAAGCCGCTTGATGAAATTCAGAAAATGCCAACCTTCGAAAAGCGGATAATTCTGATGAAGCATCGCAAAGAAGAATTGAAGAAACTGATCGGCGTCTATTACGCGCAGCGCGGCTGGAACACGGCTGGTATTCCGAAGGTCGAGACCCTCAAAAAAATCGGCTTATGGAATTATTTGAGCGACGAAGCTAGAGCAAAAGTCACCGTGATGAACGAATAGAGAATAACAAGTGTTTTTGCGAGGGAGGGAAACGACCGAGGCAATCTCGTCGTATAAATCCTATTAAGTTCTGACTAAACTCAAGACTAAAGAATACTTGAATCTTTCAGTAGAGTAGAGAGCTG
>PLGI01000031.1 GCA_003139775.1 Syntrophaceae bacterium | reverse complement strand
CACTCTTTTTGATTTTACCCCCTCAACCCATCTTTAAAAGACTTTCGATACTATGTTGTGGCATTAAGTTGGAATCGACAATCATACAAGTTCTCGTATCCAGTATGCGCAAAACATAAGAGAATATGTGATTTTATAGACCAACCATTGCAATTTTATTCGATTTTGGCTTCTATAATGGTTGGTTTCTTTTTATGGGCAATATTCATTTTATTTTTCTTTTTATTATTTAGATTTCTTGGATTAGAAAATATTGCCAAAGATGTAATTATCCCATTATCTAGTGTTTTAGCTATTGGATTGGTATCGGCTTATTATATTTATGCGATATTCTTTCCCTCTGTAGTAATTGAGCCGTTGTCTGAATACTCAATTAAAATATTCATAAGAAATGAGGAATATTTTTATGATTTTAAGTTGCTCAATATGGATAATGTATTAGAATAAATACGCACCGTGATAATAATAAGCGTTCTAGGGGCACCATACTAATTATGATACAAATCTCTCAATGTAGATAACTGAAAGGAGATGAATATGGGGTCAGTTAAACTG
This sequence comes from Syntrophaceae bacterium, assembly GCA_003139775.1. Lineage (GTDB taxonomy): Bacteria > Desulfobacterota > Syntrophia > Syntrophales > Smithellaceae > Smithella. Next base: position 18,089 of record PLGI01000031.1, on the reverse strand, counting down.
AGGATGAGTGAAAATTTACGAATTAAATGGCCCGATCAATGTGCAGCGTGCAACAATCCTTCTACGGATAGTGCTACAACGAGCATAACAAATACTACAAAATTTAGATATTATGTCGTAGCAATGAGTTTCACTCACCAAACATATAGCTTTTCATATCCTGTATGTAAAAAACATAAAAGATTATGTAATTTATTAGATCAGTCTGCTAAAAGTTCATTACTTAATAATACGCTAGTCTTTTTTTTCGGTGTTCTTATTTTGTGGTTAATTTTAAATTTTCTTTTTTCTTCTACATTAAAAATAATTGGATTAGAAATAATAGACCAAAATTCCATTGATTATTGGTCGTTTATGTCGTCTCTTGTAGTCGCTACACTTTTAATAATTTATTCGTTTTTTCTTAAGCCAGTTAGAATTTCAAACCTCTCTGAAGATTCAATGGAAATAAGCATAAAAAACGATAAATATTTGAATTATTTTAAGGCTCTCAATAACGAGCATACGATAAAATGAATAATTCTACATTAATATTAAAATATTGGAAAAAGCGAAGTTCGTATATTAATTGTTAGGTCATTAAAATGAAACGAAACCCACAAGAGAAATTTGTAGTCCTCTATGATACAGCGAAGAAATGCCTTTTAATTCTCGACCATCTATATGCCGATCTCGAAAACGGGACAAATCAGGCAAGAGACGCAGCCAAAATAAAGAAAGATCCCTCGATTGTTATTAGCATCTATATCTCTGCGTTAGGGCTAATAGACTATTTCCATCGCGTATATGAAGTCGTCTCCGCTATGACCTTGATCAGAAAAGATCAGCCTGAACTGAAAAAACTGACAAAAGCAATCGCACCAGTTAAGGAATGTCGAAACTACATGCAGCATATGCGCGGCGACTTAATGAAGAATGATTCCATCGACTATCCAATACTGGGAGCAATATCTTGGATTCATGAAGGCCGCAACTATACTCTCTTTTCAAATCAAGCTACGCAGAGTTTTAGCTTGCCAGGCATAGCTTACGACCGTTTTACCGAGAATTATGTTTGCAAATATCAACTCATTGTCGGGGGACACGAAATACGACTTGACACCGTCTATGGAGAGGTAAAGTCGTTCTGGGCGTGGCTCGAGAAATCTGTCGTAATAGAACCGTCACACATAAAGGACTATGCATGGGGCAATCCTATGATTATATATTCTGAATTCAAGAAGAAAACATAACACATCAATACAGCCGATCGCTACGCTCCGGTTGATTTTTTCGTTGCACCTTTCAAATCGTAATTCACAATGTCAAGACTTTTCAAAGTTGTTTGTTAGTAGAATAGCAATTGTCAAGACACATCTTTATTGGATATAATGAGCCTTGATTTTTACCCTAAGGGCAAAAATCTTAGAGCGAATTATCCCACGTCGCTTCCCTGCCAATCCCGATAAGTCGTGGATTGGCGGTATAATTCCTCTTGCGCTTCGAGCGTCACTATCGCTTTGGGGACAAGTTCGACTAACGCTTTAAACTTCACTTCGTTTATGAATAAGGTGTCACTAATCCCACGTCGCTACGCTCCTGGGATAATTCGACTTACGCTTCGAGTCCCCATTCGCTTTGCTCAGGGGATAGTTCGTCCTACAAATTTCAGTGTGCTTCGCTTCTGAAATTTGGGACTCACTACTTCGTTTCACTCGCTCTCAGCGAGTCTCATTAATAATTTTCGGCTAAAACCTCATAATACGATTGCGGGTGTTTACAAGCGGGACATTCTTTGGGCGCTTCCGGTCCTTCATGTACATAACCGCAGTTGGTGCAGTGCCACTTCACAGTTGTTTTCTTTTTGAAAACTTCATTACCGGCAATATTGGCGATGAGTTTCCGGTATCTGCTCTCGTGGAATTTTTCTACCTTGGATATTTGTTCAAAAGATATAGCCACTTCGAGGAACCCCTCTTCCCTGGCAATTTTGGCAAAATTAGCGTAGAGGGTAGTCCATTCCATGTTTTCACCGGCGGCCGCAGCTTCCAGATTACTCTTGGTATCTCCAATAACACCGGCTGGATAAGCGGCCATGATTTCAACATCTCCACCCTCAAGGTGTTGAAAATATATTTTTGCATGTTCTTTTTCATTTTCCGCCGTTTCTAAAAAAATATTGGCAATCTGCTCAAAACCTTCTTTTCTTGCGGTACTGGCAAAGTAGGTATAACGATTTCTTGCCTGTGACTCACCGGCAAAAGCCGCCAATAGATTTTTTTCCGTTTTTGTTCCTTTAATTGATTTAGCCATTATTCTTCTCCTTTCTTTACTTGTTTGCCATATATTATATACTCCGCACAAACTTGTCAATCCCGCGACCTGGAATCGATTCCATGTCGCGGGAGGTCGCATCATCCGTGATTTAACCGATAAAATCAAATATATTAAAAAATATGTTAATTTTTAACCTGATTTGTAGTAATACTATTTTTAAATCAAAGATGATATCGAGGCGGCAAGGAGGAGGCGACGAGGCGTATTATATACGCGTGACCTTCAGGTTATACGTTGAGGAAACCGACAACGCTGCCAACAAAGATAGCGCTTTGATTTAGAATTAGTATAATTAGAGGAGGATTTTCTCATTATGGCCACTGTAATGCCGGAAGCGGAACATGTACAAAAAGCAATCAAATGGATATCCACAAATTTAGAGGAGAATGACAATCAAACTCTGCCTTCGCTTATAGAGAAGGCTGTCTTTAAATTTGACCTGTCTCCTAAGGACACAGAATTTTTAATGAATTTCTTCCGAGATCGTGCTCGCGGGAAATAGGATAAAATTTACATACGTTGAGGAAACCAATAATCCCGGCCTGCGCCGGGGCAGGCTGTGCTAACAAAGATAGCGCTTTGATCGGAAGCGCATTACTTTAAGGAGAGCGCATAAATAAATATGACCTTACCTTAACGAGAATTTTCGCCAGTATGGCGAAAACTTCCTTTAGGATTGGCATTATTTATTTTTTAGTAATTCTCTAATATCGATAAGCAACTCCTGATCCTTCGTCAGCGGCGGCGGAATTGCGGCTGCTTCTTCTTTTTTATTCTTCATGATCATCCCGATAAATTTGACAATGAAGATATATAAAGCCAACGCAACAATCAAAAAGTTGACGATTTCTCCAATAAACAATCCGTAAGGAACATCCTTGCCGTTGATCACCCATTTCCAGCCCAGATAACCCTGCTGGCCGGGCATGATAACGCTTACCAGGGGCATAATGATTTGTTTGACCAGAGAATCGACAATTTTGCCGAATGCGGCTCCGATGATCACACCAATGGCCAGATCAACCACATTACCCTTGAAAGCGAAATTCTTGAACTCACCTAACATTGCGGAAACTTTTTTCCTGGCGCCCATGTTTTCTCCTTTCGACATTTTTTTACTATTCGATTTTGGACATTTCTTCGTAAATCCTCAAATCGATCACACTAAAAAAACTGTCATATTGCTCTTTCTGTAACAGGCGCCGTATTTCCCAGCCTGTTTCCGTCTTCTTCTCAGTAGTCACGGCAAGGATCACCTCGCATTCTTTCCAGTTGAGCCGCTGGACACGAGCGCTGGCTTTTGTCCGCCAATCACCCGAAAACACATAATCTGAATCGACCCGGTGATTCTTCTGATCTATGGTGACATTAGCGCCGATATTTTTTTCTTTAAAAACACCGGCAATGGCTTTGAGAATAATTTTTTCGTTGGCTTCATATAAGTGACTGTATTCATCGGGCTTGGATATAACAACCCGCCCAATGGCCGCACCACAGGACACTAGATTCACAATAATGACAAAAACAATTATTAAACGAACGGACAAAAAAATATGTTTAACCATGGCAGCGATCTCAAAATGTTTTATCGTCTTTATTTGTTATTTCCATTTACCCACCAATCTCCTTTTTCTTTAAACCACCATTGGCAGGAATCTGTTTTAGTAATTCTTTCGGACAGCTTTTTTCCGTTTTCCGTACTTAATCTTTGCAGCGCAAAGTTTATCCACTCTTCCGAATATTTATTTCCCAGATCACCGCATTCTTTTAACTGCAGGATAAGAGCAATTTGATCGGCATCCCGGGCAATTAATGCTTCTTTGGTCTCTTTCGCATTAAATTCTTCGATCGCCGACCGGATATCGCCGCCGAAAAAAAGGCCGTCCGTTAATTCTTTAACGGCTTTGGCTTCATCCACATCCACATATTTTTTATTGACATAGTTCATATCACCGGTGCGCGCTTCCGGCAAATCGTGAAGAACACACATTTTCAACACTCGCGGCTCATCAAGCGAATCGTCCATTTTACAAAGAGTGTAACCGACAAATACAGTGCGCAAAATGTGCTCGGCTACCGATTCCCTGCCGCTACCCAGAAACTGATAACCACTGCGCGGGGTTCTGCTGAGCATTCCGACTTCAAACAAAAAATTGACAAGACTATCCATTGGATTCCTTCTTCAATATCTTGATCCGATTGGCCATCATTTCCGATGTCTTCGTAAGTTGTAATTGAAGTGAAGCAATACTGTCCGGCCGCATACTAACGATCCTGTCCAATTGTGCTTTCCAGTGTTCCAAAAGAGTGATTTCATGTTCTTTTAATTTCTTTTCAAAACGATCTTGATACTCTTTGATAAAAGCGGCGTTTGAATCCTGTGATGCCATTTTGCATCCTCCTTCGTATAATTCCGCTGCATTATATCATTCACATCCAAACATGCAACAAACAATTTGTACCAAGTTGCTTTCAAAAATTAAAATATGAATTTTTGAAAGCTTACTTGGTATTATACCCGGTAAATCAACCTTTTAATATCCGATAGCTAATTGGTATTATCAAATGATAATTTGACAGACTCTTTTAAATACTATAAATCACGGGGTCGGATATCGTAACCTCCTGCTTTGGGTGGGATAATTCAACTAGTAAATATTACGGTGCTGCGTTTGTAATATTTGAGTTTCATTAATTCGTCCAGCAAGTTTCAGTCGCAGATGACCTCGCGTGACCTTTAGGTTATTAGGTTACGCGCTTTGCTTCTGAAACTTGGGACTCATTATAACTTACAAAGATGACTGCGCTACGCTTGTCATCTTTGAGTCTCATTAATTTATGGAAAATATGGGTAAATAAAATATGCAAGCCAAACCAAAACCTGAAGATATAGCCGGTGGACAAGCGATTATTGAAGGCGTTATGATGCGTCACGGCAATAAAATCGCTGCAGCAGTAAGAAGACCGGACAAGCAAATTGTTTTCCAGGAGCGTGAATATATTCCGCTGACCAAACGTTATAAGATACTAGGATGGATGTTTGTCCGGGGAACCATCACTTTATTTGAAATGATGATGATCGGGATTCAATGTCTGATGTTTTCGGCGGATGTAGCCCTGGCCGAAGAAGAAAGAAAACCTAAAAGCTGGGAGATGTATCTTTCATTTGTCATCAGTTTCGCCGTCGCCATTTTTTTCTTTGTCGTTGTGCCGGCGTTTTTCTTTACCAAAATAAAATTTTATATCGACAATCTGTTTTTATTAAACATTCTGGAAGGCTGCGTTCGCCTGGGCATCTTTCTTTGTTTTCTGGCCGCCACACTCCTCATGGCGGATATGCGGCGTGTTTATATGTATCACGGCGCCGAACATAAAACCGTGTTTGCCTGGGAACATGGTCTGGAATTAACTGTAGGAAATGTCAAAGAGTTCTCCACCCGTCATCCCCGCTGCGGAACAAGCTTTATTCTTTTTGTGATGATTGTTTCCATATTGGTCTTTTCTCTATTAGGGCGTCCTGACTTCATACATAGAGTAATCTATAAAATTTTACTCCTTCCCGTTGTTGCCGGCATTTCTTATGAAGCGATCCGCTTTACCGGAAAATACAGCCACTCCAAACTGGTGCAGGTGATGAGCTGGCCTGGATTAATGCTCCAAAAAATTACAACAAGAGAACCATCCGATGATCAAATTGAAGTGGCCATTGCCGCGATGAATAAAGTAATTTGAAATTAAGTTACCCACAAAAAAAGTGGAGCCCCGCCGACAGGAGTCGGCGGCCCAAAAATTTACCTTTGGCTCAACGAGCCGAAGGATACTTATGCGACATCCCGTAGCAGAATGCCCCCCGACAAAATCGGGGGGCATTCTGCGTAGTGGGTAAATCCCGATTCCTAAAATATTTAATTTTGATCAATATCTTCACCTTATTATTATTAAATTTTCTTGCCACACCCCATATAAAGAGTTGACTTTTCATGCCAATTGAATTAATCAAATAAAAACCAATTAATATTTTTCACTCTCTAAAACAGGGGGAAGTCAATAATGATTAAGCGGTACGTTTTGGTCCTGATTGTGATTATTGTTTCATCTGCCTTGGTTTATCAACCGGTAGCGGCGAAGGAAGACACGGCCCAAATAACACTTAAAAAAACAGCTGTCTCCCAAAAAAAATTATACACTTACACCGTAAAAAAGGGGGATATTCTCTCGACTATCATCAGAAATATTCCCGGCATTACCGAAGAAGACATATCCAATAATTATCAGCTTATAAAAGAGCTTAATCCCCATGTACCTGACCTCAATAATCTCGAGGTTGGACAATCTCTGGTTCTCCCCGGAAAACCCTTTACAGAATCAGAAGGAAAAGACACAACCACAGATACTTCCAAAATTTCTTCCAGCATGGGAAAACATTATAAAATAAAAAAGGGAGACACTTTAATAAAAATAATTTACCGCGAACTAAAAGTTAGAACCAGTATTTTAAAAACGCTTAAAATTATCAAATCAATTAATCCAAGCATCAGGAATATTAATAAAATTTATGCCGGCAATATTATCAAATTACCCGGTAAAACTATCTTTGTCAAAACTACAGAGGAAACTAAGGCCGTTGCGCAAGAGGTAGTTAAACTTTCAGAAAAAACAACTCAACCGGAAAAGATCATTGAAATAAAAGAAAAGAAATTTATGCCGCCGGAAGCCCGCCTCGCTGTGCTTAAACAAGTTATCACCCAGATGAATGGATCATCAATTACTACCACAGGCAATTACTACCTTCCCATCCCCAAAACCGGGCAGGTGACAATTGATTGCTCTAAAATTCCAGTAATTGAATTTGACGATAATACAATGGTATTTCTTGATCTGGAAAATCGTGCCCATAATAATCTAAAAAAGATGATCAGTAATAATTGGGCAAATTACTATTTAGTTAAAGTGAACAAAAATGATGATGTCATCGCCATCTTAAAAAAAGTTATCAATACCACCAAAAGTTACAGCATGACTAAAAGTGAAAAGCCCATAATGATAGGCGCTTACCCACCGGTTGAAGTAATTGTCGACTGGGTAATTGTCAATACTATTCCAAAACAGGCAAAACCAGTAAAGCAAGGATTGCGTCTGGTTTATGAAAATAATTTGCTGCTACCCAAGTCAATCAAAAACTATTCTCAAAAAAACGGCTTAATTATTACTGAAATTTCCGAGGAAACAGGCATAGTTGGAAAACCGGAAGAAGTTTATTCTTTGCCGCCAATACCGGTTTTCCCTACAACATCAGCCAAAGATTTTTCTTATGCACTGGTTTCCAGTTTAGGATTGAGCGCCGAAAAAGACGTTGATATTCAAATGTTCGACACCGTACAAGACGGCTTTAATTTGTCGATTAAAGCCGATGTTCTGATAAAAAATGAAAATAAAAAATATATTATCTATTCGCAGAGCCTGTCCCCGCAATTCGCCAATTCGCTGAAACAAGCCGGTAACGAACTCATCTTTGTTAACGATAACGATGATCCCAAAAATATCATGGAAAAGATTTTGCACGGTCTTAATATTTCTTTTACTTCCGGCGATTTTACGTTTTCCGGAGCGGAGAAAAATCAGGCGCCTTATTCTTTAAACTTTATTGGCACTAAGATTAAGACTGATAAAGATTTGTACGTTATTGATTTTGATATTGATCAGGAATTACGCGGTTTACTGCAGGAGGTATGGTCCGCTAATATCGCCAAATATTGATGATACCGCACGCGTGACCTCCTGAGATCTCGCGCCACATTCAACCTTCAGGTTATCTGCGGGGCACGTATATGCATAGTCTCCCCGAAATTTACCGTCAGGTTGCGTTTCATCTTTTTTCACTGCCGCCTATTCTCCGTAATATATATTAATTATAATTATTTGAATGGATTTATTTATGGTTAAAGCTATTGCCCTTTTTTCCGGTGGATTAGACAGTATGTTGGCTGCAGAGCTCGTTCGCAGGCAAAACATTGAAGTGCTCTGCCTAACATTCACAACGCCTTTTTTTAACTCACAAAAAGCGCAAGCCGCGGCAAAGCTTTTAAATCTGCCTCTGTCTATTGAAGATATCACTGTCGAACATCTTAAGATGCTTAAATCTCCCCGCTATGGCTATGGCAGGAACATGAATCCCTGTATCGATTGCCACACCCTGATGCTGAAAATTGCCGGAAAAAAAATGAAAGAAACCGGCTTTGATTTTATTATTACCGGAGAAGTTCTCGGCCAGCGTCCCATGTCACAAAACAAACAATCCATTTATGTTGTCGCTAAAAATTCCGGCTATGCTGACCACATTCTACGCCCTTTGAGCGCAAAGCTCCTTGATCCGATAGAGGCGGAAAGAGATAAAATAATTGATCGCTCGCAATTACTTTCTATTCAGGGACGTGGCCGCAAAGATCAAATAAAACTGGCTGCCGCCTTTGGCATCAAAGATTATGCGCCGCCGGCAGGAGGCTGCCTGCTTACCGATCCCCTGTTTACACGCCGTCTACGCGATTTATTTTCGCATCAGGAAGACCATGATATTCATGATCTCGACTTATTAAAATACGGACGCCATTTTCGCACGGATGGTCAAGGCAAAATTATTGTCGGCCGCAATAACTTCGATAATGAAAAAATACGTGAATTTTCGGCTGATGATGATCTTGTTCTGTTTATGGCTGATTTTCCCGGACCTCACGTCGTAATACCGCACGGAAATATTTCCCTTTTGCCACTTGCGGCAGCACTCTGCGTTCGTTACAGCGATGCCCCCAATGATCTGGAAGCGGAAGTGGTTTGCCTACACAAAAATTTATCAGAGATAATTAAAACCAAAGCGGCTGCAAAGGAAGATTGCGAAAGATGGATTATTTAATTAGTAAATGATTCTTGCTTTATTTGGTTAAATGTTCCGGCCGTAAAAGATCGTTAACAGTCTTCACCGGGTTGAAAACAATGATGGGCAGTTCGACAAACACGGTATTCCAGTAAGCCATGCCGCCGTTCCAAAGACCGGGTAATTCCAGTGCTTTCAGAGAGCGTCCCTTTTCATTTTTCATAGTAATTAAATAAGCATCAGGATTTACATAATTATCCAGATTGAATTTTTCTCCCCGGTAATTTTTCGTGCAACAGACCAGATCCACCGGATTGAAATATTGCGCGGCCGACCATACGGCCATTTGTTTCGGGCTGTTTTTGTCCACGTGCCCGCTTTCAACAATCTGCAAGGTTTGACTGCCATTGCGCTCGTCAACCCAGAATGGAGCTCCGCCCGGTTCACCTTCGTTTCTCACCATCGCGCAGACACGCAATGGCCGGTTCAATGAAGAAAATATGATTTGCTTTTGAATCTTCAGGGATTGTCGCGGCATACTGTGCGGGAACACGATATTGATCCTCCGAGAACAATAATTTTTGATTTTATCAATTTGCTTGGATTCAATTTCATTATTTTCCATCTGGCGTAAAACAGCAAATATTTCCTGTTGAGTCTGCAGGGCCAATCCTCCCAACATTTTTTTATAGGGAAGAATTTTTCTCAATAGTTTTTCCGGCACAATGTTATCTATATTTTTTATAAAAATAAAATCGGCGTCAAGATTCTGTAAATTTGTCAGCAAAGAACCATGACCACCGGGTCGGAAAATGAGATTGCCTGCGGCATCCCGCAACAACAGATTATTTTCATCAACGGCCAGCATATTCGTCGCTGACGACTGAACAGATAAAGATATTTTATATTTTATCCGGCACAGGTTTTTGTACGCAGACTTTACAGCTTTAATTTTTTCAGCAACATCTTTTTTATGTTCCTGAGAAATCGTGAAATGCAGATGGCAAACATCGCCTGCGCCTCGAACATATTGAACAGCCTCAAACAAATGTTCTTCCAAAGCGGTACGCGCCTCTCCTGCGGAATAAAGATGAAAGGGAATCAACGCCTTGGGCAGCCAGCCGAAATTCAATCCCTTGGCCGACAAAATATAATCCAGTAAACCTTTGATATTTTTTTTCTCAATGAATTCAGAAGCGCGTTTATTTTGCTTGATCAGGGAGTAAAAAGGATACTTTTTTAAATTACGTAAGAATGATTGATTGAGCGACGGAGAGCCAAATCCGTCTTTTTCCAGGGCCGAAAACCATTCGGCAAACATGCGGCTGGCGGCGCCGGAAGCCGGAACAAATTTAAGCAATTTGAATTTTCCCGCTTCCCTTTCGTAGAGTTTAATCAATTCATCCATTTCGGTTTTTTGGATTGATAGGATTCCATCATTAATTGCGCAGGGGCGATTCAAGTTCAGATAATTGGAACCATGACGATATGATTCCATCTGCTTTTCCGCATCAAGTGGAGTCAAACCTAATTTTTTTATTCGCCGGAGATCATTTTGAGTGAATAAATTTAATTCTTTCATGTTTTCCGTATCTTTAGTTACGTTTTACTGCAACTACTAAGGTTCTTTTGCTTTGGTCTTTGCACTGTAGAATATAGTCTATATTTATTTAACATCAAGTTTTTATATTGGCAAGAATAAATCACGGGTATTAAACCCTCCGCTGCGCGGGATAATTCGACTAACGCTTCAAACTTCACTTCGTTCGTTTTCAGCGAATCTTATTACAACTTACAGATATTACCGCACTGCGCTTGTAATATCTGAGTTTCATTAGAATTTGAGTTTCAACAATAAATGATTACGTCTGTGATCAATATTTTATAGATATACAAGAATTATTGCCCTGCACTCCCTCTAAAAAAGGAAATTCTTATCACATTATTTTCAAACAAAGATTAATGTTTGTCCGCAAAATTGTGATAAAATATGATCGGGGTATTTGAAGGAATCATTTAGTCCTACCTTTCAGAAATCGGAGACGTAATAGAATGAATGCCTGTATCTTCAAAGTGGAGACAACAGAGGTTTGATTATAGCCAATGTTATGCCCGGAAACAAAAGTCGTGATCACATCCTCGGTTTGGAAACGGATATCCAAAAATCCATGGAATCTGGATTCCCACGCCTTTTCTTCACCAGCCGGCTCGAACAACACTTTCTCGCCGACACCCTGAATGCCCGCAAAAATCGTTTTTTCATCATGGGAGTAATAACTATCTTTATCTACAATCTCTTCCTTATCACGGATAGGGAGATGCTTCCTGATGTTTATCTGACGGCCTGGAAGATCCGATTGGGTATTGTCACCCCTGCCATGGTAATATGTCTATTCATAATGCGCAGGTGAGCATTTGTCCGGTTTCTCGATTTTTTCGCCGACTTCCTGCTCATCCTGGCCTCCGCCAGCATCAACTCGTCCTGGAACTGAGCCATCATCCCAATGTCGTGCACTACCACACTGGCGTCATTCTAATCGTCATGTTCGGCAATATCGTCGTCCGCCTCCGGTTCTGGCATGCCTTCTGTGTTTCGTGGTTGACGTTTCTCTTCTACGTCCTGACAGTGTCCTGGATCACACCCATGCCACCGCCGGTGATGATCAACAGCAGCGTCATGCTGTTTTCCGCCATTATCATCAGTCTGATTGCCAATTATCAGATGGAAAGAGATCTATGCAGTAATTATCTGCGCAACCTTCTGACGGAGATTGAAACGATCCGACTGGAAAAGGCAAAAGATGAACTAGAGCATCTATCTTCCTGCGATGTACTGACGGGGCTGGCCAACAGGCGTCATTGCGACGCCTTCTTGGATACGGAATGGCAGATGGGTATTCGATATCGAACGCAACTGTCCATACTTTTTCTGGACGTTGATGATTTCAAGGCCTATAATGACCACTATGGTCACCAGGCCGGAGATATCTGCCTTCAGAAGATTGCCACCATCATCAATGAATGCGTCCGTCGTCCTCATGACCTATGCGCGCGCTATGGGGGCGAAGAATTCATCGTTCTGCTGCCTAACACTTCCCAGAAAAACACCTTACAGGTTGCTGAGAAAATCAGGAAGAGTGTTGAGTTGGAAAATATTCCCCATACGTATTCACGAGTCACTCTCCACATCACTATCAGTATCGGTGTTGTCAGCATGATACCACAAGCTGGGCTTAACCAGAACTTACTGGTCGAAACGGCTGACAAGGCTCTCTACAATGCAAAAAAAATTGGGGAAAAATCAGATCCAGGTATTTACCCCCATGGATGATCCTTCCTGACAATATAAAATATGGATGAAGCAGGGATGCTCACCCTATGCGATTTCAGTTTTTAAGGATTCTCTTGACAATAAGACCGAAATTCCTATAGTTCACAAATACAGAAGTAATGTCCTATCAATAAATGATATGAAATGGAATACGAGAGGGTATACACAGACGAAGACTGAAAACGGAACATTATAGGAAGGAAATATCATTGAAATATTTGCTGCTCAACGGAAATCCATACCGCGACAGAATGGAAATGGACCAATATATCGACAGACTTCTCGCCGGAATAAAGTCATCCGGAAACGAGGTTCAGGCGCTTCTCCTCAGGGATCTGAAAATAAAGCCATGTACGGGTTGCTTCAACTGCTGGGTCAAGAATCCAGGCAACTGCATGATCCAGGATGATGCTAATAAAGTAGCCAGGCTATACATAGAATCAGACCACGTGATCCTTGCATCACCCCTGATCATGGGATTTTTAAGCTCGCTACTGAAAAACACCATGGACAGAAACATTCCCCTAGTCCACCCCCATCTTGAGGAAGTGGATGGCGAAGTGCATCATAAGAAGCGGTACGACAAGTATCCAATCATTTCCTTCCTGCTGGAGAAGGAATCCTTCACCGATGCCGAGGATATCTCCATCGCGACCGGCATTTTCCAGAGAGAAGCCATCAATGTGAGATCATCTCTAGGTTTCGTCCAGTTCATCGAAACACCAGTGGAGGAGGTCCTTCATGCGATTAACATTTATTAACGGTTCCCCTCGGGGGAATAAAAGCAACACCGGAAGACTCATGGATCATTTTATAAAGGGATTCCTGGAAACCGAAGGCAACAGTTGTGAAATAGAATACCTGACAAAGTACAGGCGCAGTCTCACGGCCCTCGCGGAAAAATTCGCCGCCGCAGAGAACGTGATCATTGGCTTTCCGTTATATGTTGACGCCATGCCGGGAAGTGTAAAAGAATTCTTCGAAACACTTGCGCCATACATGGGCAAAGCGAACAATCCTGTTCTTGGATTTGTGATTCAGTGCGGCTTTCCCGAGACTTCACACAACCGACATGTTGAAAAGTACTGCGAGAAATTCTCCCGCAGAATGGGCTGCCGCTATTTAGGTTCCATTTTGAAAGGAGGTTGCGAGGGGCTCGATATTCAACCCAACTTCCTCACCGACAAATACTATCAGTATTTTTACCTGCTCGGTGTTGAATTCAGGAAGACAGGTAAACTTGACGGGATCATACTTGAAAAACTCGCCCGGCCAGAACACCTGAAAGCCGAGAATATGGCCCAGGTTATTCCTTTTATCAATCAGGCTCTATGGAACGCCCAGATGGAAAAGAACGGCGTCTTAGACAGAAGCTTCAACAAACCACTCATGACATGATATCGGCATGTTCCCTTGTGGACAGTATTTCATTGACACACAAGATTATTCTTCATATACTTTCAATATGAAAAAGGAAGTCCTTCTCAAGTTTATCCATTTTTCCATCATCCCCAAGGATGATCGGAAACAGGCGTTGCGCATCCGCCGTTTTTTCATGGCATTTGCCACCTCCATCTTTTGCGCGTCTCTTGCGTATGTCTCCTATCTGGCCGGCTTCATGGAATGGAAGGCCATTGCCGGATTCCTGATCTTCATTCCCATCTTCAACATTACCCTTTATATATTCTTACGAACGGGACTGAATCTAAAAATGGCCGATCCCAGTCTTACTGCCATCCAGATCTCCTTTGCCATTCTCCTAGTGATGTATGGAATGTATTTTGCAAATGAGGCTCGCGGCGTTCTGCTGCTGATTTACGTCATTATCCTTCTGTTCGGAATTTTCCGCCTCAATACCCGCGGTTTTTTATATATTAGTCTTTTTACCCTGCTGACGTACGGAGGCGATATCGCTCTGCTCCAGATATACCGTCCTCAAGGCGTCAATTTTCATATTGAATATCTCCAATTGGGCGTCCTGGCCCTTGTCCTGATGGCTTTTTCCGTCATCGGCGGATATATCAGCTCTCTTCGCCAGAATCTGAGCATCAGTAAATCGGAACAGGCGAAATCCATCGCGATCATCAGGGAAATGGCGATCCGCGATGAACTGACCGGCCTGTTCAACCGTCGCCATGTCCTGGAATTCCTTGATTACGAAAAAAATCGTTCATTACGCGGCGGAGGCATCTTCTGTCTTGCCATGCTGGATATTGACCACTTCAAGAATGTAAACGACATCTATGGACATCTGGTAGGTGATGCGGTATTGCAGGCCGTCGCCACCACAATGAAAACCACCATGCGCAACACGGAATATTGCGCACGCTATGGCGGCGAGGAATTCCTGATCGTACTGACGCAAACGGGTATCAATGGGGCGCTTATCGGCGCCGAACGTGTGCGTACCAACATCGAAAAAATCCCGTTTCCAAACATTGGCTCCGATTTTAAGATTACCGTTTCCATCGGCCTTTCGGAATATAGAATGCGGGAAGGTGTTGATGATATTATTGCCCGTGCAGACGAAGCCCTTTACCGGGCCAAAAATGGTGGACGAAACCGCGTTGAAACCGCCTAGTGATGAATTAATCATCTTTCGAAGTAAATTGACAAACCCACCTATTCCCTTGTAAAATAAAGAAACCCAATTACAGGAGTAACCGCCTTGAACTATTTATATCAATTACCAAGAGTAATTTTAATCGTCACAATAATAATTGCCGGTACAATTAACGTAGAGGCACAGACAGGGTGGCACCAGTCAGTTGGACAATCCCTTATCAATGCGCTTAAAATCAGCGAACCTCTGAACTTCTGCAATGAGCCGGTTCCGCTTAGTGATCCGGACGTAAAAGAACGGCTGGAAAGAGAATTGCTTGTATCTCTGGATAACAGCGACGATGTTATTTTATGGCTTAAACGCGCCAATCGTTATTTTCCTCATATTGAAAAAGTTTTAAAAAATAATTCCCTGCCCGACGATTTAAAATATATCGTCATAGCCGAAAGCTCTCTGAAGCCGCTCGCAACATCAAATAAAGGAGCTGTTGGATTTTGGCAGTTTATCGAAAACACAGGCATTAAATACGGAATGAAAATCAATAATGATATTGATGAACGGCGCAATTTTTTTACTTCTACGGAAGCAGCAACAGCTTACCTCAAAGACCTTTACGCGCTTTTCGGTTCCTGGACTCTGGCTGTAGCCGCTTATAACATGGGTGAGGAAGGTCTGAAAACGGAAATGTTGGTGCAAAAAGTGAACAATTATTATCAGCTTTATTTAAATCAGGAAACGCAAAGGTACATTTTTAGAATTTTAGCAGCAAAGATCATCCTGTCTAATCCGGAAAAATACGGATATTATTTGACCGAGGAAGATCTTTATAAACCGGTGCAATTTGATCGTGTAGAAATAACCGCGAATCAGCCGGTGCCATTGTATATCATTGCCCAGGCGGCAAATACTTATTTTAAAGTAATTAAGGACCTTAATCCCCATATAAAGAATTATTATCTGCCTGCCGGTAAATATGATCTTTTGCTGCCTAAAGGTGCGGCCTCCGGATTTTCCGAAAGATATGAAAATCTTCTGAAGCAATGGCTTGATGAAAAAGTAAAATCTGTTTACACGGTTAAAAAAGGAGACAATCTATCCACTATCGCTAAACATTTTAATGTGTCGGTTAAAGCAATAATGATCTGGAACGGTATCTCCAATGCCAAGGATGTGTCATCTGGAGACCAGATCTTTATCTTTTCCAATACAAAATTCAAGCCGGAGAATAATGCCGGTAAAAATGAAACAATAGAAGATCCTGCTTTGCGTCTTCCCTAGGATTGTTGAAAAACCAAATGTTTGGGGGCTGTTCAAATACCCTAAATAACCTAAAGGTCACTTGGGGGCAAGCGCCCCCGGTCAACAGCCCCTCTTTGCCATATTTCTTGACAAATTATTTTTTCTGACTTAATTGCTACTAAACCACCGGTATGAACCAAAGAACAAGATTTGTGGTATAATAAGGCGACAAATAAATGATGAATATTGTTGATAGAATAAAAAAACTAAAGAAAGAAAAAAATGCCGTTATTCTGGCTCACAATTACCAACTTCCTGAAGTTCAAGATATCGCCGATTTTATAGGTGACTCATTAGGATTAAGCATTGAAGCGGCGCGGACAGATGCCGCAATAATAGTTTTTTGCGGCGTTCATTTTATGGCGGAAACCGCGAAGATATTATCTCCGCAAAAAATTGTATTACTTCCGGATAAAAATGCCGGTTGTCCGATGGCCGATATGATTGATGCCGAGGGCTTAAAGTGTCTTCAGGCAAAACATCCTGATGCTGTAACCGTCTGCTATGTAAACACTTCCGCCTCAGTAAAAGCCCATTGCGATTATTGCTGCACTTCCGCTAACGCTCTAAAAATTGTCCAAAATATTTTGCTCAATCATAAGGATAAAGAAATTATTTTTATTCCCGATAAATATTTGGCCCAGTACGTTTCTGCGCAAGTGAAACATAATTTCGTTATTTGGGAAGGATATTGCCCAACCCATGCTAAAATCTTACCGGAAAATATTATGCAAGCCAAAAGACTGCATCCGAAAGCCAAGGTTATTGTACATCCGGAGTGCAGACCAACAGTTACGGCACTAGCCGATGTTGTTACTTCTACTGAAGGAATGAGTAAATATATCCAAAAAGCTCCGGATACGGAATTTATTATCGGCACAGAAACCGGTATAATTCACAGGCTGAGAAAAGAAAATCCGGATAAAAATTTTTATCCGGCAACAGAGATGGCTGTTTGTCCCAATATGAAACGAATCACCCTGGAGAAAGTTCTTTGGTCGCTTGAAGATTTATCTTATGAAATTACAGTGCCGCCGGATATTATGGGAAAAGCGCGGCTCTCCATAGAAAGAATGCTGCAGATGGTTTAAATTTACTTTGTTCCTAATATTGAAATTAAGAAGCAACGTTGAAAAATAATTAATACTCATGAAGAAAAATATTATTTCCTCAAATAAATTTCCCGTTTTTGGACCATATTCCGCCGCCGTGGAAGCCAACGACATTATTTTTATTTCCGGACAGCTGCCAATTGATCCGGCAACCGGTGAAATCATCAACGATATTAAAACAGCCACCCGACAAGTTCTCATTAATATACAAACGATACTGGAAAAAACTGGCTTGGATATGTCTAATATCGTCAAAACAACAATTTTTTTAAAAAACATTGCCGATTTTCCTGCCGTTAATGAAATATACGCCGATTTTTTTCCTCAAGAACCACCGGCGCGGTCAACCATTGAAGCGAGCGTATTACCCAAAGGAGCACTTATAGAGATCGATGCTGTTGCAATAAGAAAATAAATAATAAATCAAAAATTATTGAATTGGAGTGGAGCCCCCTCCGGCAGGAGCCGGAGGGGGCTCCCTATAATAATGAGACCCACGTTTCAGAAACAAAGTGCATAACCTGATAACCTGAAGATCACGTGAGGTCATCTGCGACTGAAGCTTGTAGGTCGAATTATCCCGTGAAGCAGAGGATAACG
>PLGI01000019.1 GCA_003139775.1 Syntrophaceae bacterium | reverse complement strand
GGATTCCAAGTCGCGGGATTGATTAATGATGATAACTCCCTTGACAATCTTGTTTGACAGACCATATACTTTAATATATTGAATACCACGTCAATTTATAAAGAGATGAGGTCAGCAAGAGGGCATTTTACTGTTGTGAATAAAGAATGATTAAAGGAGATGAAAATGGTTAACGAAAGAAAGTTTACAGGGTTGTTTTTGGTCGCACTCGTGGTTCTGGGTGCAATGATGCTTTTCCAGGGATGTGACAAACAGGGTGGTACGAAGGAAAATCTCACTTTCACTACGGAATATCAGCTTGTTGTTATGAACAATGGCCAGTACTTTATTGGAAAAATAGAGAAGGCGGGCTCGGCGTATCCTGTACTTAAGAATGTTTTTTACATCCGTCAGCAGATGGATCCAGAAACGAAGCAAATGAAGGCAGGTCTTTTCAAACGCAGCATGGAACCCCATGCCCCCAATATGATGTACATCAACGCCAGTTCAATTTCCCTCATCGAGCCAGTATCACCGGATTCACAAATGGCAAAGCTGATCAAGCAGAGTGAGTCTCAGAATATGGACATGTTACGGCCGCCTGCAGGTCCAATGAAGAAATAGCTCTAATTAAATTCGTTATGATTCAGGCAGGATCGGAAAGGGTCCTGTCTGTTTTTTTTACCAGTATGGGAAAAAAAGGAATTGCCGGTTTCCCGGAACCCCTTTTCATTTGCTTAAATGAAAGCAGAATTCTTACTTCGCGGTTTGATTTTGATAAGGCATTGCCTTTGACGGAGGGAGCATAAGCAGCAACGGACTTGTAGGTCAAGGGAATATTGGCTATTATATATTGGTTATTACTTGAAATGTTGGACATCTATCTTCATCGATATTTTATTGACTACTGAGGAAGAAGTCCTTACTGAGTTACAACTAGATGATTTTGATAAACCGCGATGTTACTAATTATGGTTTGAAAGAAAAAGTCTCTCAGATTGGTCTGTTCATCTCCCTAAAAAGGCTATTTGAGAGAGGCATAAATAGTGGCCTAGATTGAAACAAGGTAGAAGAATATTCAGAGAGATCAATCCCCATATTCTGGAGGGGGTACGAACCCTCCTATTATTTCCTCTATTTTCGTAGCCAGATCAATGGTTGTGGCATCTTCAAGAAACGGGCCCATGATTTGTATTCCTACAGGCATATTATCTTTCGTTCGTCCGATCGGGACCCCGGTTGCCGGGCATCCAGTCAGTGTCGCAATGGAGATCCACTTGTATACTTCTCCATAAAACCGCTGGCCATCTGGAGTTGCTATGATGCGGCCAAACACATTGGGATCATGATCATGAGCAAAAGCAGGAACAAAATTGGCGGGCATTATGAAGGCATCAAATTTTTTAAAATATTCCTGCCATGTTGCCCTGATTAAAAGCCGTGTTATGCTCCATAAAGACCAATCTTTGTGGGAAGATGTGATTCCTTCAACGAATGTCTTGTAATAATACCCGTAAGGCATATCAAATAACATCTTCATGAGCTTGATGCCTTCTTCAGGAATGATCCTGGAAACTGTAGCACCAAGCAGCCGTAAATAAATATCATAAATTTTATCAGGATTAACTTCATCGGGCCATCCTTCTTGTAGTTGAATACCTTGTTTGCGTAATGCTTCAATAGTATTTGACAACATAATGCTAATTTCTGGAATAACCGGACAGAAAGGATCATTTGTTACAAAACCGATCCGATACTCTTTAAGATTAATTTTACGGGCAGGTGGAAGTGCCCAGCTATAAGCTGTCGCCTGTTCCGGACTTGGTCCGGAAATAATTTCGAGCTCCAATTTTAAGTCTCGGGCACAGCGGGCCATAGGCCCGATTACAGCCAAGTCAAATCCAGCCGTCAGATCGACGGAAGATGGTATCAGCCCCGGCATTGGGGGGATCATCCCCTGCACGGGTACAATATTCAGGCTGGACTTATGTCCAAAGACACCACAGAAGTTGCTTGGTGTGCGTATTGAACCACCGAGATCAGCCCCAAGTTCGAGAAAGCCCAAACCAGCAGCCAGAGCTGCCGCTCCACCCCCTGTCGAACCGCCGGAGGTTCTGTTAACATCCCAAGGGTTATTCGTGGTACCGGCAACTAGATTGTACGTCTGGATATCGTTCTGACCGATGGGCGTATTGGTCTTGCCTATAATAATGGCGCCCGCCTTCAGCAGTCGGCCAACTGCAATTGCGTCTTCCTGGGGAATATAATTTTCGAGTTCCTTATCGCCACATGTGGTCCTCAATCCGGCTGTGTAGAATGCGTCTTTGATAAGTATTGGCAGACCATGTAATGGTCCCCAAATCTTTCCAGTAGCCATAGCTTCATCTGCTTCCATGGCACGCGCCATTGCTTTTTCTTCATTCAAGGTCACAAACGCGTTTATTTTTACATTATGCTTTTTTATCCGTCTAAAAACATACTCCGTGAGTTCTCTCGATGAAATCAAACCAGACCTAAGAGCTTCAATTGTATCAATGGCACTTCCAAAACAGGGGTCAAATTTTGATCTAGCAGAAACTTTTGAAACAGATTCTCTCTCCGTATACTTTTTCACGATACCTCCTGTTGGGTATTTTTGTTATTTTAATATCCCTTCGCTGTTTGATTTTTTCCGATTGAAACATGCATATTCATTAAAAGTTACTTTTTGTGGATAACGGAGCCGCGGCTGAACTGCTGGCCGCAGGCGGTTGAACAGCGACTTTCAGACGCGGCTCCGTTCGTCCGACCGCATATGCGGTCGGACGAACAGGAAGTTAAAAAGAAATCCTTGAGTACAGCGCCCAAGAAGTAACTTTGAGCCGGATTATTTTAAGTGGCATAAGCAAAGCTGACTTAATGGCTAAAATTACAGTTTGTTAACCATCGTTTCTATTCTTATCAATGCTTCCTCAATAATTGGACGGGGGCAAGCGATATTCATCCTCTGAAATCCTGAGCCACCGGAGCCAAAAAGAAAGCCGTCGTCAAATCCCACTTTGGCCTTGTCCCGCATGAAGTTTCTCAATGTCATATCGTCCATGCCAAGATCACGACAATCCAGCCAGATAAGATATGTCCCTTGCGGTTTGATAACTTTAATTTTTGGAATTCTATTGGCAAAATATTTCAGAAGGAAGTCCAGATTGCCCTGCAAATAATCTAGAAGCTGATCCAGCCATTCATCTCCGAACCGATAGGCTGCCTCCAGAGCTGTATAGCCGAAAAGATTAGGTTCGGGTAAAATGCCGGTCCTAGTGTTGATAAAAAGATGACGGAGTTTTTTATTAGGTATTATGATTGAAGATACTTCGAGGCCGGCAAGGTTAAAAGTCTTGCTGGGTGACATACACACGATGGAGTTCTGCTCAAATTCCTCAGATATTGAAGCAAACGGCGTATGTAGATGGTCTTTGAAGAGAAGTTCACAGTGAATTTCATCGGAAATAACAACGACATCATGTTTTATGGCAATATCACCCAACTTGGTTAGTTCTTCCTTGCTCCAAAGGCGCCCCACTGGATTATGTGGATTACAGAGCATAATAGCTTTGATCCGGTTTGGAACAGGAAGCATACCAATTCTGGCATGAAATTGATGTTCCAGATCTTCATAATCCATCTCATAACGTCCGTTTATGAGTTTCAGTTGATTATTTACAATCTGGCATCCACTAAAAGTAACGGCAGGAAAAAACGGGTAGTACACAGGTTCCTGCAGAATAATCTCATCACCTGGATGGGTCAACATTCTCACAGTAATGTTCAGTGCGGGAACAACCCCTGGAGTAAAAACAATCCATTCCGGTTTTATCTTCCAGGCATATTTATCCCACATACGATCGACTACGGACTGGATAACGTCGGTACTCGCCTTTGTATATCCATAAAATTCATGTTCAGCGCGTCTTTTCAGCGCTTCAACAATAGGTATAGCAACGGGGAAATCCATATCGGCTACCCACATTGGTATCACATCATCATTCCCAAAGATAGATTGAATGAAGTCCCACTTGAAGCAATTTGTATTCTTCCTATCGCAGAT
>PLGI01000117.1 GCA_003139775.1 Syntrophaceae bacterium | reverse complement strand
ACTGAATGCTGTCATGTATGTTTTAATCCGGAAAGAAACACAAAACTGCTGAACTCTAATTTAACATACAGTCTTCGTTGGACTGGATAAAATAAAGCACTCTTTAGAGGATCATTCCTTGGTGGCTTTTCTCAGATCGATATGGCAGTAACCGTGAGGGTTCTTCTTTAAATAGTCTTGGTGGTATTCTTCTGCTAAATAAAATTCTTTTTCCGGTAAAATCTCCGTGACTATTTTTGAGGAATGTTTGCCGGATTTTGCCAATTTCTCCAAAGAGGCCTTTGCTATCGTCTCCTGCTTCGGATTAGTGTAAAATATGGCGGATCGGTATTGACTGCCTGTATCATTGCCCTGCTTATTTAAACTCGTGGGATCGTGTATTTCCCAAAAATGCTGAAGCAGTTTCTCATAACTTACCACCTTCGGGTCAAAAATGATCCGAACAGATTCGGCATGCCCCGTTTTACCAGTGCAGACTTCCTCGTAAGTGGGGTTTTTCTTAATCCCTCCGGTATAGCCGGACTCACTTTTTATTACTCCTTTTACACGGCTGAAATACTCCTCCACTCCCCAGAAACAACCAGCAGCAAATATCGCCGTTTCCGTATTCCGTGCGGATTTATCGGCAAATAAATATAAGTAATCACCATACCCCGATTCCGCCATTTTTTCCTTCGGGATGAATTTTAATGACGCAGAATTTATGCAGTACCTCTGACCGGTTGGAGCCGGGCCATCGTCAAAAACATGTCCCAGATGAATATCCGCCTTTGTGCTTCTTACTTCTCTCCGCTTCATAAAATTACTATTGTCCGACTTTTCAAACACGACTTTTTTTTCGATGGGTCGGGTAAAACTAGGCCATCCAGAACTGGAATCAAACTTGTCTGAAGAGTTGAAAAGCGCTTCCCCCGACACAATATCTACATAAATCCCTTCTCGATGGTTGTCCCAGTAATCGTTTTTGAAAGGAGCCTCCGTAGCGTTTCCAAAAGCTACATCGCACTGAAGTGGAGTCATCTTTTTCTTAGCATCTTCCACCATTGTTTTTTTATCCATGATCTTTCCTCCTTTCTTTTGCTCAGTCATGACAGTCGTAAGTAAAAATATCCATACAAGTCCAAACACCAAGATGATTACCAAAATAGGGGAATATCTATTTTTCATAATCTCACCTCGTATTACAATATAATGAGTCCCCGTCTATATGGCAAGGGTAATTGAAGATATGTCTACAAGACATAATATATCATGTCTTGTAGACATAAATTGTCCAGTTAAGAAGTTCTTATTAGAGGTGACGGATGAGAGGATTCACAGAACATAAAACTTATTTTCGTTATGTGTGTTTCTTATTTAAATACTCAAATTATGATATCGTTACAAAGTATTTTGTTGTAAGTATTATAAACAAATATTTTCTTAAAAATACGGATGTGCAGATTTCTTGTTAGTGTTGTTTTTCTCATTCTGTAAATTAATACAACCTTTCAGACCGTAATAGTTATCTCATAAAAAAAAGACAGAGCTAATTTACGCTGCCTTTCTGCAATAAATCGTTTCTGTGTTTAGTTACTTTTTAAATTTTCTCCTAACCCCTGCCAACCCAATCAGACCAATACCAAGAAGGAGCATGGTGGCGGGTTCGGAAACTTTGGAAATTTTATTTGTAACGATTGTGAAAGTCATCCCCGTATCATCGTAATGGCAGTTGGGATCAAAACCAAGGCCAAATTTACCGTCAGACAAATATCCTGTTAACACCGCAATCTGGGCACTCGTCAGATCATAATGGAAATCTTCCGCCGGATTTACCGTCCTGGTCTTCGTTACCCAGCAATATCTAGGTATGCAATGTCTGTGATGTCCGCTACCAGTACAAGTTTGCCCTACTATTTCCCAGTCCTGGTAGGTCTCTGTATATGAGTTTTGATCCATAAATGTAGTCAACAATGATTTTGTTGGCCAGTGGGTGGGATTGCTGTAAGGATTGTTCAATAAATAAATGTTCATATAGTCAGCTTCCGGCTCTAGCCAGTTGTTTAACGCTGTAATATCAAGACAGGCACTGACGATGTATTCATCAGCCGATATACCCCAGCCCCCCATTATCCACCTTCCAGGTATAATCAGTACCGTTCGCCAGGTCTTTCAGGGATGTGTTTGTCCATGACAGACCTGAGGCGTGGGCGATAAAAGGAACAAAAATAACCAGCAGAAATGCCGCAAAAAATATCTTAAATGTTGCCTTCATAGTTTATTTCCTCCATTTCTTTATTCTATTTTACATTGTTTTAGTTAAATTACACAAATAATATACCGTAAAACATATTGTTGTTATTATTTCTATATCATTATGAAATCAATCAACTATTTTAAATACAATTTTATTCGCAGCATGCCGGTCATTTTTAAACCTTCAGAACATGTAAAGTATTCCAACAGTTTAAGAGAGCAACAACAGGCTTTTATAGGTGGTTTTTTGTGGTATTGTTAGATAAGATATTGATTTAATGTGGCACTAATTATGATTTACATTTTGTAAAACATTCTGACACGACTGTGACTTTTACAGAACACTGTTTTATCATCAATCTAATATTATCTGTCATTATTACTATTTTAAAGCATTGTCGTAATTCTTTACAATTTAATGTATGCGTTGTATAAGGAAAGCAGTTCATCCTTATTATTGTAGTTATTTAGTTAAAAAAAAGACAGTGGTTGAGAGGCTTAACATCAATCACCGCTCGGAAATGATTCGTCAGGTACA
>PLGI01000035.1 GCA_003139775.1 Syntrophaceae bacterium | reverse complement strand
CAGGGTGTGATCTCGCGCAGCCTCGCGCCCTTCCCTTCCGCACTTCTGACTTTTGAAAATGAAATAAAAGACAAGAATCCTATTTAATGAGGTTACCTAGAACGAGTCAATAGATTCATGAAATAGAGAGAACTGGAGATCACCAGTTGAAAGAGGGTAACACTGAAATATGCCGCGAGGGGATCAAGATAATTGAGCCTACTTTCCTTATTTCTGTTCCCGGATATCCTCAGGCGACTGGTCCTGTCATTTCAAGCGTTTTTAACCTAAGGGACTCAAGGTTCCTCTCGGACTTTATGCTTGCCAGAGTGAGCATTTTGGTCATATCACCTTTGACCCTGATCTTCCTGATGAGAAATCCCTTCATGGCCACCTTGGTGTCATTCTGCAACAGCGCCTTGTAGCATAGTTCATAGGGAAGAGTCAGCATAGTTGTCGCGGCGTTATGGTGCCCCTTCACAAATCTACCCTCGGTGAAGTGAATTTTCTTATCACCTTCAGGGCCTCCTGTCACGTTCATATTAAGGATAAATCCTACCAGTTTTTCAGGAAGTTTTATTGTGCCCATTGATTCGGAAATCTTATTAGCTTCATCAAACCATGTATCTGATAAAAACCGATTTGCCCTATTGTACCTCCAGTGGTAGCGTTACATTATGAATCATGTCGGAACATACCCCATTTATTTTACCCACGTTACTTCCAGTTCTTCTTTACCCCCAGATCCTCGACGATAATATTTACGCCAAGTGATCTGCACCAAATCCTTGTACCACATGTTAAGTTAGGATTCAGGCATTTTTTATTTCTCAATTCAGGTACGCCTCTGGCGCTGGAGGACGGTAATTCAAAGAACTGTGTGGCCTGAACGTATTGTATTCCATGCGCCATTTTTCAATGAACGTTTTCGCTTCTTTCAAAGTATAGAATATTTCAATATTTGATAGGAAAGAAGCATGAAAGGTGAGTTAAGAAAAAATCAGATTCTTGATGGTGCAAAGAAGCTTATTGCCCGGAACGGCTATTACCAAACCCATGTGGAAGATATCTTGCGGGAGGTAAAACTTGGAAAGGGTACCTTCTACTTATATTTCAAGAACAAGGAAGATTTGTTCATCTCTATTCTCGAAAGATTCCTTGATGATTGGGAGAAAATTGTGCTGAAAGCTACAACAGATCCAAGCTATAAAGATCTGCAGAGTTACTTTCAGGCACTAATTACCCGCAGCCATAATTTTTTTAAACTTAACGAAGAACTGTGCAATATTTATCTTCGTATTGGACCCGGCATTAACGATATTTTTGAACCGTATATCGAGAGATTCGAGCAGAAGATGCTGAATTATGTCACCGATGAGCTTAAAAAAGCGGTTCAAGCTGGTTTTTTCCGGAAAGATATGGACTGATGTGATGGCTAATATTATAGTTGGCGCATTTTTACGGATCGCTTACTATTACTTTATTGTGAAAAAAGGAAAACGTAAAAAGCCGAGTATCGAGCATATCTCCGAGGAGTTCTTCAAACTCATCACCAATGGATTGCAGAGTCCTGTCATGTTTTGATCATTACATTTGAAATGTTGTATTTGACATAGCTAATGAGCCAAGCACAGATTTGACCCGCTCGCCCTACCATGGTCATATTCACTCTTCGCATCTGATCATTCGTGAAAGTCCATGGCGAATTTCCACTATCGATTTGATACATCCCCATAAGTTGGAGGAAAGATAGCTTCCAGAATTATGAATTACCGATCTCCGGTTTTGGAAATTCGATGAAGAAAGGCTCAACCTTCACGGCTATTAAAAGCTTGCACGAACAGACATCTGGAAACAGCTTATCGTTAATCGATATCTTCTCAATGTGCGCAAATTTGCCTTTTCCCTTTCCTGTGAACGTCGTATAAAAATATTCATTCTCATGCTTCTGCACCAAGGGAAATGGCATAAGCCTGGTGTTCACCGGAAAAGAAAGCCCTCCAGAACGAATGGAAAATTCTGCGATCGGCTGAGTTCCTTTTGTTATCAAAATATGTTCATGATGTTCATCAATCTGGTCAAACACAAATTCCGCCTGTTCCTTAGGTATTCCCCAATTGCGCCTGCCATTGACTACACTGTCGATGGTGGAAACATATATTTTGCTTATGGTGTTGAGTTTTTTCCCTTCGTGATGGAATTTCCCCGGTATGAAAAGCAATTCACCGTATGGACCAGCATCCGAAGTTGCATAATCCACCAGCATAACGCATCCGAATCCGCCTGTGAATTTACCTTGTAAGAACTCCGGTATATTGCCATGATTCTCGATAAAAATCTTCTGTAGCCTGTAAAAGAGAATATAGCCCTTGCCGGTTAAATGCCATGGCGCAGGATGTCGGGGGACTTCAATCATAATATTTACTCCTTATTGCAAGTATGGCGCTGAAATTTTTTGTTTTCCCATTTCTGGTACCATTTCAGGATAAACGGAAACAACTTCTTGGTTATTAAGAATGTCTTGGAAGGAAATATCCGCTTTTTGTCGCATTCAATTCCCCTGACGATGCATGTCGCCACATATGAGGCGCTCTGTGTCGGCCAAGGGGTGGGGCTCCCTGTGTTGTGAAAAAAATTGGTTTTAGTCGCGATGGGGTAGACCACTTGGAGAACTTGGTTTTTTGCCAGTTCGAACCGATAGGCTTCGCTGAAACTATGAATGGCTGCCTTGGTGCTGCTGTAAAGGGCATAACCGGGCAGGGATAGCAGTCCCATCGAACTTGCCGTGCAGACAAAGTTGAACGGCTCGTTGCCGTTTAGCTGTTTCATCTTCACAGCGCTATAGAAAACACTGATGACATTCGTATCGAAAATGGTTGTTATATGTTCCCAATCTGGGGTCTCAAGCCGCTCATAATAAGCAAATCCGGCATTGGCGATGAATATATCGATTCCCCCCATGAGGTTTAAAGCATAGGCGAACAGCTCATCGATCTCTTCATTTTTTGATACATCGCAATTCTTTAGATGGAGGTTTTTATGCTCCAGGTCTATTTTCTCTATGTCTAGCGCTGCGGCAACCACCATGCAACCTTCATCAAGAAGTATGTGAAGAAGTTCCCATCCAATACCAGAAGATGCGCCGGTAACAACAACTCGCTTCTCAGCAAGTTTCATAAAAAAAGACTCCTTTTTAATTAATAGATATGTTTAATTCATGTGGCCGTTTACGTTTCTTTTTTCCCTTCTTATCATTGCCGATGACAATATGCTCTGTGGTAATTGATTGATAGGACATGGTTTATTTATGTTGGAAATATAGATTTTTGGGTCTTGAATGTCAATTAAATATTGACCACAAAATGTGAAGTTTAGATTTTTGTCTTCAGACATGAATTCGGTAGCAAGCGCATTCTCCATTCTTTTTGCTCGGCAAAAGTCCGACCTGACCATCATGGCGCGGGG